>NZ_JAPDPC010000003.1:0-300000 GCF_026283945.1 Dyella humicola
CTTACGCCGGACTGGCGCTCTCAAAGCGCTGTCCGCACCTTTTCCCTGGCGGCTATAGCGCTGTGGTCCCACCCGATCCCATCCCGAACTCGGAAGTGAAACGCAGCTGCGCCGATGGTAGTGTGGCGTTGCCCATGCAAGAGTAGGTCACCGCCAGGGGCTTCATCCTCAAACGCCTTCCCATTTGGGAAGGCGTTTGTCTTTGGGCGTTTCGCGCTTTACGCGCCGCTCGATCCGAAACCCTCGCGGCTCACGCTGCGGGGGTTTTTCGTTTGGACTTTCGACAACGCCGGGCGATGCGAATGGCCCGAATAAACCTCACCGTCATCCCCGCGAAGGCGGGGATCCAGTGCCTGTGCACGGGATGGACAACGCGACGGTCGTCGCGTCATGCCGCTCACGCCAAAGGCGCTGGATCCCCGCTTTCGCGGGGATGACGGTGAGGGGGAACTGGCGGTGAAGGAGGGCCGACGGTGAGGGGGATGATGGTGAGGAGAGACGACGGTAGGGAGGGCGGTGGAAGCATCCGCGCTGCTACCTATTCGCGCCGTCGTCAACGAATGCGGCCGTTCGTTATCGCCTATGATGCAGCGTGCCCTTGAGCGGCGTCCCGCGGAGCGACCTTCACGTGTTTGTCCATGTCGAAACCCGACGTCGTAAGCATGTGCAATGGGCGTCGACCCTGCTGGTGGTCGCTTGTGTGATCAGTTTCGTCTGGTTGGCCTTGCTGCCCGCGCCGCAACGCGTCTCGATGTGGCTGGAGTGGGGTACCGTGCCGGCCAACATCTTCGATGCGAAGTTGCCGATCCTCCCGCAGCTGCACGACCCGGCGCTGCTGCGCCTAGCCACGGCGTTGTTCATTCATCTGGCCTGGCTGCACTTGCTGGGCAATTTGCTGTTCCTGGTGATCTTCGGCATTCCGGCCGAACGCACGCTCGGCTCGTTGCGCTTTTTGTTGCTCTTCATGCTTGGAGGCATCGTCGCCAACCTGGTTGGCGCGCTGTCACTGGCTGGCGTGCGATCGCCCATCATCGGCTGTAGCGGCGCAGTGTCGGCGGTGCTTGGCACGTATATCGCGCTATTTCCGCGTGCGCGTCTCGGCCTGGTATTGCCACTGGGTCTGTATCTGGAGTTCGTGCGGGTACCGGCGTTTTTACTCATCGGTATCTGGGTCTTGCTGCAGCTGCTCTTCACCTATGCAGGTCCAAGCTATGGCGCCGTGGTCTGGTGGACGCATATCGCCGGGTTCCTGTTTGGCGTGGTATTTGGGCTATTGTCACGCGATGCGATCGCGCGTCGTCTGCGCGGATAACCTAGGCCTATGCGTAACAAGAAACTCTACAAAGTGACCTTCCTCCATCTGGGCAAGTGCTACGAGCTCTACGCTCGCCACGTGGCGTCCAGCAGCCTTTGGGGATTCACCGAAGTGGGCGAGCTGGTGTTCGAGCCGGTCGGTGAGGGCTTGTTGGTCGACCCGACCGAAGAGCGTTTGCGCGAGGAGTTCAAGGACACTCACGTGCTTCATCTGCCGATGCAGTCGGTCGTGCGCATCGAAGAGGTTGAGAGCAAGGGCGCGCTGGTCATTCGCGACGCCAGTGACGGGCAGAAGATCACGCCGTTTCCCATGCCGCCCCGGAACCGCTGAGATCCGCTCGGCGGGCGCTTAGACGTGCCGCATCACGGCGATGACGATCTCCACCACGATCAGCAAGATGATTGCCAGTTCCAGCAATTCGCCGCGCTTGCTTGACGCTTCTTCATAGAGCGCAGCGTAGCTGTCGCGAATGATGGCCAGCTTGCGGTCGACGGCCTTGCTCACGTGCGAGACGCGGAACAACCCCAACGCGGAGGCATAGACGCGGGCAAGGTACACGTCTTCGGTCACTTGCAGCGCGTTGTCGACTTTTTCGGTGATCTCGGTGACTTCGGCGACCAACGTATAAAGATGACGGGCCAGGTCCGCATAGCGGCGCGCAGCGAAGGGACTGGCGACGTGCAGGGTCGCTTCGACGAGGTCGTACATGCGCGGCAGTTCGGCATCGAGCAATTCGTCGTAGTAGCGCAATTCCAACAGCTGCGCATTGGCGACCTCGAGGATATCCACGACATCGGAATCGTTGCGCGGCTCGACGATGAAGGCGCGATCCCAGGTCAGCACGACCAGGTCATCGGCATAGTAAGAAAAGCGCTGCCGCAACAGCTCCTGGCGAGCCTGCTCGGACAGGGGCCGCGACTCGCCGGACAGCATCGGCACGAGGTCGATCTCGTGATGCAATGAAGCTGTCGTGCTCACGCCCTCCATCGCGTGTACGAGCCCCAGCAGATAGTCCTCCTGCAACGGGACGACGCTGGGCCGCGAGAGCGCAGGACGCATGATCGTGGTGATCTGTTCCACCAGCTTTGGCCACACCGATGCGTCCGAAGCCAGCCCTAGCGCAGCATCGACGGCGTTGACGCGCGAGGTGAAGTCGGCCCAGGAAAGGTCATCGGCCGCTACGCGCAGGGAAAAGGCGACGGCGCCAAAATCATAAAGCCGCGCCATGACGGTGGCCTGCATCGGCCGCCCGCCGATGTCGATCAGCTGGGGATCAAGCGTGAGCTGAACTGGCGGCACCCCAAATGCCACCGCCTTCGGCGGCGCGTTGATCAGTCGACCGCGCGCAGCGGCCGTACGTGCGTGATGTGCCCATAACGATTCGGCGGCGGTCAGATCAATGGCGTCGGCGATATCGACCAGACGCATCGCGATCACGGCGGCGCGATGTACATGCGGCTGCTTCAATGCCATATCGCCCATCCTCTCGCGGAGGGCGCGCTATACGCGGGAATGCGCCCGGCAAGCCATTCTAGGCGGACACTGTGACTTACCCGTGTTTGGCGAGCCCATGGTGCCGGGAGAACTGCCGCATCAGCCGGCGTGCCAGCGGGGTCGCTGCCACCTGGCGGAACGTGTGATGCGGATCGAAGCCTTCCTTGTCCATGGCATCGCGCTTGCGATGGATATACGCGCGCATGACGTCGGCGTTGAACTCGGGATGGAACTGCACGCTGACGGCGTTCGCGCCATAACGAAGCAAGTGGTGCGGGTCGCGCTCCGAGCTGGCCAGCACGGTGGCGCCCTTGGGCACTTCCAGCACGCTTTGCTCGTGCGTGGTGTGGGCACGAAATTCGGACGGCAGATCGGCGGCAAGCGGATCGTGCTTGGCGGCATCGAGCAGCTTGATCGGTAGCGTGCCGATCTCGCGTCCACCCGGCAGGTAGTCGACACGGCCACCGAGTGCGTGCGACATCAGCTGGTGGCCATAGCAGACGCCAAACATCGGCAGCTCAAGGTCCATCGCATCGCGGATCCAGCCCGCGGTGCGCTCGCTCCAGGGCGCGCGCTCGGTCACCATGGCGGCCGAGCCCGTGATCAGCGCCCCCGCTACCTCGGACGCCGCGGGAAGTGTCTCGCCTGCTTCCACATCGATGATTCGTACCCGCTCTGGCGACAGATTGGCGCCCAGGCGGAACCAGTGTGGAAAATCGCCGTGGCGAGCCCGGATGGCATCAGGGGCGCGACCGGTGCGGATGATCAGGACGGGTTTCATGCGATGCGGCGACTTCATAGGACGGAGAGACAGTGTGATGATGCGGATTCAAACTGAACTGTGTTCGATCGGCGGGATCACGTGGAGTACTTCCTGCACGGTAGTCACGCCGCGCGCGACCTGTGCGGCAGCGGAAATGCGCAATGGAGTCATGCCTTCGGCGAGCGCGGCATGACCGAAATGCCCAAGATCAAGTTGTGAAGAGATAAGGCCGCGCAGGCGCGAGGACAACTGCATCATTTCGTAAATGCCGGTGCGCCCCATGAAGCCGGTGTTGCGGCATTCCAGGCAACCGAGCGGCTTGAAGACCTTTTCGGGCAACGGAATGGACCAGCCATGGGTCAACGCTGTCCACTCGTGCGGATCCTGCGTCGTTTCCTGTTTGCAGTGCGCACACAGCGTGCGCACCAGACGCTGTGCCACCACGCCGGTAAGCGTGGACTGAATCAGATAGTGCGGCACACCCAAATCCAGCAGACGGGTGACCGCACTGGGTGCATCGTTGGTATGTAGCGTCGACAGCACCAAATGGCCGGTGAGCGAGGCCTGCACCGCCATCTGCGCGGTTTCCAGGTCGCGAATTTCGCCGACCATGATGATGTCTGGGTCCTGCCGTAGCAGGGTCCGCACGCCCGTGGCGAAATCGAGATCGATCGCCGCCTGCACCTGCATCTGGTTGAACTCGGGCGAGACCATCTCGATCGGGTCTTCCACCGTGCACACGTTAAGTTCGGGCGTGGCCAGGTGCCTGAGCGTCGAATACAGCGTGGTGGTCTTGCCGGAACCGGTCGGTCCGGTCACCAGCACGATGCCGTGTGGGCGTTCCACCATCGAGCGCCAGATGGCGCCTTCTTCGGCGGAAAAGCCCAATTGCCCGAAATCCTTGGCCACCAGATCCGGGTCGAAAATACGCATCACCACCTTCTCGCCGAACGCGGTGGGCATGGTCGAGATACGCAGTTCCACCTCGCGACCCGATGACGAACGGGTCTTGATGCGGCCATCCTGCGGCCTGCGCTTTTCCGCCACGTCCATGCGCGAAAGGATCTTGATGCGCGCGGTGACGGCCGTCATCACGGGCGGCGGCAGTTCGAATACCTTGTGCATCACGCCGTCGATGCGGAAACGCATGCGGCCAGCGTCGCGTCGCGGCTCCAGGTGAATGTCCGATGCGCGCTGCTCGAAAGCGTATTGCAGCAGCCAGTCGACGATATGCACGACATGGCGATCGTCCGCGCCGATTTCGCCGCCCTTGCCCAGCTCCACCAACTGCTCGAAATTGAGGATGGCGGAAGAGTCGTAGCCAGAGCCCTTGGCGTCCTGCGCCAGCTGGATCGAGCGCTGGACGCCGTAGAACTCCAGCAGGTAGCGGTTGATGTCCAGCGGATTGGACACCACCCGCCGCACGTCCCGCCGAATCATCTGGGCCAGATCCTTGGCCCAGGCGGCGTCGAACGGTTCGCAGGTGGCGAACGTGACCTCGCCCGGCGCAACGCCAACCGGCAGGATGCGATGCCGCTGCGCGTAGGCATGGCTGACCACCTGGGTCACCGCAGCCGCGTTGATCTTCATCGGATCGATCTTGAGGTAGGGCAGGCTGGCCTGGCCGGCCAGCCATTCCGTCAAGGCTTCGAGACCCAGGGGGCGGCCCGGCTCCCGTTGATTGGGCAGCTTCGCGTTGGCCACCAGTACCAGCGGATGCAGCTCCACCGTGCTGCGGCCGCTGCGTGCGCCCATGCGCACCAGCTTGGCGTCCTCGGCAAGCAGGTAGCCATCGACCACCAGCGTTGCCAGCAGCTCGTCCAGTTCCAGTCGGCCACGGCGACCGAGCAGGGACGCGGATTGCGGTGAAGCGACCATGCGGCAATCTCTCCGATGAGGGTTTCGCGCCGAAACGCCAGCAGCGAAAGCGGTCGCGGCTATACTAACGCGCTTTATTCAAGCCCACGGAAAGCCATGTCCGCGCGCACCTTCCAGGATGTGATCCAGACCCTGAACCGCTATTGGGCGGCCCAGGGTTGTGTCTTGCTGCAGCCCCTCGATACCGAGGTCGGTGCTGGCACCTTCCACCCCGCAACCTTCCTGCGCTCACTCGGTCCGGAGCCGTGGGCCGCTGCCTATGTGCAGCCCTCGCGCCGACCGACCGACGGCCGCTACGGCCAGAATCCGAACCGCCTGCAGCATTACTACCAGTATCAGGTGGTGATGAAGCCCAATCCGGACAACATCCTGGATCTGTACATCGGTTCGCTGAAGGAGCTGGGGCTTGACCCACTGGTGCATGACTTGCGCTTCGTCGAGGACAACTGGGAATCACCCACCTTGGGTGCCTGGGGCCTGGGCTGGGAAGTCTGGCTCAATGGCATGGAAGTCACCCAGTTCACCTACTTCCAGCAGGCCGGTGGCCTGGAATGCCGTCCCGTGACAGGTGAGATCACCTACGGTCTCGAGCGCCTGGCGATGTACCTGCAGAACGTCGACAACGTCTACGACCTGATCTGGACCGAAGGCCCGCGCGGCACGGTCACCTACGGCGACGTGTTCCATCAGAACGAAGTGGAGCAGAGCACCTACAACTTCGAGCACGCCAATGTGCCCGAGCTGCTCCGTTGGTTCGACGTCTGCGAGGGCGAGGCGAACAAGTTGATCGCCGCCGGGCTGCCGCTGCCTGCCTATGAGCAGGTGATGAAGGCCAGTCACACGTTCAATCTGCTCGATGCGCGCCGTGCCATCAGTGTGACCGAGCGCCAGCGTTACATCCTGCGCGTACGCACACTGGCCCGCAGCGTGGCCGAGGCGTATGTGGGGCAGCGCGAGAAGCTCGGTTTTCCGGGCCTTAAAAGGAACGTGAAGGAGCAGGCTGCATGAGCGCCGCCAGCAAGCCATTGTTGATCGAACTGGGTACGGAAGAACTGCCGCCCAAGGCGCTGGACGAACTTGCCGCGGCCTTTCTGCGCGGCATCTGCGATGGCCTCGCCAAGCGTGGTGTTGGCGGCGCGCTGGATGTCGCCAGGTCCTATGCATCGCCACGGCGTTTGGCCGTCTATATCCCGGATGTGGCGGTGAACCAGCCGGAGCAAACCATCGAACGTCGTGGCCCGGCGGTCAACGCCGCCCTCGACGCTAATGGCCAGCCTGGCAAGGCCCTGCTGGGTTTTGCGCAGTCCTGCGGTGTGACGGTCGAGCAGCTGGAAAAGCTCGAAACCGACAAGGGTTCCTGGTTCGTTTTCCGCGCCACCAAGCCCGGTCAGCCCGTGGCTGCGTTGCTGCCTGAGATCGTGGATGAGGCGCTCAAGGGCCTACCTATCCCCAAGCCGATGCGCTGGGGCGACCACGACTATAGCTTCGTGCGTCCCGTGCATTGGCTGGTGATGCTGCATGGCGCCGATATCATCGATGGCAAGGTGCTTGGCCTTACCAGTGGGCGCAAGTCACGTGGTCATCGCTTCATGCATCCGCAGCCGTTGCACGTGGTCGATGCCGACAGCTGGCTGGACGGCATGCGTTCGGCCAAGGTGCTGGCCGATCCGTTCGAGCGGCGCCAGAAGATTCGCGATGAAGTGGCGCGTGTTTCGAAAGAAACCGGTGGCGTGCCGCGGCTCGATGACGCGCTGCTCGACGAAATCGCCAACCTTACCGAATGGCCGGTTGCCATCGCCTGTACCTTCGAGCGCGAATTCCTCGCGGTGCCGCCAGAAGCATTGGTCACCACGATGGAGACCAACCAGAAATTCGTGCCGGTGTTCGATGCGGACGGCAAGCTCACTGAACATTTCATCGGCGTTGCCAATATCGACAGCAAGCAGCCCAGCGAAATTCGCAAAGGCTACGAGCGCGTGATCCGTCCGCGTTTTGCCGATGCGAAGTTCTTCTGGGACGAGGACCTGAAGACACCACTTGCTGGCTACCAGGACCAGCTCAAGAACGTCACCTATCAACAGTCGCTGGGCAGCCTGTGGGACAAGAGCATTCGCGTGGCCGAGCTGGCACGCATCATCGCCAACCGTGTCGATGTCGACGCCGGCGAAGCGACGCGTGCGGCTGCGCTCAGCAAGTGCGATCTGCTCACGCGCATGGTCGGTGAGTTCCCCGAGCTGCAAGGCGTGATGGGTCGTTACTACGCCGCCCATCATGGCGAAACGCCGGAAGTGGCCCAGGCGCTCGACAGCTACTACCAGCCGCGCTTTGCCGGTGACGCCATTGCCGCGGGCAAGGTGGGGCGCGTGCTTGCCGTCGCTGATCGCCTCGACACGCTCGCCGGCATCTTCGCCGTGGGCCTCAAGCCCAGCGGTAATAAGGATCCGTTCGCGCTGCGCCGCGCCGCGCTGGGTCTGGCGCGTACGCTGGTCGAAGGCGGTCTCGAACTCGACCTGCGCGGCAGTTTCGTCGAAGCGTTGGAGCTGTTGCCGGAAGCTGCCCTGGCGGCCGGCCTCAAGCCTGGCAAGGACGGCAAGGCTCCGCTGCTGGATGCGGGCAAGCGCCGTGCGGCCCTGGTCGACGAGCTGTATGACTTCGTACTGGAGCGTCTGCGCGGTTATTACGCCGAGCAGGGCTTCACCGGCGAACAGTTCGAAGCGGTCCTGGCGGTGACGCCGGCCAGCCTGGTCGACTTCGATCGGCGACTGCGCGCCGTCGCTGAATTTGGCCGGCGCCCGGAAGCACTGAGCCTGGCAGCGGCGAACAAGCGTGTGGCGAACATCTTGCGCAAGCAAGCGGAAGAGACGGGCGCGCCAAGCGTGGGTGCCACGGTCGATGCCGCCCATTTCGAAGCCGACGCTGAGCGTGCCTTGGCTGCGGCGCTCGATGGCGCACGTGCGGATACCGCCGCTCCGCTGCAGGCAGGCGACTATGCGGCCGTACTCACGCGGCTCGCGCAGCTGCAGGCTCCGGTGGATGCGTTCTTTGACAGCGTGCTGGTCAATGCGGAAAACCCGGCCGTGCGAGCGAATCGCCTGGCCTTGCTTGGCCAGCTCAAGGCGCAGTTCGGCGCGATTGCGGATATCGCGCGCCTTTAGTGTCAAGACGCGGGGTGAAGACCCCATAAAAAAGCGGCAGCCCAAAAGGGCTGCCGCTTTTTTTTTAATCCCCGAAAAGCAGGTCGTGCTTAGCCAATCACCTGGCGACCGCGCTTGACCCGTTCGGCAAGGCGGTGAGTAAAGGCCACCATCGCCGTTGCATCGACATCCGCACCACCCGGGCCAAGGATGTCGTAGAGATCAGCCAGCATGTCGGCGTTGTCAGCCAGAGTCAGGTGGCTTTCGGCCAAGTCCAGTTCCGACTGCAGGATGCGCAGCGCGGTATTCAGGCGCTGCGGATCCATGGCCATGCCGCTGGCGTGCAGGGTGTCGGCGGCGGTACGCAGCTTGGTGCGATGACGGTTGGCCGTGGATTCCGCATTCGGCTGATCTTCTCCCGAGGTGATCGCATCCGTCTGGATCGAACCCTCACCGGCGACCAGCCATACCAGCGAAATGCCCAGCGTCTTCGCGAGCGTCACGCAGCGGGCGCGCGAAGGATCGGTGTTGCCGTCGCGCCAGCTGCGCACCACGCCCTCGGAGAAACCGCACATTCGGGCGATCTCGGTGACGCTGCCTACGCGTTGGATCAGCACTTTGATGCGATCGGCGAAGGTGCCTGCCGTTTCGGGTGACGTAAATTTTTGCATGTTCATCGCAGTTTCCTGGCGGATGGCGACAAGTTGTGGTGAGCGTGAACCCGAAAATGAGTTGCCAGCGTCAATCAACTATTAGTAAGTCGTTGGCGATCGTGAAATCTTTCCGACTGATTCGTAACATATTGCGAGTAGTCGCGATATTCAGCAACTTCGCCAAGTTCAACAACGCAATTGTCGTTGATTGGTAACTACAAACTCGCTGGCTTGTTCAGCTGACAGACAGGAAAGTACGAAGGCACAACGCGCCTAAATCCTGCGACCTACGGTGTAAAAAGCAAGTTTTAGTTCCCTAGGTTGGCGCCGGGATCCCATCGCTTGGGGAGGAACGTTGCGGTTTCGTAAAAATATCAACAACAAACTTACGGCGCGCCAAGCGCCTCGCGTCACCCGTAGGTACCTTCGTGGCTATGGTCATGACCCCTCGCCCAGAGCGCCATGGGCCAGCGCGGGTCAGCCAGGACAATCCAACGAAGCTCGCGGCCACCCGCAGCACCGACATTGGTGCCGAAGCCAACGCGTAGATGGGCGAATAGGACAAGAACGACGGCCAGAAGCCGAGCCATGACCTCGCGCAAGGCAGGTCCAGCGAGCATGGCTTGATAAAGCCAAGTGCGCAGTATCAGAAGGGCGATCCGCTATGGGCCAAGGATCGTGGTTCGAGAGCTTGCCCGTCCGGTCGGATTTATTACCTCCCCGCCGATTGGAGCGGTATCTCCCGATAGGGCACTTTTACAGACCCGGTAGGTCAAGGTGGCTGCACGCGGGTTCGCGGGACCGATCCGCGGCTTGCCCGAACCATCGCCCCATCACGACAAGTCAGTACGCCAACGCGAATGATCACAGGACGTCGCAAACCAGTCGGGAGCGAACCTCACTTCGACTGGGGCGGCCCGATCATGTACTCGAGGCCGAGTGGCTCCATCGTGTACCGCGGCGGCATTGCTATTGGCCGCTTCTATTACCGGAAATATACCCCGCGTATCTAAGGCGGGTTAATGGCGTATTAGGGATGTCCAGTAATGAGCTGGTCTTTATTGGTTATGCGCCAATGGGCTGGCGATTAATTGCGGCGTACGCTGGCGAATGGAGTAAACTTTTACAGGGCATTCCCTTTGGGCTATGCTCAGAGCTTCCCCCGTGTAGAGTCGTGGCGTATTGGGCGCCGGTTGGTTCTCGCGCTTCGCTCTGACATTCGATAGAGGTTTTCCCCATGCGCAGGTTGGTTTGGTCGCTGATGTCGGTCGCTGCACTGGCTCTCGCCGGTTGCAGTAATTCTTCGGACTCATCGCAGACCGCGAACCAGGGCGGTGCGACGGCTCCCGCCACTACGCCTGCCGCGGCCAACGCGGTCACTGGCACGGTGACGCTGCGCGACGCCGCCACCGTATCGGCAGCGGCCAAGCTCGAGCTGACCCTGGTGGATGTGTCGAACGCGGACGCTACTCCGCTGGCGACTAAGACGGTCGATTCGGCCAACACCTTCCCGCTGTCGTTCTCGCTTGAGTTCAAGCCCAACGACGTGAATCCGGCAGGCATGTATGTGGTGAAAGCGGTGCTGGTCGATGGCGACCGTCATTACACGCCGCCGTTGCAGGCTCAGGTATTGACCAAGGGCGCACCGAGCCAGGTGAGCATCCAGCTGGTGGCCGAGCAGACTGCGGGCGAGAAGGAATTCGCTGCCTTCACCGCCGTGCAGAAGCAGATTGGCGGCATGAAGATCAGCAGTGGTACCAAGCTGGAGGCAAACGTTTCGCGCGGCTGGCAGGTGTTCCGCGAAGCGGGTGAAGTGAAGTTCATCCGTGAGCAGGTGGACTTCGGCGACAAGGGCTTCACCAGCACCGACTATGCGTTCAAGGACGGCAAGCCGTGGGTGGTGGTGCAGCAGAAGAAAGCCAGCAAGGATGCCAAGCCGACGTCGACCGAGCGCGCTGCGTGGAGTCAGGACGGCACGCTGGTGTTGAAGACTTCCGAAGCCGGTGGCAAGACCTCGCCGTTGGGCGATGACGCCGCCGCCGACCTGCAGAAGCAGGCCCTGGCCATTCTGAATCTGGCCACGGGCGGCAAGGGCAAGTAAGCCCTTCCGACACGGAACATAAAAAAAGCCGTCCGCTCGCGCGGACGGCTTTTTTGTTGGCTGAAGTTCGCCTTAGAAGTCGTACTTCATGCCGAGGTTCACGCTGCTGTAGCGCTGGCTGCTGTCCTCGAAACGGCCGCTGTAACCGAGCCAGCCGCTGATCGTGTGGGTGAACTGTGCGCTGACGCCCAGGTCACCCGTACCCCAGGTCTTGTCGGGCGAGAAGCCGGCCAGGCTGAAGGAGCCAGGCATATTGTTGAGACCGGCCGTGACGTCGCGCGGGTCGGCCTTGCTGTCATGGTTCCAGGCCAGTTCGGCGTAGGGCTTCAGCAGGATGTTGCCTGCCTGCCATTGACCTTCCAGGCGCCAACCGACAACGGAGAGCAGCGAGTCGCGCTGCTGGCGGCCGAACCACATGGCCGTGCTGGCGTTGCCGGCTTCGTTGTAGCCATTCACCTTGACCGTCTGCCATTCGACCGTGGCGAACGGGCCGCTGCGCAGGGTCGACATGTCGAACCAGTAGCCGCCCGTCACGCCACCACCGAGGTGGTTGCCGTCGGCCTTGGCGGTCTGGGTGCGCTGAGCATCACCTAGCTGGATGCGACGCTCGATGTCGGAGAAGTTGTCCGAGCCGAAGTCGACATAACCACCCACGTAGGCGCCGGCCTGGTGATAGGTGAGGTAGCCCAGGCCGGAGACATCCTGCAGCTTATAACCGCCGCCGCCGGTGTAGCTGGCGTTGTGCTGGCCGATATTGATAGCCATGCCAGCCGAGAGGTTGTCGGTGGCGCGCACATCGGCACCCAGGGTCAGGTTGACGTTGTTGCTGCTGGTGCGGGGCGAGGTGCTGCTGGAGTCAAAGGTCTGGTCGCCGTAGTCGACGTTGGCGAAGAAGCGCGTTTCGCCACCCTGGCCATCAGCCAGCATCTGGGTGCGGATGGCGCGGTTCTGCGCGGCGATCGAAGCCAGCGGAGCCTCGGCCAGGATGGACGCGTAACCCGGTGCGTTGAGCACCGAGAGCACGTACTGGCCCAGCACCACATCGGCACCGGTAGTCGGATGCACGCCGTCGGCGAACAAATAGGTCATGTTGGTGCCGGCCGCCCAGGTGTACGGCAAGCCGGAACCCGCCGGTCCGCACATCACCGAGCTGGAGCCGACGCCACAGGCCGGCGTGGTCACGTTGGTGAAGCCGTAGGCCGTCGGGTTGGCGATCACTTCGTTGATCAGGCTGTAGGTATCGAGCGAGATGATGCCCTTGCCCAGCGTGGCCAGGCCGGCGTTGAGCTGGCCATTGAAGACCAGGCTGAGGCCGGTCAGCGAGGCGGAGGCAGCGGCGCCCTGCGCCGTCCCGTCCGGGGTAGCGCCGATATTGGGCAGGTTGAACACCAGGATGTTCTTCACGCCGGCAGCCTGCAGCTGGCCGATCAGCTTCACTTCCTGCTGCGCGGCGGCGGCGATGGACGCCTGCGCCTGGTCCGGGGTCTGCAGGGACGACACGCCCGCTGCGGCGAGCACTGCCTGGGTCACCTGGGCGGTCACCACCTGGGTGATCTGCGGGGTGGCTGCCTGGATCTGTGCAGCAGTCGCGCCCTGGCTTTCCAAATAGGCGATCTGGTTGGCCACGGTCTGGGCGATCAGCTGTTGCGCCGTGGCGGCAGCGCCGACCGAGGTGGCCGCGGCGAAGATGTCGTTGGCGCCGCCCCAGATCGAGTACAGCGCCTTGCCGTCGACCTGGCCGCTGGCGAGGTAGGCGTTCACCTGGGTGGTGAGGGTCGGCACGGCCGAAGGCGTGCCGGGCGAGTTGGTCAGCACACCTGCGCCGCCCCAGGCGTAATCGCTGCCGCCAATGAGCGAAGGGTTCAGTGAAATGCCGTAATGGCCGGCCACGTTCTGCACCGCCAGCGAACCCGGGTTGGTGGTGAACTTCAGCGGCGGCTGGATGGCGGGGTTAAGCGCCAGCGAGATATTGCCGGCATCGCTCAAGCTATCGCCAAAGACGATGACGTTGTCGAACTGGGCATTGGCGGCGAATGCGGGGGTGCAGAAGATCAGTGCGGCGGCGATGGCGCCGGCCATAGTGCGAATGCGGGGCATGTCTTAACGCTCCTGGACCGGAATGGTCTTTTGTTATTCCCGCGTTACGGTAATGCATGCCCATACGTAAGCGCATGCTGCGCCGCATCGCGAGTGATTTCCCCTGATGGCAGACCACAACCCGACCGCCGGAACCCCCTCTTTCGGCTCCGGCGGGTGGTGCTTGACGACGGCCGTCCCAGGGGCCGGGTACTGCAGTGTCGCTGGTTAGCTCAGCGCTTCATAGCACGAGACATTGCATCGGCGAACGCGCTGTTGGACGGAGTCGGTGCCGGCTTGGGTGCACCGCCACCGGGGCGCGGGCCACGGTTGTCGCGCTGGCTGCCACGCGCGTCATTGTCGCCAGCCGGGCGGGCACTGCGCGCCTGCTGACCTGGCTCATCATCCAGGCGCATGGACAAGCCAATGCGCTTGCGCGGCAGGTCGACCTCCATCACTTTCACCTTGACGATGTCGCCCGCCTTTACGGCATCACGCGGGTCCTTCACGAAGGTGTGCGACAGCGCGGAGACGTGCACGAGGCCGTCCTGGTGCACGCCGATATCCACGAAGGCACCAAACGCCGCCACGTTCGTCACGCGGCCTTCCAGCACCATGCCGGGGCGCAGATCCTTCAGGTCTTCCACGCCCTCGGCAAAACTCGGGGCGACGAATTCAGGGCGCGGATCGCGGCCGGGCTTTTCCAGTTCCTTGAGGATGTCGCGCACCGTCGGCACGCCGAACTTTTCATCGGTGAACTGTTCGGCCTTGAGGCTGCGCAGGAAGCTCGCGTCGCCAATGATGGCGCGCACTTCACGACCGCACTGAGCAATGATGCGCTCGACCACCGGATAGGCTTCCGGATGCACGGCGCTGGCGTCGAGCGGATTGTCGCCACGGGGCACGCGCAGGAAGCCGGCGCACTGCTCGTACGCCTTGTCGCCCAGGCGCGGCACTTTCAGCAGCGCCTTGCGATTGGTGAACGGGCCGTTGGCATCGCGATGCTTCACTACATTCTCGGCGACGCTGGCGCTGAGGCCGGCCACGCGCGAGAGCAGTGCGGCAGAGGCGGTGTTTACATCGACGCCCACGGCATTCACGCAGTCTTCCACCTTGGCATCCAGCGCGCGCGCCAGCTTCACCTGGTTCACGTCGTGCTGGTACTGACCCACGCCGATCGCCTTCGGCTCGATCTTCACCAGCTCAGCCAGCGGATCCTGCAGGCGGCGCGCAATCGACACGGCGCCGCGCAGGCTTACGTCGACATCCGGGAATTCCTTGGAAGCGACTTCAGAGGCCGAGTACACCGATGCGCCCGCCTCGCTCACCACGATCTTGGAGAGTTTGAGGTCTGCGTGCTTTTTCATCAGCTCGGCGGCGAGCTTGTCGGTTTCACGCGACGCCGTGCCGTTGCCGATGGCGATGAGATCCACGCCGTGTTGTTTGCTGAGCACGGCCAGACGCGCGATGGATTGATCCCACTGGTTGCGCGGTTCATGCGGATAGATCGTGTCGGTAGCCAGCAGCTTGCCGGTGGCGTCGACGACAGCGACCTTCACGCCGGTACGGATACCGGGATCCAGGCCCATCACGGTCTTGGCCCCGGCCGGTGCGGCCAGCATCAGATCCTTGAGGTTGTCGCCGAACACGCGGATGGCTTCGTCTTCCGCGCCTTCGCGCACGCGACCGAACAGGTCGAGGGTGAGATGCAGATGCAGCTTGACGCGCCAGGTGAGGCGCACGGTTTCGCGCAGCCACGCATCGGCCGGGCGGCCTCGATCGAGGATGCCAGCGTGTGCGGCTACGCGGCCTTCGCCTTCCAGGTGGCCTTGCTCCATGTCGACGGTGGGCGCCAGTTCAAGCTCGATCACGCCTTCGTTGCGCGCGCGCATCAGCGCGAGCAGGCGATGGGAGGGAATCTTGCCGATCGGTTCGATGTGGTCGAAGTAGTCGCGGAACTTCGCGCCTTCGTTCTCTTTACCAGGCACCACCTTGGCGCGGATCTGGCCCTTGTCCCACATCCAGTCGCGCAGTTCGCCGAGCAGGCCGGCGTTCTCGGCGATGCTTTCCATCAGGATGGCGCGCGCACCATCGAGCGCCGCGCGCACATCGGCCACGCCCTTCTCGGCATCGACGAACGCGGCGGCAACCGCTTCCGGTGATTGCGCGGGATCTTCGCGCAGGCTGAGCGCCAGCGGCTCGAGGCCCGCTTCGCGCGCGATCTGTGCCTTGGTGCGGCGCTTGGGCTTGTACGGCAGGTACAAGTCTTCCAGGCGTGCCTTGGTATCCGCGTAAAGAATGTCGCCCTTCAGCGCGTCGGTGAGCTTGCCCTGTTCCTCGATGCTGGCCAGGATCGCGCTGCGACGCTCTTCCAGCTCGCGCAGGTAGCGCAGGCGTTCCTCAAGCAGGCGTAGCTGGGTGTCGTCAAGACCCCCGGTGGCTTCCTTGCGGTAGCGGGCGATAAACGGCACGGTGGCGCCGCCATCGAGCAGATCCACGGCGGCGTTGACCTGTTCAGGTTTGGCGGCAATGTCCTGGGCAATACGTTGTTCGATGCTGAGCATGGGGCTGAAGCGATTCCTGTGCGTTCGACAAAGCGACACGCCGCCTGCGTGGCATGCCGAGCTGCCGATCATAGCAAGTCACTCCCTCGCTCAATCCTGCGCGGCGGGCACTTGCTCTGGACGAAGCGTCAGATAACCTGAGGCTTGCGCCTGCGAAGGGTCATCCCCACGGGGCGATAGATAGCCGGTGGCGATGCGGCGGTTGCGTGGCCAGTGTCGTGGATGCAGGGAGCGCGGATCGGAAGCATGCGCAAACGGCATCACGACCAGGGCCGGGCGCGGCCCAGTACTGGGCAAGGACAAGTGATCGTGCGGAGGGAACCCCATGCTCATCGCAGCCAGCATGGCGGCAATGATGGCCAGCGTGATCGCAGCGGGTAGCCAGCGCGCGAGCGTCCGAGTGAGCCTGGACTTGCGCTTGAACTTGGGCGCAGGCGTGGCAAGCGCCGGATGGATGTCGATGCCGGGCGGCGACTCGACCACCGCGTGCCCATTGGGTGATTCGGCGGGCACGGCTGGTATGGGTATACGCCGGACATCACCAATGAAGCGATAACCGAGACTATGCACGGTGCCAATGTAATGGGGATCGGCCGCGCAATCGCCAAGCGCACGCCGTAGCTGCGAAATGGCACGCGAGAGTACGCCGGGTGTGACGTGCCGATGGCCCCAGGCGGCATCGAGCAAATCGTCCTTGCTGACGACATCGCCCGCGTGCTGCAACAGCGTCGTCAATACCGCGTAGGCCTTGGGTTCGACAGCTACGGGGGTACCCGCGCGCTCGAGACGATGCGCGCGTGGCTCGACGACGATGTCGTCGCATTGGTAGATCCAGCCACTGTCTGTTTGGGACTGGGCCATGACCTTGCCTGGTGGGCGGCCCCCCGCAATCGGAAGCATGCGCTCAGAAGATCAGGCACGCATCCGCCATTGGTCATAACCGACGTCTTTCGTGCAACGTGGCATGCATGGTGCACATGCCGCGGCCTGGATGACGCTTATGTGTCATCTGCCCCGCGCACGCATGGCGAGAAGCTCACGCTCGTGAGGTCTCTGTCGCCATGAGCTTCCGTCAGGCGTTGAACGAGCCCGCGTTGGCACCGGTTTTTTTTCTAGAGTCCTTGAGCTCGCCGGCGCGGCCGTTAAGTACCAGTGTATTGACGATCAAATCGTGCAGACCCTGCTTGCGTTGCGTCCAGCCAACCATCAGGAAGCCGACGCCAAAGATGAGTGCGCTGAGGTATTTGGCCGGATAGCGGCCGAACGCGCGCAGGAAGCTGATGCGTTCACCCTGCATATCGGTCACTCGAATGCGCAGCGCGAGCTTGCCGACCGTCGCCTGCCAAGCCGAGCTTTCGCAAATCGCGAAATACAGCCAGATCATCGCAGTGATGATGAGAAACGCGGGCATCATCGTCGTGTAGTACTGGCTGAGCGCGGCCAGCATGGCTTGCGCATCGTCTGAAGCAGCGAGTTGCGCCTGTTCCAGTGTTGCTTGGGCCGCGTCGCCGCCCAGCATCTTTTCGATTAGCGCGCCGGGGATGGAGAGAATGATGCTGTCGATGAGGTACGCGGCCACGCGCTTCCAGAACCCCGCGTTATTGTCCAGCGAGGTGGTCGTCGCTGGCGACGGCTGCACCGGAGTGATCGGTGGGGGATAGGTCGAGGACGGGGGCGGCTCCTCAGGAAACAGTGCGGATAGCGGCTGCCAGTCGGCCAGGCCTTCATGCCAGCCCAGGTCGCTCGCGCTTACCTGGCCGCTGCGCAGCCATTGGCGTACTTCGACTTCCGTGTACGGGCCATGCCGTTCTCCGTCCCGTCCGATCCAGACTTCCATAAACGCATGCTCCGCATAGTCGATGGCAGCCATGATGCCATGCGCGGCGCAAAAGCGGCTTTCACGCCATTCCGATCAGGGCGTCGGTCAGTCAGCCTGGATCAAGCGGCGTGGCGTTTCAGATGCACGAGCAACAGCGAAATGGCTGCCGGCGTGACGCCGCTGATACGCGATGCCTGGCCGATGGTTTCCGGCTGCGCGCGCTTGAGCTTCAGCAGCACTTCGGCCGACAGTCCGCGCACCTTGTCGTAGTCGAAACTGCCGGGAATCGCGGTCTGCTCGTGACGGCGCTGCCGTTCGATTTCATCCCGCTGGCGCTCGAGATAGCCGGCGTACTTGGTCTGTACTTCGACCTGGTCGGCCACGTTCTCGTCGTCCACCGCCGGCGCAATGCCATCCACCGAGGTCAGCTTGGCATAGTCAAGTTCGGGACGGCGCAGCAGGTCGAGCGCATTGGTTTCGCGGCTCAGCGTGATACCGAGCTGACGCTCGATGGCCGCACCCAGCGTGTTGGTCGGTGCGGCCCACAACGTACCCAGGCGCCGCGTTTCCCGTTCCACGGCGTCGCGCTTCGCGCGCAGCGCGTCGTAGCGCGCCTGCGGCACGACGCCGAGGCGATGCCCGGTTTCGGTAAGCCGCAGATCCGCGTTGTCCTCGCGCAGATGCAGTCGGTACTCGGCGCGCGAGGTGAACATGCGATACGGCTCGATGGTGCCATTGCTGGTGAGGTCATCGATCAGCACGCCAACATAGGCCTCATCGCGGCGTGGATACCAAGGCGCCTCACCCTTGACCGCCAGCGCTGCATTGAGTCCTGCAATCAGGCCTTGCGCACCGGCTTCTTCGTAGCCGGTGGTGCCATTGATCTGCCCGGCGAAGTAGAGACCGGGGATGGTTTTGGTTTCCAGCCACGGGTGCAGACCGCGTGGATCGAAATAGTCGTACTCGATCGCATAACCCGGCCGCGTGATGTGCGCATTCTCGAAACCCTTGATCGAACGCACGAGCGCCAGCTGCACGTCATAAGGCAGCGAGGTGGAAATGCCGTTCGGGTAAATCTCGAAGGTGTCGAGACCCTCTGGCTCAATGAAGATCTGATGCGAGCTCTTCTCCGCGAAGCGCACGACCTTGTCCTCGATCGATGGACAGTAGCGCGGACCGACGCCTTCGATCTGGCCGCTGTATAGCGGCGAGCGATCCAGCGAGCCGCGGATCAGTTCGTGCGTGTGCTCGCTGGTGTGGGTGATCCAGCAGCTGACCTGACGGGGATGCTCGGCGCGCGAGCCCAGGTAGGAGAACACCGGGGCGGGATCATCGCCTGGCTGCTCTTCCAGGCCGGAGAAATCGATGCTGCGCATATCGATGCGTGGCGGCGTGCCGGTCTTCAGGCGGTCAGCCGCGACAGGCAGTTCGCGTAGCTTCTGCGCCAGCGTGCTGGCGGGCGGATCACCGGCACGGCCGCCAGCGTATTGCGCGGGGCCAATGTGGATCTTGCCAGCCAGAAAGGTGCCGGCGGTCAGCACCACGGTGCGCGCATGGAACTTCAGGCCCATCTGGGTCACCACGCCGGTGACGCGCCCGCCTTCCAGGACCAGGTCGTCTACTGCCTGCTGGAACAGTTCCAGGTTTGGCTGGGTTTCCACCATGTGCCGGATCGCGGCCTTGTACAGCGCGCGGTCGGCCTGACAACGGGTGGCGCGCACGGCCGGCCCCTTGGAGGCGTTCAGCGTGCGCCACTGGATGCCGGCGCGGTCGGCTGCATGGGCCATGGCACCACCGAGGGCGTCGATCTCCTTCACCAGGTGGCCCTTGCCAATGCCCCCGATGGCCGGGTTGCAGCTCATCTGCCCGATCGTTTCGATGTTGTGGCTGAGCAGCAGCGTGCGCGCACCCGCGCGCGCCGAGGCGAGGGCGGCTTCGGTGCCGGCATGGCCGCCGCCGATCACGATGACGTCGTAGTGGGTCGGATGAAACATGAAACTGCCCCGAAAGCGCAGGAATGGACCAAATGCGGCGCCTATGGTAACTCCACAAGCCCTGTCTGGCCGCTGGCACGCTTCCTGCTTAGCCCAGTCAGCACTTTCACGGGCAGAAGCTGCGCGGCAACGCGCGCCGAGATCGAACGACAGGGGTTCGATTGCGTGCCGGGAGAGGAAGCAAGACGGCGCCCCTAGGGGCGCCGTCGCCTTTTTCAGGTCTTGAATAAGATCTGGCGCCCGGCGGTCTCAGGAACAGGGGGAATCCAGGATGACCGTGTTGCCGGGCGCCAGAAACCGTGAAACGGATGACTGGCAGCAGCTAAGTGCTGCGCTACGGGTTGGATATTTACGCCTAGCGCGTGAACGTAAAGTGACTAAAACGCTCGTTTGTGCCGAGCCTCGGCACCTCATGACGTACAGCGTCATTTCGTGATCTAAGCCCTCTGCGAATGTGATCGGCATCACATTGATGGCACGGGCATTGCTTCAGCAGACAAGCCAGCCAAGGCAACTGTACTGGGGGAACTCGTGTCATGGATTTCAACTTCGATATGCAGCCGGTTTACCAGCATCACGACCTGCTCGTTGAGCTGGGCCGTGTCGAAATGGCCATGGAGCATCTGGATGCACGCAGCGAGAACGAGCGCCAGACGCTGCGTCCGCGCCTGCTGACCCGGCTGGGCCGCCTTCGCGACGCGTTGGAACGCCTGCCTGCCTGACACCCGCGCAGGCTGCTCATGCCTCGGCCGGATGGACGGCTAAACGGATATTGAGTGGCAAGCAATAAAAGTCCCGGGCGCACGCTCCTCACAGGGGCCTTCCGCGACCGGGTGATGTACTCCCGGCAATAACATTACGCCCGGGTGCCCCGTCCTAGGCGGGCAGCACTCGGGCGTTTTCTTTTGGCATGCGACAGCGATTGCCGCCATGCAGCGACCGTTGAAGGGTTAGTCGTGCAGCATGCTCTGCACGATTTCGGTGAGGTTGCGCGACAGCCCGGGTTGCCCCGCGAGGGAGTCGATCGCGGCCCTGGCCACGGCGTGTCGCGTGGGTTCCAGGCGTTGCCAACCGTTGAAAGCGGTAGCCAGTCGCGCCGCGACCTGCGGATTGATCGCATCGAGCTGGGCCAGCCGTTCGGCGAGCAGCCGATAGCCGCTGCCGTCGGGGCGGTGGAATCCATCAGGATTATTGCGCGCCCACGCGCCAAACAAGGCATTGACGCGATTCGGGTTCTTGAGCGTGAAAGTCGAATCCGCTTCCAGCTCGCGAACGCGATCTAGCACGATATCGCCGGGCAACTGTGTCTGTACCGAGAACCACTTGTCCGTCGCCAGCGGGTTGTCTGCATAGCGCTGGCGGAAATGGACCAGTGCTGCGGCGGCTTGCGGGGCATTGCCTCGCGCCAGCACGGCCAGCGCGGCAAGGCGGTCCGTCATGCTCGGCGCGTTGTCGTATTGAAGGGTGGCAAGCTTCTGCGCGCCGTTGGGATCGACCAGCGCAAGCAGGTCCAGCACGCGGCGCTTGAGCCGGCGCCGGGCCTGGCTGAGAGCGTCGAGATCCCGATTCGTGTGGCCGGCAAGCGCCTCGTATCGCTGCAACAGGGTTTCGTCGCCGATGCGTCGGGCCAGGCGCTCCTGCAATTGCCGACGCAAGCTGTGCACGCGCGAGGGATCGACCAGGCGCTCGCGCTCGGACAGTTCGATTTCGCCGGGAGGCGTCAACAGATCAGCGAGCAGTGCCGGATCGAGCGTGGTCTCGCCAAACAGGGCCGCCAACGCGTCGCACCATGCGTCCACGGCGGAGCTGCCAGCACCATCGCGCAGATTGTCGAAGGCGCGGGCGGCAAGCTGCTGGCCGGCTTCCCAGCGATTGAAGCCGTCCACGTCATGGCGCAGCAGCAAGGCGAGATCGGTGGGCGCGTAATCGCATTCGAGGATCACCGGTGCGGAGAATCCACGCAGCAGCGAAGCGACCGGCGAGGCGTCCACATGGTGGAACACGAAGGCCTGTTCGGCGCGATCCAACACCACGACGCGCTCCGTCGAACCGGTAGCTGCGTCACCCGCGAGATGCAGCGGCAGCATGCGGCCCTCACGATCGAACAGCGCCAGCTTCACCGGGATCGGCAGCGGCTGCTTTTGCGGCTGTGCCGCGGTGGACGGCGTGTGCTGCGACAGGGTCAGCGTATAAGTGCGCTGCGCGGAATCGTAGTGGCCGCGCGCCGTCAGGCGTGGCGTGCCGGATTGGCTATACCAAGCAAGATAAGGCATCAGGTCGATGGCATTGGCATCGCCAAGGGCGCGCAGGAAATCCTCAAGGGTGGCGGCGTGGCCATCGTGACGCGAGAAGTACAGATCCATGCCACGGCGGAAGCCTTCGCGGCCCAGGTGACCGGCCACCATGCGTACCAACTCCGAGCCTTTCTCGTAGACCGTGGCGGTGTAGAAATTGTTGATCTCGCTGTATTGCGCGGGACGCACCGGATGCGCGAGCGGGCCGGCGTCCTCCGGAAACTGGGCGCGCCGCAGCAGGGCGACATCCTCGATCCGCTTGAGCGAGGGCGAGTTCATGTCGGCGGAGAACTGCTGTTCGCGGAAAACCGTGAGGCCTTCCTTCAGCGACAGCTGGAACCAGTCGCGGCACGTCACGCGATTGCCGCTCCAGTTGTGGAAGTACTCGTGTGCCACCACGGCTTCCACGGCGCGGTACTCGTCGTCGGTGCTCGAATCGGGGTCGGCCAGCAGGTACTTGGCGTTGAAGATATTGAGGCCCTTGTTCTCCATCGCGCCCATGTTGAAGTCGTGTGTGGCGACGACATGGAATACGTCGAGGTCGTACTCGCGGCCATAAGCCTGCTCGTCCCAACGCATCGAGCGCTCCAGCGCATCCATGGCGTAACGGCAGTGGCCGATGGCATCGGGCTCGGCCCAGATCACCAGCTTCACCGCGCGACCGCTGGAGGTCACATAGTCCTGCTCGATTTTCTGCAATCGGCCGGCGACCAGGGCAAACAGATAGCTCGGCTTGGGGTGCGGGTCGACAAAGCGTGCCCAATGACGGCCGTGCTCCAGCTCGCCCTGGCCATCCGGATTGCCGCCGGCCAGCAGGACGGGGAAACGATCGCGATCGGCGCGCAGGGTGACCGTATAGCTGGCCAGCACGTCCGGCCGGTCGGGGAAGAACGTGATATGCCGGAAGCCCTGCGCCTCGCACTGGGTCAACAGGAAGCCACTTTCGCGCTTGCCGGAAAGATACAGGCCTTCGAGCGCCGTGTTGGCGGCAGGCTGCACGCGCACCCGCGTCTCCAGCACGCTGCCGTCGTTGGCGCCATCGACCTCCAGCACATGGTCCGCGTAGCGCCAGGCCGTTTCGGGCAGCGCCTCACCGTCCAGCGTGATCGACAGCAACTCCAGGCCCTCGCCATCCAGGCGCAGCGGCTCCTGTTGGTCGGGTTCGCGCAGCAGATGCAAGCGCGAGGTCACCTCGGTCGTGTCGATACCGAGGTCGAAGACCAGTTCCACCTGCGCAACGCGCCAGGCGGGCGGGCGGTAATCGTTGAGCCGGATAAGCGTGGGTGCGGCGTCGCTACGCATAGTCATCGAAACAGTTGGGGCCAGTGAGACCAATCAGGCTAACATGCGGCCCTTTCCAGGCAGGACAAGGCGATGTCGGACTATCTTGCGGAACGCGACCATTGGGGCCCCCACGAACTCGCCGTGCTGACCGATCAGGCGCGCGGCCGTCGGGTACGTATCGCACGGCGCGGGGCCACCCTGGTCAATTTTGAGGTGCCGACGCGAGATGGCACGCACGATCTTGCCGATGGCTACCGCGATGCCGGCGAGCTGGACTCCCGGCCCAGTTCCCGCTTCGCCATCATGGTGCCCTTTGCCAACCGCATTGCCGATGCACGCTACAGCTTCGACGGCGAGGCGCATGATTTGCAGCCTGGCGTCGAGGGCGTCCAGCGTGCAGCCCGCCACGGTTTCGTGCGTGGCGTGGATTTCGACATCACCGAGCTGTCGGCGGATGCGCAGGCGGCGCGCGTAACATTCGCGACGCAGGCGATTCGCCCCGGTCTGCATCCGGGCTATCCGTTCGCGATCGATCTGGCGGTGACCTACACGCTCGATGCGGCCGGCCTCGCGCTGGAAGCGCAGATGCGCAATGTGGGCGATCAGGCGGCGCCCTGCTTCTTCGGCTGGCATCCGTATTTCAAGCTTGGCGACAGCCCTGTCGACAGCTGGGAGCTGCAGATTCCCGCCGACAGCGTCGTGCGCACTGACGCCGACTACATTCCCTTGCCCGGCGACGCGGCGTGCGTCGACATGGAACATGAGCCCGAACTCGATTTCCGCCGCGCTCAGGCCATCGGGGCACGGGAACTCAACCACGCCTATGCGGATCTGCGTTGCGATGGCGACGGGCGCTCACGTACTCGCCTGCGCGATCCATCGCGTGGATTGGCCATCGCCCTGTGGCAGACCTCCGGTGTGATGCTGGCCTTCACGGCCGATACGGTGACGCGCGATATTCGGCGTTCGGTCGCACTCGAGCCGATGGAAAGCTGGGCGGACGCCTTCAACCGTCCCGATAGCGCTGCCACCATTCGTCTCGAACCCGGTGCCGAAAGGCGCTTCCTCTGCGGCGTGGAGATCGCATCAGCATGAGCCCAAACATCAACCCGGCGGCGCTACCCAGCTTCGATCAGGTCCAGCAAGCGGCGGCGCGTATCGCACCCTATGCCGTGCTCACGCCAGTGCTTCGCAGTGCCACGTTGAATGCGCTGACTGGTGCCGACCTGCATTTCAAATGCGAGAACCTGCAGCGTGGCGGCGCGTTCAAATTCCGCGGCGCGTGCAATGCAGTGTGGTCACTGGATGATGAGCAGGCGGCACGTGGCGTCGTCACGCATTCGTCCGGCAACCATGGCAACGCTCTGGCGCTGGCCGCTGCGACGCGCGGCATCGCCGCGCACGTGATCGTGCCGGATGGCGCCGTGCGCACCAAGGTGGAAGCGATCGAACGTGCTGGCGCGATCCTGCATCGCTGCGAGGCGACCCAGGCCGCCCGCGAAGCCAAGGCCGAGGAAGTGCGCCGTGCCACGGGGGCCGAACTGGTACATCCCTATGCCGATACGCGCGTGATGGCCGGGCAGGGCACCGCAGCGCTGGAATTGCTGCAGCAAAGCGGTGGACTGGATGCGCTGATCACGCCGGTCGGCGGTGGCGGTCTCGCGGCAGGCACGGCCATTGCAGCGCACGGGCTGGCGCCTCAGCTCATACTGCATGGTGCCGAGCCGGAAGGTGCGGACGATGCCGCCCGTTCGCTGGCTCAAGGCCATCGAGTCGGTCCCTTTACAGCCCACACGATTTGCGACGGTCTACGTACGTTGATCGGCGAAACCAACTACGACGCGCTGCGCATGCATCGCGTGCAGGTGGCGACGGTGAGTGACGAGGAAGTCGTCGCTGCGATGAAGCTGCTGTGGAACGAACTGAAGCTGGTGGTTGAGCCTTCCAGCGCGACGGTGCTGGCGGCGCTGCTCAGGTATCCGGAGCGTTTCGCGGGCCGTCGCGTGGGGCTCGTGCTCAGCGGTGGCAATGTCGATCTTGATGCGTTGCCGTGGTGACTAAGCATCCTCTCCCCTTCGGGCGACCCGAAGGTAGTCCCTGTGGGAGAGAGGACTGAGTTGAGGGGTGGGTGCTCGCGGGAAGGTTTCAAGCGAGCCTGCTCCTACGGAACCCACTCGCAAGACCGGCCCATCACCCTACCCTCTCCCCGCAGGGGAGAGGGATAAAGTCAGCGCTCAGACCTTCTTGATAAAGCAGCTCTTCAACACCAGCGTGGAGCGCCCATCGCGGCATTCGACTTCTTCAGGATTGTCCTCGTCCACGCGAATGGACTTGAACACGGTGCCGCGCTTGAGCGTCTGCGACGAGCCTTTCACCTTGAGGTCCTTGATGACCTGCACCGAATCGCCGTCGAGCAACACGGCGCCATGACTGTCTTTCACGTTCAAGACGATCTTCCTGCTGGAAACATGCTGCTTATTTTAGCGCCGCGCTGGCCAGTTGACTCAGCTACGGCGCAGTCGCAATCCGCTCACGGCGACCAACCCAAGCAAGACAAACACGATGCCCACCACTTCCATCGCGCTGGGGCGCTCGTGCAGGATCGCCCACGCCAACAGCACGCTGACGATGGGCACGCCAAGGCTGGCCAGGCTGGCGACTGCGGTCGGAAGGCGCTGAAGCACCACCAGCCACAAGCCCCAGGCAAGGCTTGAGGCCATCACCACGCTATAGGCAAGTCCGCCGATAAAGCCCCAGCTCCAATCGATAGAGCGCTGCGGTACACATAGCGTGACGATGACCAGGGCGATCGAACCAAACAGCATCTGCCACGCGGTGAGATTGAGTGGTGTCGGTGCGTGATGCAGAAATACACGCTTGCTCAATACCGTGCCCATCGCCCAGGCCATGCCTGCGCCAATCGCCAGCAGCGTGCTGCCAGTGTTCCCCATGCCATGCCAGGGCTCGATGATGCAAACCAGCCCGATCGCGGCAAGACCGAGGCCCAGCCAACGGCGCGGCGTGAGTCGTTCGTGCAGGATCACCCACGCCAGCAGCACGGCCCAGAACGGCATCGTGTAAGCCAGCAGGGCGATACGGCCAGCACCACCATTCACCAGTGCCCACTGCCCCAGCCCCTGGAAGGCGGCGGTCTGGCATAGGCCAATCAGGGCGGTGGGCAGCAGCGGCGGCGGTCGCAGCGACTGGCCTGTCGCCAGCAAAGCGCCAAACAAAAGCAGCGCCCCCAGCACGTAGCGCAGCGCGGCGAAATCGAAGGGGCCGGCATGTTGCAGCACCTGCTTCATCACGATCCAGCTGTAGGCCCAGATCAGGATCGTGGCGAGTAGCGCCAACACGGCGCCACGCGGATGCGGCGATGCAGTCATGGATACTGGCCAGGCAGAAGGGGGTGGCGCGAGCGTGCTCTTGTGACACGCCAATGGGTGGGATAGCGTCGTGGCTTACCCGGAAACTTACAAGGGGAGAGACATGGCCGGAACGAGTTCATGGAACGCACCCGTGGCCTGCGCGGGATTGGCGGCGTACATCGGCATGCTGTTCCGCTTTCCACTGCTGGTGCAGATGGTCCAGGCAGGCGAGATTGCCATGCTCAGTGCCGTGCCGACGGTGCTCGGTGCCTTGCTGTTGCTGGTGGCGTGCTTCGGCATGCTGCTGAAAAGGCCGGCTCGCGGATGGCTATTTGCAATCGCTGCCATCGCCTTGCTGATCGGCTTGATATGGCTGCCCACCCTGGTGTTTTCGTTCTGGCTTTGGTTGGCCGTTGTCGTCGCGGTGGCGGGGACGGTGATTGGTTTTCGCTCCCGGCGCCGCGCTGACGCGCCGGAATGATCCAGGCTTGGGCATGGCGATCGCACGTCATTGCAAGGAGTTCATCACATGAAGCGTTGCCACTGGGGCGAAAGCGCGGACATGCACGATTATCACGACACGGAGTGGGGCGTGCCGCTGCATGACGATCGTGCGTTGTTCGAATTTCTCTGCCTGGAAGGCGCACAGGCCGGACTGTCATGGCGCACCGTCCTGCTGAAGCGCGACAACTATCGGCGTGCCTTCCATAACTTCGACATCGCCAAAGTGGCGGCGATGAAGGATCGCGATCTCGAAAAGCTGCTGTTGGACCCAGGCATCATCCGCAACCGCCTAAAGGTGACGGCCACGCGCGACAATGCCATCGCAGCACTCGATGTCATGGCCGAGCGCGGCAGCCTGGACACCTATCTGTGGTCGTTCGTCGACGGCAAGCCCATTCGCAATCGCTGGCGTGAGCAGGGCGAAGTGCCGGCCAGCACGCCGCTGTCGGACCGCATGAGCAAGGACCTTAAGAAGCGCGGCTTTCGCTTCGTCGGCACCACCATCTGCTACGCCTTCATGCAGGCGACGGGCATGGTCAATGACCATGTGGAGGGGTGTTTCCGCTACCGGAGCTTGGATAAGTAGCTCCCGTGCCGGAGGACATTTCGCGTTCTCGAGGGAGGCCCTGGGGGTGGGGCGTGGGGTCACGAGATCAGCAAGCTCGCAAGAACTTGTAACAAAAACCCAAGTGACGTCGAGCCCGCGCGCAGGTCCTCGCGGTGGGCGGCAAGGCATGCGACTATCCCGCGGCCGCCGTCCCTCTACGGCAGGGCTCATTGCTGGGATCTATGGGCTGCGAAGGGCAGCAACCTGGCGCAAGAGCTCGCGTTGGTTGACGTGCGGCAGGTACACCATCCAATGCAATTCCACAGGGGGAATCATGCTACGTAAGATGTTGATGATGTTGTCGTTGGTGGCCATGTTGGTGCTGTCGGGTTGTGCGAGCGTCCCGATGGCCAGCAAGAGTGACGATGCAAAGGCCAAGCTCTTCTCGCCGTCCACGGATAAAGCCGTGGTCTACATCTACCGCAGCGAGACCCTTGGTGCAGCCATCAAGATGCCGTTGCTGATCGATGGCCAGACCGTCGGTGATACCGCGTCCAAGACCTACCTCCGTCGCGAGTTGGCGCCGGGTTCGCACGTGATTACGTCCAAGACCGAAGTCGATTCGTCTGTGAGCATAGACATGCAGGCTGGCCAGACATATTACGTCTGGCAGGAAGTGAAGATGGGCATGTTCGCCGCCCGCTCGGCCCTCCATGTTGTCGATGAGACCAAGGGGCGCACCGAAGTACAGCGGTGCACGCTGATTCTCTAATGCACCCTTGAAAGCGAAAGGCGGGCGCATGGCGCCCGCCTTTCGTCAACGCCACGCGTCAACGCCGGCGCGACCCGCGCAAACTATCCACTGAGAAACTGGCCATCTCGCCGCCGCCGGGTGTGCGACGGGACTGGCCGTGAGGCGGGCCCCAGGCGTGGGCTGTGACGACTTCCCAGGTGGCGGGAATGCGCCCATCGATGCGCAGGGTTTCGTAGGCCGCCAGCATGCGCTGGTAGTGGCGCTTGCCGAGCAGGTGGCGCTCGCGCTCGCGGTCGGCATTGGTGGCGCCCAGGCCCTGCAGTTCCTTCAGCAACAAGCGTGGCTCGCTGTAGGTGAGTGTATAGCGATCCACATCGAGCACGGGGTCGCGCAGGCCCGCGTTGATCATCGCATCGCCGAGGTCATGCATGTCGAGAAAGCGGCTGACGTGCGGCTGCTGGTCGGCTTCCGCCCAGGCGGCGCGCAGTTCCTTCAGCGTATCGGGCCCGAAAGTGGAGAACACCAACAAGCCACCGGGCTTGAGCACACGCACGCATTCGCCGAACAGGGCTGGCAGATCGTCGATCCACTGGAAGCACAGGTTGGAGTGCAGCACGTCTACGCTGTGGTCGGGAAGCGGCAGTGACGTGGCATCGGCACATACGCGCTGAAAGGGCTTGAGCCAGCTGATGTGCTTCTTTGCGGCGCGCAGCATGGGCAGCGCGAGGTCGGCGGCGATCACCTGCGCTTTGGGATAGCGCTTGCGCAGCAGCGCCGTGCCGCGCCCGGTCCCAGCTCCCACGTCGAGCACACGTGCAGGCGCTTCGAGATAGAAACCGAGGCGATCCAGCAGCAGTCCCTGCACTTCCTGTTGCAGCGCGTCGTGCTGTTCATAGGTATTGGCGGCGCGGCCGAAGTTCCGGCGCACCTGGCGCTTGTCGAAATGCGATTCGCTCACTGCATCGTATCCAGCAATGGCGCCAGTGCGTTCGCTACGTCATTGGCATAACCGAAGAAAGGCGCATGGCCGGCGTGGGCGATCTCGTGATACGTGCCGCGAGCTTGTTCGGCGGACCATGCCATCGCAGGTGGTGGTACCAAGCGATCACGGTGTCCGGCGATCCAGGTGTTCGGCACCGAGAGCGAGGCGAGGTTGGCGCGGCGGTCGGTGGTTTCCAGAATGCGAATACCTTCCTGCAGCACGCGCATGTTCGGTTCGCCGCGGGTGAACATCAGGCTGCGCAAATGGCGCAGCTCGGCGCGCGGATCAGGGCTGCCCATCGCCTCAAGCGCGATGAACCGTTCGAGGGTGGCGTGGTAGTCGGTTTCCAGGTCGTCAGCGAGCTGGCGCACCAGCTTGGGGTCGCTGCCGCAGGGCCAGTCTTCGTCGCGCGAGAACTTGGGTGTGCCGGAAATGACGCCGAGGCCACGCGCATGCTGCGGATGTTCGAGGGCCGCCGTCATCGCCACCAGGCCGCCGAGCGACCAGCCAATCCACAACGCGGGTGGGGTGCGTTCGGCAATCGCCTGGGCGCAAGCGGAGGGTTCCAGTGACAGCGTGCTGTCACGTGAATAGCCATGGCCGGGAAGGTCGACCACATGCATCGAGCAGCGATCCGCCAAGGCGTCCACCAGCGGCTCCATCATGCCTCCGTGCATGGCCCAGCCATGCAGGATCACGACGGGGATCGGGCCGCGGCCGTGGGTTTCGATGTGAAGCGTCATGGCGCCGTTACTTCCTCTCCCCGATGGGGAGAGGATTGAGGTGAGGGGTGGGTGCTTGCGATGGCGTTGAACGAAGCTCGCTCATCTGTTTCATCATCGCAAGATTGGCCCCTCACCCCAGCCCTCTCCCCGCAGGGGAGAGGGAGTGGAGGCGCGGGCGCCAGGCTCTTGTCCACGGCACCGCGCTCATCAAACACGAAACAGTCGCCGCGCCAATGCGTGCCGTTGGTTTCCTCGAAGTATTTCAGGATGCCGCCTTCCAGCTGGTAGACGTTGTCGATGCCGATGTCCTGCAGATGCAGGGCGGCCTTTTCGCAGCGAATGCCGCCGGTGCAGTACGACACCACGGTCTTGTTCTCGTAGCGTGCGCGGTCGGCGGCAATCGCCTGGGGAAATTCGGTGAAGCTGCTCAGGCGATAGTCCACCGCGTTCTCGAACAAGCCGACATCGGTTTCGTAATCGTTGCGCGTATCGAGCAGCACCACTTCGCGACCTTCGTCGTCACGACCTTGCGCCAGCCAGCGCTGCAGCGTGCGCGGCGCTACGGCCGGCGCTCGCGTGCCTTCCGGACGAATCGCCGGCATACGCATGGTGATGATTTCCTTCTTGAGGCGCACGCGCATGCGGCCGAAGGGCGCCTCGTCGGAAATCGATACCTTCGGCTCCAGCCCGGCAAATCGAGGGTCGGTGCGTAGCCAGTCCATGAAGCTATCGATGGGTTCGCGCGGGCCGGCCAGGAACAAGTTGATGCCTTCGGGCGCCAGCAGGATGGTGCCCTTCAGCGCGAGCGCCTCGCAGCGTTCGAGCACGCGTTCGCGCAGTGCGGGAAGGTCGTCCAGGCTGACGAAGCGGTAAGCGGAAAGATTGATAATCGACATGGGCAGAGGGGTACGGCGAGGCCGCCATTATACGGGGCGTGCCGGAGGGGCCCCGGCGGGCAGGCGGGAGAGGGCATCCAGCAGCCGGTCCACGTCGCTTTCCGAGTGCATGGTGGAAAGCGTGATACGCAAGCGCGCCTTACCCTGCGGCACCGTGGGCGGACGGATCGCGGTGACCAGCAAACCCTGTTGTTCCAAGGCTTCCGCGGCATCCAGCGCGGCCTGGGCGTCGCCCAGCAGCAGGGGTTGGATGGCGGTCGGCGAGGGCATCAGGGGCAGGCCCAGCTGCGCCGCGCCCTGACGGAAGCGTGCGATCAACTGGTTCAGCTTGTCGCGTCGCCAGCCCTCCCTTTGGGCCAGCCGCACGGCTGCCAGCGTGGCGGCAGCGAGGGCCGGCGGCATCGCGGTCGTATAGATATAGGTGCGGGCCGACTGCACCAGGCCATCGATCAGCTCGGCCGAGCCGGCCACGAAGGCGCCGCTGCAACCCAGCGCCTTGCCCAGGGTGGCCATCAATACCGGCACGTCGTCCTGGCTCAGTCCGCTGTCGACCACGCTGCCTTCGCCTTGAGCGCCGAGTACGCCCAGGCCGTGCGCGTCATCCACCATGAAAGTGGCGCCCTCGCGCTGGCACAGGGCGGCAAGCGCGGGGAGTGGCGCGATATCGCCGTCCATGCTGAAGACGCCATCAGTGGCGAGCAGGGCCGCTGCATCGCTACGGCTGCCGAGCTGGCGCGCGGCGCCGTCCACATCGGCGTGTGGGTAGCGCTTGAGTTCTGCGCCGGCGAGCTGGGCGCCATCGAGCAGGCAGGCATGATTGAGCTTGTCCTGCACGCACAGGTCGTCGCGTTGCAGCAACGCTTGCATCACGCCCAGGTTCGCCATATAGCCGGTGGAGAAAAGCAGCGCCCGCTCGCGCCCGGTCCACTCGGCGAGTGCTTCTTCCAGCGCGGCGTGTGCCGAGCGATGGCCGCAGATGAGATGCGCCGAGCCGCTGCCTACGCCGTCGCTATCGGCGGCCTGCTTGAGTGCGGCGATCAACTGCGGATGCTGGGCCAGGCCGAGGTAGTCGTTGCTGCAGAACGCGAGCAGGCGCTGTCCGTCGCGCTCCACCCAGGCGCCATCCGCGCGATCCACCGTGCGCAGGCGCCGGCGCAAACCCGCCTGGGCGCGTTCGGCGCCGTGGCGGGCGAGACGCTCGGTGAGCGACGGACGGGTCATGGCGGAAACGGGGAGGGTGGTCAGGCCGCCGCGCTGCAACCGCAGCCGTTGCCGCAGCTGGCCGCTTCGGCTTCGAGGATGTCGGCATGCACGGTGTCGGTTTCTTCGGCCACTTCCAGCGGATGCAGGTCGAGGCGGGCGAATAGCCGGCGGTCGTGTTCCACGTCGGGGTTGCCGGTGGTCAGCAGCTTCTCGCCGTAGAAGATCGAGTTGGCGCCGGCAAAGAAACACAACGCCTGCACCGCGTCGTCCATCTGCTGACGGCCGGCCGAGAGGCGCACCATCGAGGCCGGCATCAGGATGCGTGCCACCGCAATCGTGCGCACGAAATCGAACGGGTCCAGCGCCTGCGTACCGTTCAGCGGCGTGCCTTCCACCTGCACCAGCTGGTTGATCGGCACCGACTGCGGGTGCTCAGGCAGGGTGGCCAGGGTCTGCAGCAGGCCAGCGCGCTGGTCGCGTGTTTCGCCCATGCCGACGATGCCGCCGCAGCAGGTCTTCAGGCCCGCTTCGCGCACGTGGTCCAGCGTGTCCAGGCGGTCCTGGTACTGGCGCGTGTGGATGATCTCGCCGTAGAACTCCGGCGCGGTGTCCAGGTTGTGGTTGTAGTAGTCCAGGCCTGCCTGCTTCAGCGTCTGCGCCTGCTCGCCACTGAGCATGCCCAGGGTGGCGCAGGTTTCCAGGCCCAGGCCCTTCACCGCGCGCACGATGTCGGCGACCTTCTCCACGTCGCGGTCTTTCGGGCTGCGCCAGGCCGCGCCCATGCAGAAGCGGCTGGCGCCGGCGCTCTTGGCGGCCTGCGCACGTGCCACCACGGCGTCCACGCTCATCAGCTTTTGTGCCTGCACACCCGTGTCGTAACGCGCCGCCTGCGGACAGTAGGCGCAATCCTCGGGGCAACCGCCGGTCTTGATCGACAACAGGGTCGACACTTGCACCGCGTTCGGATCGTGGTGCTCGCGGTGCACGCAGTGCGCGCGATGCAGCAGCTCGTTGAACGGCAGGGCGAACAGCGCGGCCACTTCGGCGCGGGTCCAGTCGTGGCGGATGGGTTGGGCCATGGCGGGCATTCCGGGGTAGGGAAGCGCGATAGTTTGGCAGGGCGGAGTGCCCTGTCAACTTTGCGAGACCGTGCTGAGTTGACGATGCGCAAACGTATGGCTGCCGCTACCATCGGGACCAGTCACCCCATGGAGTCAATGGCATGAGTGCAGGACAGGGCAGTACCGGCAATGTGCTCGCGGCCATTTGCAGCTTCTTCATTCCCGGCCTGGGCCAGCTGGTGCAGGGGCGTGTGTGGATCGCCCTGGTGATGTTTGTGCTCGCTGGGATCCTCTGGATCGTCTGGCTGGGCTGGATCATCCACCTGTGGTCGATCCTCGACGCGGCGCTGTTCAAACCCAAGAGCTGAGGCAAGGAGGCCGCGCATGGAGGCGCTTTCCTGGTGGCGATGGGCAGCGGATGCGTTGCAACGCTTCGCCTTGCCCTTGCATTGCCTGTTATGCGGCGGGCCCGGTGACGATGGGCTCGATCTCTGTCGCGACTGCGCGGCCGAGCTGCCACGCAACCGCAGCTGCTGCGCTCGGTGCGCCTTGCCGCTGGCGCTGCCGGCGGCTTTATGCGGACAATGCCAGCGGCACCCGCCACCATGGGACGCGGCTTGGGTGCCGTTCCGCTACGCGTGGCCGTTGGATCGCTTGGAGTCGCGCTTCAAGTTCGGCGCTGACCTTGCGGCGGGTCGCGTGCTGTCGACACTCTGGTTGCGTGATATGCCTCCCGTGGAGCGCCCGCAACTGATCATCCCGGTGCCGCTGCACCGTTCACGTCTGCGCCTACGCGGCTATAACCAGGCCTTGGAGCTGGCGAGGCCCTTGGCGCGCGAGTTGCGCCTGCCCGTGCGACATGACTTGTTGAAGCGCGTCCGCGCGACCGATGCACAAACCGAACTGGGCGCCCTATCGCGTCGTCGCAATGTGCGCGGTGCCTTTGCGGCGAAGGCTGCTGCCCTTTGGCCCGCCCATGTCGCTCTGCTCGATGACGTGATGACCACGGGCGCCACCGTTGCCGCATGCGCCCGCGAGCTCAAACGAGCCGGGGTGAAACGCGTCGACATCTGGGCGTTGGCGCGCGCGCCGGAGTCGCGCAGTTAGTCTCAGCGACGCCTCGGCCTCGATGCCGGCCGGGCTTCAGTTAGGATGCAACGCGACCCCTACCTGGAGTGTGCATCGTGGCGCTACGTCGTTCTGTTCTGGCCGCCCTTCTGTTGGCATGGCTTCCCACGGCTGCATCCATGGCGGCGGATACCAAGCCAGCGACGGACAAGGACTTCGTTGCGTATGCGCAACCCGTCATCGCGTTCACGCATGCGGACATCGTCGATGGCACGGGCCACAAGGCCGCGCACGACCAAACCCTCGTCATCGACAAAGGCCGCATCGCGGCGCTGGGCAAATCCAGCCGCGTGAAAGTGCCCGATGGCGCCACCGTCATCGATGCCCACGGCAAGACCTTGCTGCCGGGCTTCGTGCTGATGCACGAGCACATGTTCTATCCCGCGGGCGAAGCCGCCTATAACGAGATGACCTTCAGCTTCCCGCGGCTTTATCTCGCCGGTGGCGTCACCACCATGCGCACGGCCGGCACGATGATGCCGTACGCCGACATCAACGTGCGCGATGCCATTGCGCGGAGCGAGTTGGTCGGTCCGGACATGGACGTGACCGGTCCCTATCTCAACGGCCCGGGCCTGCCCATTCCGGGCGTGCATGTGCTCAGCGGCGTCGACGATGCCGAGCGCACGGTCAATTACTGGGCTGACGAGGGCGTCACTTCGTACAAGGCCTATATGCAGATCAGCCGCGCCGAACTTCAGCGCGCCATCGAAGTGGCGCACCAGCGCGGCCACAAGATCACGGCGCACCTGTGTTCGGTGACCTATCGCGAAGCGGTGGAGCTTGGCATCGACAATTTGGAGCACGGTTTCTTCGTCGCCAGCGATTTCGTGCAGGACAAGAAGCCCGATACCTGTCCTTCCGGCGGCGCCGTGCAGAAGTCCCTGGTCGATCTGGACCCCGCGTCGCCCGAAGCGAAGGCGCTGATCAAACTCCTGATCGACCACCATGTGGCGCTGACCTCCACCCTCACCGTCTTCGAAACGTTCGTGCCAGGTCGACCGAAGGCGCCACAAGGTGTGCTCGACCTGATGATTCCCGAAGTACGCGCGCAGTATGAGGCGCAGTGGAACAAGGTCCAGGGCAGCAAGACCGCCTGGACAACGCTGTATCCAAAACTGGCCAAGCTCGAAAAGCAGTTCGTCGATGCCGGCGGCACGCTGATGGCTGGCACGGACCCGACCGGCTACGGCGGCGTGGTGCCCGGCTATTCCGCCCAGCGCGAAATTGAATTGCTGGTGGAAGCGGGTTTCAGTTTCGAGCAGGCCGTCCATATCGCTACCTTCAACGGTGCGCACTACATGGGCCGCGATGCCGATATCGGCACGCTGGCCGTTGGCAAGCGCGCCGATATCGTGGTCATCGACGGCAACCCGCTCAAAGACGTCGCTGCCATTGAACACATGCCGTTCGTGTTCAAAAACGGCGTGGGCTACGACAGGCACGCGATCCTGGGTGCGATGAGTAATACGGTGGGCTTGCACTAAGCGGCATTCCGTTTCGACGCAGGCTCTGTCGATGACGACGGGCCGCGTGGGTGTGCTTCAACGGCGGCCAGGCGAAGCCATGACCAGGGAGTATCGAGACGAATGGCCATCCACCTGTTTCACGCCGACACCGATGAACAGATCGCGGCGACCTTCGATGTCATGCAGCAGCTGCGTCCTCACCTCCAGCGTTCCGAGTACGGAGCGCTGATCCGGAGCCTGATGGCAAGCGACGGCTTGAGGTTGTTGGCACTGGCGGATGGCGACGTGGTCAGGGCCGTGGCCGGGTACCGCGTCATGAACATGCTGTATTGCGGCCGGGCGCTCTTTATCGATGACCTTGTCTCGGACGAACACGCGCGCTCGCTCGGCTATGGCTCGCAATTGATCGCACGGATCAAGGACGAAGCGCAGACGCTCGGCTGCAGCGAGGTCCAGCTGATCTCCCGCGTCACCCGCGAGCAGGCGCATCGCTTCTATTTCCGCGAGGGCTTCGGCATCGAATGCTTCCACTTTCGCAACAAGCTCGCCTGAGCATCGCCTAGCCCGTTAGGCTTTTGGAGCACGAACACGAAGAGGCCCGGGACGGATCCCGGGCCTCAGGTGCGCTGGCGTTTGCGGTCTCCAGCCTTGCTGTGGTCGCTATTGGGCTAAGGTGTTGATCAAGGCCGCTTTCGGGCTACCCCAGCCCGTCACCAGGTCATAGCCGGTCACCGCCGAATAGCTGCCGGATTTTCCACTGGTGATGTCATGGAAGTTCGTGGCATAGCTGCTGGTGATGTTCAGCGGATAGATGGTGGCGTTGAAGTTACCCACGCGCGATCCACCGTTGGCAATCGCCTGCTGGTTGACCAAGGCGATGAAGGCCGCCCACATCGGCGCGGCAAAGCTGGTGCCGCCGTAAGCGTTGGCCTGGCAGGTGGTCTGGTCGGCGCAGGTGTAGAACGTGAAGTTGGCATTGGCCGAGACGTCCGGGCCGTTGCGCAAGGTGGTCGAGCCCTTGTTGCTGGTATTGATCACACCCGACAGCTTTTGCCAGGAAGGAATGGCGATCTTGTCGGGCGAGATGCCGCCGCCACTATCGACCCACGCGGTCTCCGACTTCCAGGCGCCGCCCGCACTGCTGGTAGTGAGGTCGGTGCCGCCGACGGAGATGACGTACGCGTCGTCTGCCGGCCACGCTTCGTTGCGCCTGGACCACGTCGAGCTATCGCCGGAAGCGGCGAAGAAAGTCTGGCCCTGCGCGGCCATCTTCTCGAAGTACGGATCAAGCGTCGACGGATCGGCCGGCGTCCAGCCCCACGAACAGCCAATCGTCGTGGGCAGCGGACTGTGCGTTGTCATCGAGCTGATGATGGCGGTATCGGTGGAACCGATATACATCACCAGGCTGCTGAGCCCGGGCGCCATGCCGAGTGCCTGGGTCATGTCCAGCGTCTGTTCGGTGTCGTCGCAGCCACTCTTGTACAGGCAGGCAGTGCTGGTGCCGTCGGTCGAGAGCAGGGTGACGGGCACGTTGTTGGTCTGCCCGACGTTTTTGTAATACGTCGTGAGGTCGGCCAGGTCGGTACCTTCGTATTCGAACAGGCCCAGGTTCTGGCCTGCACCGGTGAGTGCCGTGCCGCCGTAGTAGGCCGCGCGCATATCACTACCGAGGAACGAAGCCGACGGGCCCGAACCCGTGGTGGCATGCGAGACGACGGCTTCGGGGCTGATGCCATTGGCCTTGGCATAATCACTCTTCTTGACGTAGAGCGGATGCGGCAGCGAATAGTTGTCCAGTCCGGAGACATGCCAGAGTGGAATTCCCAGGGCGGTCGTGGGCTCGCGGTCCGGGCTGAAGAACACGCGGTTTTCCGTGGGATGCTGATAGGTACGCATCTTGACGTTGAAGGCAGCTTCGACGGCGGCAACCGAACCCCTGACTTGCACGTCCATGCCATCGCGACTTCCGCCGGTGATGGTCAGGCCGTTCCTGCCCAGATAACGCACGACATTGTCGTAGTCGCTCTGTGTCGGACCAAACCTCGCCGTGAATTGCGCCGGCGTGAGGAACTGATGGTAGGAAGGGCTGGCAGGATTGTTGACGTTCGCCACGAATGCGTCGAGGCCCGCCTGGTCGCGCACTGGCAACACGACATCGAGACTCATCACCTGGTTGGCCGCAAGGCCGCCCACCTGCGCCGCTGTCTTGCCGCTGACCGCATCGCGCACATGATGCGTCAACACGTCCGCAGCCTGCGCGGCGGCGGTGGCACCGAAGGCCAATGCGATGGCGACGGATAGACAACAGGTCTTGCGAACCAAGCCTGATACACCGTTCCTAAGATCCGTTCCAGTCGAAGCTGTTCTATTCATTGGAAGCTACTCCCCATATAGACAGTGACAGTGAAAATCGGAATGCCTGACGGCATGCTCCCCCGGTGTGCCGATTGGCCGCGGGAGCGTAGGCTCGCGTTTGTTGCCGTCGGGTGAAGTGAGCGCCGAATAGGCGAGGAAAGTTTTTGCGATCGGCGCAGGATCTCCCATTGCGCCTTGAGCCGATCGTCTTGAGCTCCCGCAAATTCTCAAAGCACGCTTGAAAATAGAGGTTTTACCTCGCCGAGGTGGCTGCGCGGTTGAATGGCCCGGCGCCGGAACTTTCGCTTTCGAGCGCTATGGGAATTATTCCTAGATGGCAGGCCGCAGCCGCTCGGCATGCGCCTACACGCCTGCTGCATCCGTGGAAAACCCTTGGGACGACGGATCGAGCGCGCGTCTCGCATATGCCTCGGCGCGCGAGCCGAGGACGAGCTCGCACTCTGAGCGCCATGCACTGACGCGAGGGTGTTCCGTCGTCTCGCAGCTGAACTCGCCACCGGTGCTTCGCTGCACCGGTCGGAGCAGCAATTACTTGCAGTCACCGGGAACGGCGGGCAAGCTAGATCGTTTGAGCAAACGGAGGTTCCATGTCTAGCGAAGAAACCATCATCCAGATCATGCCGGCTACCGGCTGGGTTGCCGTGTACGAGATCGAAGGCGAGGAAAGCGCCGAAACCATCGTCTGCTTTGCGCTGGTCGAGTCAGTCGAGGATGGCGTCAAGCGCCGCGACGTCCGTCCGATGTGCGCGGAAGGCAAGCTCATCGAGTTCGCCGACGACGCCGAGAATTTTGTTCGGGTCGAGGAACTGGCCGAATTCGAGGAAGAGGAAGACGAAGACGAGGAAGAAGAGGTCGAGGAGTAATCCGGGCTTCTCACCAGCCTGAGTTTGCCCGCCTTCGACCCAAGGCGGGCATCTCCAAGACGCACGCTGCCTACCAGGTCAGGTCGTCTGGCACCTGGAACTGCTTGTAGTACTCGTCGTCTGTGTCCGCCGCGTTGCTGGCGGTGGTCACGCCATGATCGAGCACGATGGCGGTCGCGTCGCGCGCGTAGATCTTTTCGGCGGCAGCGCGAGGCAGCAACTCAAAGCCCTGATCATGACGGGCGATCACCAGCGTGCCCTTGGCCAGCTGCGTGCGTTGCGCTTCGTTGACCAGCACACTCTGGATCTTGTCTTCGACCGTGAAGCGATACGTGAGCTCACCGTCGCGCTTGATCTTGTGCGCCTCCACGATCTGGCGAATCTGGGCGCGCAGCTCATTGGCACGAATCTGCGCGTTGTGTTCCGCGGCCAGGGCGCGATCGCGTTCTGCACGTTCCGCCTGCAGGCGCTGTGCATCCACCTGTTCAGTGCTGGCCGGCGCCGGCGCCTTGCCCTGACGCTGTTTGGTCTGTTCGCGCACGACCTGGGCCACCTTGCCTTTCTTTACCAGGCCGGCCTTGAGCAGTTGGTCTTGCAGGGGATTGCGCATGGGAGGGAGGCGTGTGGCTGTGCGAGATCGCGGATCGTCATTGTAACGCGGCCACCCGAGCCCGCAGGTGGGCCGTCCACCGAGGCTCGTAGGGTCAGCCGTTGGCCCGTACGCGCAGGGTCAATCCCTTGAGGAAGTTGCGCAGGGCCTGGTCGCCGCAGAGACGGAAATTCTTGTGATCGGGCTGGCGGAACAGGGCGGTCAGTTCCGGCTTGGAAATCGGGAAGCCGGCGTCCTCGAACGCCTGATGCATGTCCACGTCCTTGAGCTGGAACGCGACACGGAGTTTTTTCAGCACCACATTATTGGTGACACGCTTTTCAATCGGTCGCTGCGGCTGGCTCTCGTCCTTGCCGCGGTAGTGGAATACCAGTCCATCGAGAAAATGCGCGAGCACGCGGTTGCTGCACTCGACGTAGCCTTCCTCGTCGTCCTTCTTGAGAAAGGCCTGCACATCCGTCTTCTCGATCGGAAAATCGGCATCGGCGAGCTTGGTGATCTCGACCACCTTGATGTCGCTCAGATCGAGCATGTAGCGGATGCTGCGTAGTACGTCGTTGTTGATCATGACTATTCCGTGGTGCAACGCCTGGTGGCGCCTAGGGCAACGCAGATTCTAGTGGCTTATGGTCGCGGCAGGGCTCGGCTGGCGAGCTCCCACCCAGTCGCCTCAGTAGCCAATCAGCACGGCAGGCGTGGGAAACGTCTTGACGCCAAACCACTGCTCGCGCTCGTCGCGGCACCCCGGGCTGCCCATGGTGAATTTGCGGCAAATGGCGGGGCGCTGCTCATAGATGGTGCAGCGTGAGGTGTTGGGATCCACCGCCGCACACCAACCGTCCTCGCCCTTGGCCAGCGTTTCCATGCCGTGGGCGTCGCGATCAATCAGCCACTCCGGCACATGGTCATCGGGCATCAGGACCACGGTGAGTCGGCAACAAACCGCCTCGCAGTCGTTACAGCTGACGGACGGGTCGACGCTCTCGGCGTACGGATCGAGGGGGATATTCACGCGTCATTATGACGGCTTTCCCATGCGGGTTTATGAACCCCGCACCGGCGAGACTCTGCCGCAGCTGCCTTAGTCGGGATAGTCGAGCTTCGGGTACCAGTGACTGTCGCGGCCTTCGGGGGTCATGTCCAGGACCGTCCAGAGTGGCATGAGATCGGGTGCACCACGCGGATCCTGGCCGGGATCCGCGCTTTCGAAACCCATTTCGCCGGCCCACGAGTGGCGGATGACGCCGTCGCGGCGAGTGAACACGTTGATCGCCGCATCGTCGCCACCGTCCTTGTCGATGCCGTGGTAGTCGCGGCTGAAGCCACCGTCGATATCGGCATACAGCTTCAGGTGGCGCCAGCCACGCTCATTCTTGAAAGCCACGAGACGCTCGATCGGCGACCGCGCCACCACCGCAAGCGCAATGCGTTGCTCCATGTCGCGTGCCTCACCATCCCATGCACTGAGCAGCGAGGTGCACATGGGGCAGGGGCGCTCACGCTGCGGACCGAACATGTAGCTGTAGATCACCAGCGTCTGCTTGTCGCCGAAGAGACCATCGAAGTCCACCGGCCCGCGTTCGCTCTGGAAACGGTAGTCACCGGTCACCTCGCCACCCGGAGGCAGGGCGCGGCGTTGCTCCGCCACGCGTTCGATATGCCGGCGCAGTTCGATTTCCTCGACCAGCAGGGCCTGGCGCGCCCGGCGGTAGTCGGCGCTTTCGTTCGGAAACGTCATGCCGTTGCGCTTGGCGAGTTCGGCGGCCGGAACGAGCGTAGGGATCTGTGCCATGGAAGTCTCCAGAGTGAGAACCAATTAATCGCGATCGGGCGCGCCAAGTGGGAAAAGCGGACGGTAGATGCGCGCCTCGTCGACGGCGCGTGCAAACGATGGCCGTGCCAGCAGCCGGCGTCGGTAAGCGAGCACATGGGTGAACGCGGTGTCGATGCGATGCGTCCAGTCGGCATAGAACAGGAACGGTGCGGCACCGCAATCGGCAAGGCTGAAGTGATCCCCGGCGGCCCACTCGCGTTCGGTCATGACCTGGTCCAGCCAGGCGTAGGCGGTGTCGAGCATCTCGCGCGCATCCCTGACGCCGCGTGCATCGCGTTCGGCCTCAGGTCGCAAGGCGTCTCCCACCACCCGCTGTTGCGGCGTCGAGATGTAGTTGTCGAAGAAGCGGTCCATCGCGCGCACCTCTAGCGCCGCGCGTGGATCCTGGGGCAGCAAGGGCACCGGCCCCGGATAGTGCAAGCCCAGGTACTCGACGATGATGCTCGCCTCCGGAATGGTGCGCCCGCCATCCACCAGCACGGGAAAGCGCTTCAGCGGCCATAGCGCCGCGAATTCTCCCAGCAGTTGCGGATTGTCGTGTTCCAGCAGGCGCCATTCGAACGGCGTGTTGTTTTCGTACAGCGCGACCAGGACCTTCTGGCAGTACGAGGAAAACGGGTGGGCGTAGAGCTTCAACGTCATCGTGGTTCACCTGGTGGAAGAGGGGCTCTATTCAATGACGAATGGGCTCGGTGGAAATCGACATGCCGTGCAAAGCCAGCGGTGGCTGGCCGCCCTGCCCGATTCTGCAACCCTTCGGGTAAGCATGCCTCACCGGCGGCTAGCGCCATTTGCCTGAACGTCGTTCACGCCAGGAACACAACGCGCATCGCCCGTGGCGGGTCCCATCGAGGTCGCAGCGTGCCCTAAGTATCCCGAGTCAAGCGCAGGTCGTTGAACTTTCGACGTTCGATCAGCGCGTTGACCCTGCCGTGCGCGTCACGGCGGAAAATCAGCAGGTTGCGTTCGTCGTCGCTGCCCATGAACACGTCCTTGGCGATCGGCTCAAGCACGTTCGCCGGTCCGCCGGGCTTGGTGACGTAACTGAGTACGCCGTGCGCATGGCTGACTGTCCAGGCCCGGTCGGGCGCGTAGCGGTAGGAGCCGCTGTAGTCGTCGAGCGCAAGATGGGCGACGGCCAGCTTGGGCGGCGAGGTGGGCAGCGTCACATCCTCGTAACCGGCAAGCTTCCAGGTACCCGACTGCTTCACGAAGGTGAGCAACGACTGATAGCGAACGATGAAGTTCTGCCCGAATACGCTTTCGCGCTCGTACTCCTCCGTTTGCAGGATTGCCGTGTCGCCGAATTGCTGTACGTGGGCATCGCGTAGTTCGATGCTGCCCGATAGGCCCGCCGGAAACGGATGCAGCGACGCCACCGTATCGGCCTTGTGCGCCACACGGCCAAACTCGTCGACGATAACGGCATCGTCGGTAAGCGCCCGCTCCCAAACCGCCTTGTCGCCGGTCGGAATCGCGTCGACCAGTGCTTGCGTCATCTGCAGCAGTTCATCACGCAATGGCTGGGGCGCTACGTCGGCTTGTGCAGACAGCGGCGGACTCAACGCAAGCAAAGAGGTGAACAGAAACCCGGGCGATCGCATAGGCATGACGACTCCCATCAAGGATTTCGCGAAGCATACGCCGACCACAAAACCGGGTACCCGTGCGTGAAGTCACTCCATGAATACAATACGCGCGGGGGCAGGCAAATGACCCAGGGCACGACTGTCGCCGTTGGCCTCGCCTGGTCTTTAAGATTGAAGAACGTCTTGATGGGCCGGACCTTTCGGGCACGGCTAGCGGTTGGTAGCCGCTCCCCGGGAGCACCAGGTTCGGCTGACTCAACCTTGCTGTGGCGTGTGCGCCGAACCAGGAGCGTAGTGACATTGAAACTGCTCCCTCAGTTTGTTCTTCAGTACTTTGCCCGTCGCGCCAAGGGGGAAGCCGTCGACAAAGACAATGTCGTCCGGCTTCCACCACTTCGCCAGCTTGCCATCGAAGAAAGTGAGGAGTTCGTCCTTGCCCAAGTCACTTCCCGCTCTTCTGACAATCAACAGCAGCGGACGCTCGTCCCACTTGGGGTGTCGCGTTCCAATGCACGCCGCGCTTGCCACTTCTGGATGCAGGCAGGCGACGTTCTCGATGTCGATCGAGCTGATCCACTCGCCGCCGGACTTGATGACGTCCTTGCTCCGGTCCGTGATCTGCATGAATCCGTCGCGGTCGATCTTGGCCACGTCACCGGTGGCAAACCAGCCGCCCTCCAGTGCTGCGGTGGTTTCGTCCCGATAGTAGCTGCGTGACACCCACGGGCCACGCACGAGGAGATTGCCTACCGCCTCGCCGTCCCAAGGCAGTTCCCCACCCTCGGCGTCGACGATTTTCATGTCGATGCCGAAGACGGCCCTGCCTTGCTTGGCCTGGATGGCGTGGCGCGCATTCGCCGACATGGAAACCTGATGGTGTTTGAGGCTGCAGACGGTGCCTACGGGACTCAGCTCCGTCATGCCCCAGGCATGCAACACGTCGACCTGATGGGTCTCCTGAAATTGCACGGTCATCGCAGTAGGACAGGGTGCGCCACCGATCACCGTTCGGCGCATCGACGAGAAGGTCCTGCCATGTTCGGATGCGTGCGACAGCAGGCCCTGCCAGACGGTGGGTACGCCGGCCGACACCGTGACCTGTTCCGCCTCAATGAGCTCGTAGAGCGATTTGCCATCGAGCGCAGGTCCCGGGAACACGAGCTTCGCGCCCACCATGCAGGCGATGTAAGGCAGTCCCCATGCGTTGACGTGAAACATCGGGACGACGGGAAGAATGGTGTCGCGCGCCGAGCAGTTCAGTGCATCCGGCAGCGCCGCCGCGTAGGTGTGCAGCACGGTGGAGCGATGGCTGTACAGCACGCCTTTGGGGTTGCCCGTCGTGCCGGAGGTGTAGCAAAGGGATGATGCGGTGTTCTCGTCCAGTGGCGGCCAGACGTAGTCATCGGCGTGGGCGTCGATGAGGGCCTCGTAGCAGAGCATCGAGACCTCCGAATGAATCGAGGCCGGCATATGGCTCGCATCGCACATCGCCACGAAGAGCCTTGGCTTGGTCATCCGGGCGGCCAAGGCCTCGATGATCGAAAGGAAGCCGAGATCAAAGAATACGACTTGATCGTCGGCATGCTCGACGATATAGGCGAGCTGATCGATGTGCAGGCGGGGATTGATGGTATGCAGCACGGCACCGGATCCCGACACCGCGAAATACAACTCCATGTGTCGATAACCATTCCATGCAAGCGTACCCACGCTGTCGCCTGGCCTGATGCCCAGGCCCTCGAGCGCATTGGCCATGCGGCGCGAGCGCGCGGCAAGGTCGGCAAATCGATAGCGATGGATGTCGCCCTCGACCCGCCGGGACACCACTTCCTGATCAGCATGATGCCGTTCGGCGTGCATCAGAAGAGAGGCAACCAGGAGAGGTTGCTCCATCATCAAGCCTTTCATTGTCAGCCGCTCCGGCTTTAGTCATCAATCACTGCAGGTGCCGAGGTCGCAACCCCACACCGATGCTCGCAAGTTGCCCTGCATCTGCCCAGGGATGGCGCAGATGCAGGGCGTGCTTCGATCAGAGCATGCTCGGATCAGAACGTGGTCTGGAACGTGAAGTCGACATAGTTGCGGTCACGCAGCAACGAAGCGAGACCGGCACTGGAGGTGACCTGGCCAGCTGCGTTGGTGGCGACCCGGCCTTCGAAACCGATGTACTTCAGGTCGAAGCGGTACTTGGAGCGGACGTCCGCGCCCACGCCGATGGAGAAGTTGCCGTTGCCCTTGTTGCCGCCGAAGGTGACCGCGGAATTGCCCACCAGGCCCATCGAATAGGTCAGCGGCAGCAGCAGGTCGACGCCTGGATAGACCTGGAACCAGGTCGGCGTGAAGTTCACCTGGGTGCCAATGAAATCCTTGGTCGGCTTGTCGATGCCGGTATAGGTGGCAGCGCCAAGGAACGCGGCAGGATTCTGCGTCACCTTGTCCCAGCGGTTGTAGGTGAACTCGACCACGTAGTTGGCGGTGTCGAACAGCGGTGTCTTTGGCACGATGCCAGCGAAGTCGGTGACGGCGTGCCAGGTATCGCCACGGGCACCGGCGGTCTCACCCTGCTCTGGCAGCGTGGTGATGGCCCCTGGAACTTTCTTGGCCAGTGCAGCCGGCAACAGCTGAATCGGCACGCTGACCAGCGGCATGTTGCGGCGGTAGTTCACTTCCGCGCTCACGCTGACACCCAGGATCTGCTTGGCGAAACTGGCGCCGTAGATATCGATGCCGCTGGCATAGCTGGCCATGTACTGACCGATATTGCCTTTCAGGATCTGCGAAATGCCGGCCATGGAAGGGTCGATATAGCAGACCGTCGGCGTGATCGGCTTGAAGCCAAGAACCTTACAGGCGGCCGAGGGCACGTTGGGCGCTACGGCAGGTGCCACGATCACCTGTGGCTGGATATCGGACGTCTCGCGATAGTACAGGCCGAGCGTGGAGTCGATCGCCTCCGGTGACCAGCGCATCGCCAGGCCCCAGTCGCCGTGATCACTCGGCGTGATGTCATTGCCGCGCAGCACGCGCTGGGCCGCATTGATGTAGAGCGACTGGCCACCCTGCAGCACGGCGTCATTGGGAGCCATGTAGGAACCTGACTCGGGGTAGAACACCTGTTCCCAGCCGAGGTAGTACTGTCCTTCGATCGAGAGCGTGGGTGTTGCCTGGACCTGCGCCGACACCTGCGGGCGTGGACGGAACAATTCCTTGGCTGTGACGCCCGGCACCGTGAGCAGCTTGCCGATGTCGAGCGAAGCCTGGCCGTAACTGAGCGAGTTGATCGGATTCAGCAGGGCTTCGCCCCAGAACACCGTGTAGCGGCCAGCCTTGGTGTTGACGTTGATGCCGTCAACGTCGAAGTTACCGAACGCGAACGCATCGAGCATTTGCCCGGAAGGGCCGTGGAAATACCGATTTGTGTAGTTGGGCAGGCCGAGCGCGGGCGCACCGTTGACGATGTGGTTGGACGATGCGACGTGCGTGTTGTCCAGCGACTGATAGGCCTGGTCGTACCAGCCATCCGCACTGAGGCGAAAGCCGTAGTTCTTCTTGTAGATGAAGTCGAACTCGCTCAGCACGTCGATGCGATTGGTGACAATCGAGTTGTTGCCGAAATTGCGATCACCGTCGTCGTAGTTGGGGCTGGCGAGAATCGACGCATTCTGGTCGTGCGCGCGATGGCCAAGGTTGTAACGAACGGTATTGTCCCAACGAATCGAAATGTCCGGGTTGCCGGTGTCGATCTCGACAGCCTGGGCGACTCCCGTGAACCCAAGCGCAGCCGCCACGGCAAGCGCCATCAGACGGATGGCCGTCCCACTCCGGCGCCTGTTCGCCCCATTAACGTTCTTCATGCAGCACTCCTCCCCCTAAAGCCATTTCTGCCATCCCGTCGGGGGCCCGACAACCACCGGCATCCGCACCATGTGCTTGGCACGGGACGCGTCATGTCGCACGTTGGCCGTAGCCGTTGTGCGGCCTGGTTGTCGGTACTCCACACGCGGGTACGTGTCGCCAAGCGGCCTCAGTAACTCCCCCCGGGCCACGCGACGAATCTCTTACCGGTGCCAACGCTTCGGGCCGGTCAACTCACGGCCGGGCCATTCGGCCCGATGTGAGTGATGCCAGGACCGTCACGACCCGCGTTCAGCTGGCCGCTCGTGTTTGTTCCGGTCTATTGAGAGTTATGCCGCCGCCGTCGAAAGACCCCCCCCACTCCGATGGGGGAGGGGCGTCTCACGGGGAACACGCGCGTGAATTCTCGCCAAACGAATGCGGCAAGCGGTGACGCGGTCTCGCGCGCCGGCGCTGCGACGAAGCCAAGCATCGTGCGTGACAGCAGTCGTCTCAGGGCTGGCGCGTGCATTGGACGAGCCAGCCGAGAACCTACGTGCAGATCATGGTGCCTGGAGCTCGCCATTGCCCAAATGCGGGCCGCGCGCGCTACAGGCGAACAGCGATTTCAGCATGGCCATTGCAAGCTTTTCCGGAGCATGCGCGCCCATACGGGGCACGCGATCTTCCAGTACGAAGCCCGGCACGCCCGCAATGCCCTGCTGCCGGGCGTCGTCGAGCCATCGCGGCAAGGCTGTCTCGTGCACGGGCGCAGCCAGCAGAGCGAGCATGCTCGTGCGCTCAAGACCGAACGCTTCACCGATGTCGACGAGCACCTGCAGGTCACCGATATCCTCGCTGCGACAGAAGAACGCGTCGAACAGACGATCGATAAGCTGAGCCTGGAGCGCATGACCACCCGACTGTCCGGCGTGTTCAATCAGGCGGTGCGCAGCGATCGTATTGGGCATGAGCACGATGTGCTCAAAATCGAAGCGCACGCCCGTGGCTAGCCCGACGTCGCGAACCTGTCGACGTCGCGCTTCGACCGCGCGCGCCGAACCCAGGCGCTTCAAGTAGAAGGCCTGGAACGGGACGCCTTCGAGCGGCAGATCCGGCAGCAGTGGCAGCGACCTCCAATGCACGACGACTTCAACATCCGGGTGGCCAAGCGCCAGCAGGTCGATGGCCTGCTCCAGCTGCCGCTTTCCAATCAGGCACCAGGGACAGACGAGATCGAAGTAGAACTCGACTGCGAGGCGCCGCCGTGTCTTTTGCGCATCAACTTCCGCCGGGCAGTTCATCGCAGCGAATCGATGAGCGTCTCCGCCAGCGGCCACGGTCCATAACCCGCGGCAGGGTTGAGGTGACCGACATCGCCGAGCTCGACGAGGCGGCTGCCCCAGGCATCGGCAAGTCCGGCTGCGCAGCGGGCGCTGCACAGCGGATCGGTGCTGCTGGCGGCAAGCACGCTGGGAAACGGCAGGCGCCTGCGCGGAACGGGCAGCCACCCGTTGTCGCTCAGTGCATCCATGTTCGGGTAACCGGCCGGCATGGGTGATTCCAGGTCGGCCGGCGTGGCGAGCACTGCGCCATGAATGGGGCGGTGATGCCGCTGTGCCCAATGCACCGTGATCAGCACGCCGGCACTGTGCGCGACGAGAATCACCGGACCGTCGATGTCGGCGAGTGTCTCGTCGAGTGCCGCCACGCGCGCTGCGAGACTGAGCTTGTCGTGTTGCAGCGGCGGTACCGAGCGGGTACCGGGAAGCTTCGCTTCGAGCAGGGTCTGCCAGTGCTCGGCGACGTGGTCACGCAGCCCGGGCACGCACAGGATCGTCGGGTTCGAGAGGTTTTGCATCGATGGCGAATCCGTGGATGAAAAGTCAGTGCGCCGCGGATGCCGAGGCCTGGATGCGTGCGAGATCGTTGGCGTAATGTCGGCGACCCATCCAGAACGCGGTCGCCGCGAACACCGCCATCAGCGGAATCCACTTGAAGGCGCCGAGCAGGCCCACGTGGTCGGCCAGCAGGCCGGTAAGCACGGGGCCGGGCGCGAGCCCCAGCAGATTGTTCGCGAGGGTGAGCGTGGCGAAGGCGGAGGCGTGAATCGGCGTCGGTGTGAGATTGGCGACCATGGCGCCAGCCGGACCGGCCGTGCCGGCGGCGAGGAACATGCCCAGGCCGATCATGCTCAGCTGGCCGGGTCCCGGCGGCAACTGGAACGCGATGCCGAGCATGATCGCCGTGATCAAGCAGAACGCGATGGCAAGCGCCATCTTGCGCGATGGCAAGCGGCGGCACAGGCGATCCGTGACGACACCGCACATCACCATGCCCAACGCGGCAATCAGCACGAAGGCGGCGGCGGTAACGCCGGCCTTGTCGGGAGTTAACCCGTAGTAACGGTTGAGGAAACTAGGCATCCAGGCCATCACCGCGGCCATGATGAACAGCTGCAAGCCACTGCCGATGTAGGCGCAAATCACCGATGCGCTGGAAAACAGGCCGCTGAAAAGGCTGCGCAGCGACAGGCCAAAGCCTGGCCGGGAGGTGCTCGGGCGTGAGCCTTCGTCGCCACGCTCGCGCAGCCTGCGCTCGTTCACCGTCACCGCATAGAGCAGCACCAGTGCGCCGCCGAAGGCCGCCATCGCGGCGAACGCCCAGCGCCAGCCGAGATGCGTGGCAAGAATGCCGCCCAGCGCCATGCCGGCTACCGAGCCGAATGCTCCGCCCGCCATGAAGGCGCCGGTGAGCGTGGAGCGCAAGTGCGCAGGGAACACGCTGATGATCAGCGCAATGCCGACGCTGCCATAGGCGGCCTCACCCAGGCCAACAAAAAATCGTGCAGCGAACATCTGCCCGAAGCCCGTTGCCAGGCTGCAGGCAAGCGTGGCGAGGCTCCACAGCGTAGCCATCAGGATGATGCTGCGTACGCGTCCCCAGCGGTCGGCCAGCACCGAGAGCGGGAAGGTCAGCAGGCCTACCAGCAGCGCGACGATGCCGGAGAGCGAGCCCAGCTGCGTATCGGACAGGCCCCATTCGGCCTTGAGCAGCGGAAAGACCGCATTGAGCACCTGGCGCGACATGTAGTCCGACAGCAGCAGCCCGAACGTGAGGGCGAACACCAGCCACGCGTAAAAGCGCGGCGCAGCGGTGGACGTGGCAAACGTATGCGGTGAAGCTTCGGCGTAGTGCATTCCCAAAACGGTATCCTCGCCAGCATCCATGCCGTGATTGATGGCGCGATTGCGCGTCTCACGCGGTAGGTCGACTGGGTGGAGCGCCCACGGCGCTCCGCCCAGTCGACGGTGACGGCTCAGGCCGCGAGGTCGCTCAGACCACGCATGGCTGGCTTGCGATTCGGCGAAAAGCCGTTGGCGGCCAGCGTCTCCTCGATGGTGTCGTAGAACACGCCGATCTTCAGGATCTCGCGCGCCTCCTTGCCGTCGGCGATCTCGCGACCGAATTCGCGCGACATGCGCACCAGCTGTTCGATCTGTTGCACCGTCGTCATCTTGCCGGTGCGCGACTGGTTCCACAGGTTGTCCTCGATGCCGCAGCGCACGTGCAGGCCCATCGCGATGCCCATCATGTTGATTGGCAGCACGTTGCGCATGCTGCTTTCCACCGTCAGCATGGTGCCGTCAGGGATGGCGCGCACGAAGTTGGCCAGGCTGTAGATGGTGGGCTGGTCCATGCCGCCGCCAATCGCCACCCAGTTGCACACCAGCGGGCCCTTGTAGACGCCGCGGCGGATCAGGCGCTCCACCGTCTCGTAGCTGTTGATGTTGTAGAACTGGAACGCGCTCTGGATGCCGGCGGCGGTGAGGCGCTTGACGTGTTCCTCGATGAAGCCGGGGCCGGAGGGTACGATCATCTCGCGATAGGCCTGGTAGTTGTGCGGCTCGGCCAGGGACGTGCCGGCGAGGTCCGCCATTTCCATCTGCTCGACCACGTTCATCTGGGTCGTGTTGACGGTGACCGTCACCTGATCCGGCTTGGGGTCGAGTTCGGCCAGCATGTGGCGGGTGTCGTCCTGCAGCCACTGGGCGGCGGCGCCGTCGGACTCGGGCGCGAAGGAGATCGAGCCGCCGACCTGGATAACCATGTCCGGCACCGCCTTGCGCACGCCGGCAATCAGTTCATTGAACATGGACAGGCGCTTGGAGCCCTTGCCGTCCAGTTCGCGCACATGCAGGTGCAATACGGAGGCGCCGGCGTTGTAGCAGTCGACCGCCTTCTGCACCTGCTCGGCCATGGTGACGGGAATGTCTTCCGGAAAATCCGAAGGGATCCACTCGGGACCATAAGGCGCTGCGGTGATGACCAGCTTGTCCTGGTTTTCGGGAAACAGCGAACCGTCGAGGAAGTTCATGGCTAGTCCTGTTGATATGGAGTGGTAGGGGCAATTCAGAACGTGGCGTTGCCGATGATGCCGGCGCGTTCCATCTTTCGATGGCAGGGCGGGTAATCCATGACGGCGTAGTGTTGGGTGGAACGGTTGTCCCAGATGGCGACGCTGTTCTTCTGCCAGCGCCAGCGCACCTGGTATTCGGGGATATAGGCCTGGCTGATCAAATAGCTGAGCAGCTGGCTCGCACCCGGGTTGGCGTCCTGGCCGAAGCGCACGTTGTCCTTGGTGTGGAAGTTGCTGAAGTGCGTGGTGAAGGCGTTGACGAACAGCACCTTCTCGCCGGTCTCCGGATGCGTGCGCACCACCGGATGCTCGGCATCGGGATATTGGGCCTTGAGCGCGAGGCGCCGTTCGATCGGCATCGCCGCGCCGAACGAGGCCTCGATGCTGTGGCGTGCTCGCAGGTTGGCGATCTGCGCCTTCACGTGCTCGGGCAACATCTCGTAGGCGAGCACCATGTTCGCCCACATGGTGTCGCCCCCTACGGGCGGGCATTCCACGCAGCGCAGCACGCAGCCCATCGGTGGCACCTCGCGCCAGGTGGCATCGGTATGCCAGGCGTTTTCGTAACGGTCGTTCGGCGTATCGGGCGTCTTGTAGATCTGCACCAGGCCCGGCGCATCGGGATGGCTCGGTGCCACCGGGTGGTCCTCCAGCTCGCCGAAGCGGCGCGCGAAGGCGACGTGGTCCTGGCGGCTGATGTCCTGGTCGCGCAGGAACAACACGCGGTGCTTGAGCAGGGCCGCCTTGATCTCGGCGAACAGGGCCTCGTCGTGGGCGGCGTCGGCGAGACTCACGCCGAACAGTTCAGCGCCGATATGACAGGTCAGTGGCTCGATGCGCATGAAGGTTCCTCAGAGGACGAAGATCGACGAGCCGGTCGTCTTGCGCGCCTCGAGGTCGCGGTGCGCCTGCACCGCATCCTCGAGTGCATAGCGCTGGTTGATCTCGATCTTGATGCGGCCGGAGGCGACGTGGCTGAACAGCTCATTGGCGAGCTCGGCCTTTTCGGCGGGATCGGCAATGTAGTCGGCCAGCGCCGGGCGGGTGAGGTAAAGCGAGCCCTTCATGGCGAGGATCTGCGGGTCGAACGGCGGGATCGTGCCGGAGGCGGTGCCCACGCAAACCATGAGGCCACGACGGCGCAGCGAATCCAGCGAAGCCATGAACGTGTTCCTGCCGACCGAATCGAACACGACCGACACACCCTTGCCGTCGGTCAGCTCGCGCACGCGCGCGGCCACGTCCTGGTGGCTGTAGTTGATCACGTCGTCACAGCCGTGGGCGCGCGCAACGGCGGCCTTCTCGTCGGTCGAGACCGTGCCGATCACGCGCAGGCCGAGCAGCTTGGCCCATTGGGCGACGATCAAGCCAACGCCACCGGCGGCGGCATGCAGAAGAATCGTCTCGCCCGCCGCGAACGGGTAGATGCGGCGCATCAGGTACGCCGCGGTCAGTCCGCGCATGGTCATCGCCGCAGCGGTTTCGCTGCCAATGGTGCTCGGCAGCCGGACCAGCGGCGTGGCCGGAACCAGGCGGGCCGTGCTGTACGCGCCGAGCGTGTTGAGAAAGCCGGTGTAGGTAACGCGGTCGCCCACGGCGACGTTGGTCACGCCTGCGCCGACTTCCTCGACTATGCCCGCCGCCTCCACCCCAATGCCGTTGGGCAGGGGAATCGGATAGGTGCCGTTGCGGAAATAGGTGTCCGCGAAATTCAGGCCCACCGCCTGGTGACGCAGGCGCACTTGGCCCGGGCCAGGCGCGCCGACTTCGACTTTTTCGTAGCGCAGCACATCAGGGCTGCCGGCCTCGTAAAAGCGGATTGCATGTTCCACGCGATACTCCTTGAATCAAACCCGGGCAGGTGCGCCTGAGGTGTGGCTGATGAGGTTCTAGCTGTCGGCTGAATCCGGCGCGAAATTGACGATGCGGGAGAACAACTGCCGATGCTCGGCCTCGTTCTCCTCATCGCGGCTGTCGACGAACGCAGCGTGGACCGCGCGCCAGTCCGTTTCGGTGAGATAGCGCTCGGCGGCCGGAATAATTACGCCCTCCTCGCGCCCCATGTGTTCCCACATGAAATGTGCGTACTGTTCGACGGCGTCACGCAACTCACCCAGGGTGGCGGCGTTGCGGTCGTAGCGCTCGAGCAGGGCGGCGTGTGCCTCGACCAGGGAACGGCCGCGTTCGTGCTGGCGCTCCAGCTCGTCGAGCTCGGCATGGAACACCGCGGTCCGTTCGCGCAGGCGCCTGTACAGCTGGTCGTGTCCTTTCACGCGGCGCGCGGCGGCCGGAAATTCCATGATGTAACGGACCATGGCCCGCATCAGTGGAACATCAGCGGTGCCGCCCTGTTGTGCATAGGTGTTCACCAGACGCAGCCACGCATGCAGAACCGCGGCTACCGAGCGGTGCTCTTCGCGGATCCTGGCAATGACGGGATTGGCGTCGCCCGTCTCTCGCATCGCAGACACCAGCACGGGCAGCTCGCCGTGCGTAAGCACGTTAAGCGTCTGCGAGCCGAGCGTCATGCCCGTGCGGGCCTTGTGACCATGCGAGGCCATGAAGATCAGGTCGCATCCGGCGTCGCGCGCCACGTCGAGTATGGCCTGGTACGGCGTATCGCCGCCGCGCACCAGTGAGTCGCAAGGCACACCGAGTGCACGGGCAGCCGACTCCGCCATGGTGAGCAGCGCCCGTGCACGGTCCTGGTAGGTATCGCGGTACTCGGCCAGCGAGGACGGGCTCACCACGTCGGCGTTGCCGGCCGCCCGTGAAGCATGATCCGCTTGCACATGCAGATAAGTCACACGCGCGCCCAACGTATGCGCGAACTTGACGGCCCGACTGACCGTCTCGATCGACAGTTCAGTGTCATCGAGTGGAACAAGCAGATGACGATACATACTGACTCCTGACAGGTGTGCTACCCGTGAACCTGGACGGGACCGCCCCACCAGCGCCGGACGCTGCTGGAACCCACCGCTGCTGCCGTGAAGAGGAGTCCCTGCCGCCCGCGCCCGATGCCGCCGTTTGCAGACATCGATCTTCGAGAGCGTAGGTCCGGTCGCAAGACGCTCCACTTCAAGTCGTTCACGCCGGCGTCGCAGCCGGGAGTCCCCCAACCCTAAAACGTCGCGAGGCCAAGCCTATGTCTCGCCATGCATGGGCTCCCCCCCCGGCAAGGAGGGGGGTGAGTCGCCCGATGGCAAGTGGTCACGAGCGCTGCGGCGTGCCTACAATGTCTGGCGGTCGTGCACCGCACGCGCTCGCGGACTTCATCGGTCGGCGCGCATCCGTGCCAGCGATCGCGTCGCCCGTTCGGAGACCTTGCTCCAGCGCACCACGGGAACCTGTCTGATGGCCACCACCTCCAGCGAGGCCGTACCCGCCATCGCTGAGCTTGTTCTGAAGACCATGCCTCCGCGGACGCCTCGTCATCGGCTGATCCGTCCGCGGCTCGGTCTGGACGATGAGCAGTTTCGCGATTGCCCGCTGATTCTCGTGCAGGCGCCGCCCGGATTCGGCAAGACGTCGCTGCTGGCACAGTGGCGACACGAATTCCTGGCGCGCGGTTCGGCCGTGGCCTGGATCTCCGCCGATGGCAGCCCCGATCCTCAGCGCGTGTTGCACAGCCTGGTGCTGGCGGTGCGGATGGGCTGTGGCCGCCCGAATTTCGGTACCACGCTGCTGGAAGGCGGCGCGGCGACCATGGGTGATCTGGAGCGCATCACGGCCTGGTTGAGCGAGGTGGCCCAGGCTTCGTTGTCGTTGGTCTTGATGATCGACGAGGCCGAGCGGATGTCGGCCAACAGTCTCGCGGCGCTCGATTACCTCTTGCATAACGCACCGCCGAATCTACGCGTGGTGGTGGCTGGACGTGGCGCGCTGGATGGCATGGTGGCCGATCTGCTCACCTACGGCCTGTGCACGTCAGTTGGCATCGAGAGTCTGCGTTTCACCCTCGAGGAAACCATCGCCCTGGTGCGCAATCGTGTGGGCAACAAGGCCGATGCCGACACGTGCGCACGCCTGCACGACATGACCGAGGGTTGGCCGCTTGGGCTGCAACTCGTGCTGGCGGCCATGGAGCGCGGTAGCGACCCACGCAGCATTCTCGGCACCCATTTGTCCGGCTCCCGTAATCAGCTCGTCGAGGCACTCACGGCCGAGCTGGCGCCCGAAGATGTGGCCTTTCTTACGCGGATTGCCGTGGTCGACCAGTTGCATCCGGACTTGTGCACGGCGCTGACCGGCGATGCCGAGGCGCCGGAACGATTGGCACGGCTGGCTCGTGACACGCCCATCTTCGTGGAGGGCGAGGATTCTGCGTGGTACCGCCTGCACGCGCTGGCCTGTGATGCGCTGCGCGCACACCTGGCGGAACTGCCCGCGCAAGAGCGCGCCGAGTTGCACGGACGGGCGCAGACCTGGCTTGCAGCGCACGGCATGTTCACCCAGGCCGCGCGTCATGCGCGAGAAGCGGGGCGGGAGGGTGTGGCCATTGAACTGGCCCAGCAAGGCCTCTACGAAGCCGTCACGCAAGGACACATCGGGACGGTGCGTGACTGGCTCGAGCTGCTCCCCGAAGTCGTACTGGATCAACATCCCCGGCTCCGTCTGGCGGCGGCATGGGCACTGGCAGTGAGCGAGCGCCACGAGGAAGCCGAGCGCATGGTCGGACTGATCCTCTCGCGTCCGGATGTCGATGTCGCCTTGCGTTACGAGTGCGTGCTGATTGCCAGCGGCGCGGCCTATTTTGCCGACGATCCCGATCGCTGCGTGGCCATGTTTGCACCGTGGAGCGAGGCGCCAGCCGGGATCGAGGTGCGCATGCGATGGATGCATGTCAACCGCCAGGCCATGCTCGCGCTGCTGCAGGGCGATCCGGTGCAGGCGCGCCGGCTCCTGCAAAGCGCAGCGCGCCCGGACCTGCCACAGGGAACCGACTATGTGGCGCGCTGGGGCGAGTTCATCATCGGGCTCAGCTATTTGTGGGAGGGACAAGTGCGGCTCGGCGAGGAGGGGTTGCGGCTCGCCCTTGGTTCCATCGATGCCAAACTTGGTCGACGGCACCCGCTCTCCTGCATGATCGCGGCGCTGCTGGCGGCGGCAGTCTATGAGGCCGGACGACTGGACGAGGCGGTCGCATTGCTCGCCAACCGGCTCGATGTGCTCGAACGCGTGGCGGCACCGGAGGCCATCCTGGTGGGTTATCGCACGGCTACCCGGATAGCCGCTGCCCAAGGCGAAGAGCACCGCGCACTCGACATCCTGGAGGCTTTGTTCTCCATTGGCGAGGCACGCCGCCTGCCGCGCCTGTGCATTGCGAGTCTCAGCGAACAGATCCGCGTGCACGCCGGACGCTTTCGTCGCGAGACCTGCGCTGCCCTGATCGCGCGGGTCGATCAACTGGTGGCCTCCGAAAGTCCCCGGCGTGGGCCGCTCTGGCGTCGCAACGTGGAGTTGCTGAGCGCCATGGCCCACACCTATGCCGCGATGGCGGCGCAGGACTGGCCCCGCGTGCTCGAGGCGCTGGCACAGGCCGTGCCGCTGGCCGAGCAGGCGCGGCTTGGCCGCTTTCGCATCGAATGCATGACCTTGCGCGCCTATGCGTTGGACCGTAACGGTGAGGATGGCCGCACCCTGCTGCACGAGGCGATGAGCCTTGCCAGAACCTACGGCCTGACGCGCGTTTTCGCCGACACCCACCCGGTGGCGGCGGACTGGGCATACCGTATGGCGGACGAGGGAGGCGGTGAAGCGGGGCACCCATCGACACCGCCGGCACGGGTGGTCAATCCGCCCCCTGAGCAGCATCAGGGCGGGCCGCGCGTGGTGCCAAGCATGGTGCTGACGCCCAAGGAACGTGAAGTGCTGGAGCTGCTCGCCCGCAATCTGTCGAACAAGGAAATCGCCCAGGCCATGGCGGTTGGCGAGGCCACCATCAAATGGCATCTCAAGAACTTGTTCAGCAAGCTTGGCGTGGGTACACGCCGGCATGTGGTGCATCGGGCCCAGATGCTGGGGCTGATCCAGGGGCTGGAATAGCGCGCTGCGGCGCCATCGGCGTGCGCGCGCTCCGGTCGAATCGTAACGGCTTGGTTTGCCGCCGAGCCTCCCTGCATGGCGAGTGACGAACCCCTCCCCCGACGTTTTGGGGGGGGTGCACTTCGCTGCGCGACCAACAATGGTACCGACCGCCTTCGTGCGGCTGTGCCCCTCTCTGGGCGGAGCCGGCAAATGCGGACGAGAAGAGCTAGGGCGACGTAGCGAGCATCAGCGATGTGCACTTGCATATCGCGAGCCGACCAGACGAGACCGGTCGACCGCTGTGACGGAGCCTGTGCTTATGCCTGGGAGGAGGTGCTGCGATGCGAGCTACCGCAAGTGTTGCAGCGCCGGAACCCGACAATCGAATCACCATTGTGAGGAGTATGCGCATGCAATTCCGCCAAGCCCTGATGGCCGGGGCCGTTGCCGTCTTTTTCTGCGGCGTAGGTCACGCCGGCGTATCGTCTGAGGACGCGCACAAGCTCGGTGCCACGCTTACGGGCGTGGGGGCCGAAATGGCCGGCAGCAGCGACGGTGCCATTCCCGCTTATACCGGCGGACTCACCAGTGCCCCGGCTTCGTTCAAGGCCGGCAGCGGCATTCGTCCGGACCCCTTCGCCAGCGAGAAGCCCGTCTTCTCGATCGATGCGAAGAACATGGACAAGTACGCGGCCAACCTGACCGAAGGCACCCGGGCCCTGATGAAGAAAAACCCGGGCTATCACATCGACGTCTATCCCACACATCGCACCGCGGCTTTTCCGAAGTTCGTGCTGGACAACACGGCCAAGTGCGCCGTCGAGGCCAAGACGGCAGCCAATGGCCGTTCCATGAGCGGTTGTCACGCGGGCTTCCCGTTCCCGATGCCGCAATCGGGCTTCGAGGCCATGTGGAACCATCTGGTCCGCTTCAACGGCGTCGCCTATGCCGCCAAGTATCGCAACTACAACGTCGATGCATCAGGCGGCGTGGCGCTCACCACGGAAGGCAATGCATCCGAGGAATATCCGTACTGGGATGTGAGCAGGCCCGATGCCGATGTCTATTGGCAACAGCGCCTGATCTATACCGGCCCGGCACGTCGCGCTGGCGAGGCTTTGCAGATCGTCGACCCGCTCAATTACGAAGACAAGGGCCGCCACGCATGGCAATACCTGCCGGGGCAGCGCCGCGTGAAGGTGGCGCCTGACCTGGCGTTCGATACGCCAAACCCGGGCTCGGGCGGCGCCTCGACGTTTGATGACGTGTTCCTCTTCAATGGCTCGATGGATCGTTACGACTTCAAGTTGGTGGGCAAGAAGGAGATCTTCATCCCCTACAACGCCTACAAGATGGCGTACGACACCAAGGCGCAGGACCTGCTCAAGCCGAACTTCATCAATCCGGACGACGTGCGCTGGGAGCGCCATCGCGTGTGGGTGGTCGAGGCCACGCTGGTACCAGGCAAGCGCCATATCTACAGCAAGCGCACGTTTTACCTCGACGAGGACAGCTGGGCAGCGGTCGCCTCCGACGCCTATGACGCCCGTGGCCAGTTGTTCCGCACCGGCTTCGCCTATATCACGCCGAGCTACGATATTCCCGCGCCGATCGCCGACCTGCACGGCATCTATGACCTGATTGCGGGCTCGTACTCGTTGACCGCCTTTACGGGGGAAACCGGTGGCTTCCGTTACACCACGCCGATGACAGAGCGCGACTGGGCTCCGGCATCGCTGGCGGGTTCGGGCATTCGCTGATCGCGCTGGATGTTGCAGTCGTGGTGGCGCGCGGGACAGCACCCTGCTATCCCACGCGCCACCGACCGACAGGGGAGCCGGCATGCAGGCAAGGTGCCGCTCCCATGGCGGGGAAACACGCTCAGACGCGGGCCGTGTTTCCACCCCACCTGCACGCGTCGCCCTGGATCACGCACGTTGCCGGCCACCGGCTTGCGCCGGGGCCTGCGCTCGGGGATTCAACATTAGGTCTTTCGTCTTCCGGGACTTCCCATGTTTCTGCATAGCATTCGACGCGCGCTGGTAGCGCTTGCCTTCATGTTGCCGGCCGTTGCGTTCGCCGACTTCACCGACGTGCTGGATACGCCGGCGAGCACGAGCCCACTCGCGTCGAGGGGTTTGCTCAATGGACTGGTGCTGGCTGGCAAGCGTCTCGTGGCCGTCGGGCAACGTGGCCAAATCGTCTATTCGGACGATGCCGGCGCCAGCTGGCGACAGGCTTCGGTACCGGTCGCATCCGATCTCGTAGCGGTGAGCTTTCCGACGCCGCAGCAGGGTTGGGCCGTGGGACATGACGGAGTCGTACTTCACAGCAGCGATGGCGGCACGACATGGATAAGGCAGCTGGATGGGCGGCGTGTTGGCCCGTTGATGATGGAACAGCTGCGTGCGCGCGCCGCCCGAGGCGAACTCGGCAGCACCGCGGACGCCGCCGCGTTGATCGAGGAAGCAGCGCGTATCGCGGCGCAAGGTGCCGAGAACCCGTTTCTTGATGTCTGGTTTGCCGACGAGCACAACGGCTTCATCGTCGGCGCCTTCAACCTGATCTTTAGGACCACGGACGGCGGCAAGACCTGGGTCTCGTGGTTCGATCGCACCGAAAACCCCGATCGCCTGCACCTGTATGCGGTACGCGGCGTGGGTACGGACGTCTATATCGCGGGCGAGCAGGGCCTGCTGCTCAAGCTCGACCGTGGGGCCGAGCGCTTCCATGTGCTCGCCACGCCCTACAAAGGCACTTATTTTGGCGTCGTCGGCAGCAGCGATGCGGTGCTCGTCTACGGCCTGCGCGGCAATGCCTATCGCAGCATTGACGGCGGCGCGCATTGGCAAGCCATCGACACCGGCATCCAGGAAGGGCTCACCGGCAGCGCGGCGTTTGGTGCGCAGGGTCTGGCCCTGGTCAGCCAGGCAGGCAGCCTGCTGGTGAGCCGCGACAGTGGTGCGCACTTCACGCTGTACAGGCAGGCCAAGCCCGTACCAGCCTCCGCCGTTGCCGTCGCGGGCGATGCCACCGTGATCGCCGGCGCGCTTGGGGTGAAAACCCAGGCGTCGCACTGAGAAGGTTGGGAGACAAGCACGATGAACGTTGAAAACGTATCGCTCGACCGCATGCCGGTCGTGAGCACACTTCGCGAGTTCGATGCGAAATCCGGCAACATGCTTGAGCGCCTGGTGTTCAACCACCGCTTTGCCATGATGCTGGTATGCGCACTGGCGACGGTGCTGCTGGGCTGGGTGGCGGTGACGAGGCTGAGCTTCAACGCCAGCTTCGAGAAGATGATCCCGAGCAACCACCCGTATATCCGCCACTACCTGGAAAACGCGAATGAACTGCGCGGCCTGGGCAACTCCCTGCGCGTGGTGGTGGCGGTCGACGACGGCAACATTTTCGATCCGAAGTACCAGGAAGCACTGAAGAAGATCAACGACGAGCTGTTCCTCACCCGCGGCGTCGATCGCGCGGGGCTGAAGTCGTTGTGGACGCCCGCGGTGCGCTGGACCGAAGTCACCGAAGAGGGCTTTCGCGGCGGCCCGGTGATGCCCGACAACTACGACGGTTCGCCGCAGCACACCGCCCAGCTCAAGCTCAATATCGCCCGCGCGGGCATCGTCGGACGCTTCGTCGGCAACGACTTCAAGTCCAGCATGATCTTCGTGCCCTTGCTGTCGAAGGATCCGGAGACCGGCGCGGCCATCGACTACCGCGCGTTGTCGCACACCCTGGATGACCTTCGAAGCCGCTACGAGGCTACACCGGGCGTGAAGATCCACCTGCACGTGATCGGTTTCGCCAAGCTCGTCGGCGACCTGATCGACGGGCTGGTCAAGGTGATGGGTTTCTTTGCGATCGCCGCGCTGATCGCCATGCTGGTGATCTACGGTTATACACGCTGCGTACGCAGCACCGCGTTGGTCATCCTGTGCTCGGTGGTGGCCGTCGTGTGGCAGTTGGGTCTGGTTGCCTTGCTGGGTTTTGCGCTGGACCCGTTCTCGGTCCTGGTGCCGTTCCTGATCTTCGCGATCGGCGTCTCGCATGGCGCGCAGAAGATGAACGGCATCATGCAGGACATCGGCCGCGGCACGCACCGGCTCGTCGCTGCGCGTTACACGTTTCGTCGCCTGTTCCTCGCCGGTGTCACCGCGCTGTTGGCGGACGCGGTGGGTTTCGGCGTGCTGATGCTGATCGACATCCCGGTGATCAAGGACCTCGCGCTCACGGCCAGCATCGGCGTGGCCGTGCTGATCTTCACCAACCTGTTGCTGCTGCCGGTCCTGCTGTCCTTCAGCGGCGTCGATCCCGCCGCCGCCCAGCGTAGCCTGCGTTCCGAGCGTGAGCGCGCCGAGGGGCAGGGAACGGGCGTCGTCTGGCAGTTACTCGAGCGCTTTACCACGCGCCGCTGGGCGCTCGCCGCGCTGGGCGTTGCCGCGGTGCTGGCCGGCGCCGGCCTCATGGTCAGCAAGCACCTGAAGATCGGTGACCTCGAACGTGGTGCGCCCGAGCTGCGAGCGGATTCACGCTACAACCGCGACAACGCCTACATCACCGGCAACTACTCGCTTTCCAGCGACATGTTCGCGGTGATCGTGAAGACGCCCGCCGAAGGCTGCCTCAAGTACGCCACCCTGGTCGAGGCGGACCGCCTGGCCTGGACGCTGCGCCAGGTACCCGGTGTGCAGACGACGATCTTCCTTGGCGACGCGATACGTCAGATCACGGCAGGCTCGTATGAGGGCAGCCCCAAGTGGCTGACCATTTCGCGCAACCAGGACGTGCTCAACTACGGCGCGCAGCAGGCCTCGGTCAACAATCCGGACTTGTTCAACAACGCCTGTTCGGTGATGCCGGTGATCGCCTATCTCACCGACCATCGCGCCGAGACGCTGGACCGCGTGGTGGCCGCCGCGCAGGCCTTTGCCGCCAGCCACGGTGGGTCCGATCGCGGGTATCTGCTCGCCGCCGGCAGCGCGGGTATCGAGGCAGCGACCAATATCGTGGTGCGCCAGGCCGATCGCACGATGTTGTTCTACGTTTATGGCGCCGTGATCGTGCTGTGCTTCATCACGTTCCGCTCCTGGCGCGCCGTGGTCGTCGCGGTGGTGCCGCTGATGCTCACCTCGATCCTCTGCGAAGCGCTGATGGTCGCCCTGGGCATCGGTGTGAAGGTGGCGACCCTGCCGGTGATCGCGCTCGGCGTAGGCATTGGCGTCGATTACGCGCTGTACCTGCTGTCGATCCAGCTCGCCCAACAGCGCGCCGGCGTGCCACTGCAGGACGCCTACCGCCACGCCGTGCAGTTCACCGGCAAGGTCGTGGCCCTCGTGGGCATCACGCTGGCTGCGGGCGTGGTGACGTGGGCTTTCTCGCCGATCAAATTCCAGGGCGATATGGGCATCCTGTTGACCTTCATGTTCCTCTGGAACATGGTCGGCGCCCTCGTCCTGATCCCCGCGCTCTCCCATTTCCTGCTGCGCAAGGCCACATGAGGCGCGCAGGCGGAACCGTCACACCACCTTCGGCTGATCGGTCGAACATGGAATGCGCCTTGGAATGCGTCGCGGCAGTCGTCGACTTGCTATGGCCGCAGCAAAAGAGAGGAGCCGTCCAGGCAGCAAAGCCGAGTGCTGATGTCCGGCGTCGCGAGTGCCACGGCAAGACGAACTACGCGCGAGAACTTTGCCCCGGTGGGCACGGTCCCACTCCGTAATTGCGCGCGTCACTGGACGCAAGCCGTCTGCGCTGCCCCGGGGCAACTCGGCATCAGTCGACGACGAGGCTTTCAGGAGGTGACGCTCTGCCCTGCCTGACGCACGTCAACGGAGGTCGTGGTGGTGAAGGATTACAGCCGCTCAAGCGCTACAGGTCGGGAAGAGTTCAACCCAAGCTGCCAGGTTTTCCTCGTGCCGTGGCCGGAATGGGCTCGGGCCACGGTAGGTGGAACAGTGTTGGGACTTGTCACCCTGCTGCATCTGTTCCTGATCGTGTATTTGACCATTCCGCCAGTCCCGCCCGATGAAGTGCACGAGCCGTTCACCGAAAGCAGTGCAAGCGCGCTGAAAGTGACCTTCGCCAAAGCGAGCCTCGGCGAAAGCACGCCGCCCGCGACCATGGTCGCGCCATCCGCCGGACACACGTTGCCCACGCTATCCAATGCGGCTGAGAAAAAGCGGCATGCGACCGCATCCTATGAAGCTGGCGCGCCGGTCGAATCCGTGGTCGCACCGAAGGATGAACGGACTGCCGATGCTCGCGTCGAACCAGAGCAAGTCACCAACCCTACGATCGCTTACAGGAGCCCATTGCTGCAGGGGAAGCCAATGGGAACGTCACTCCGAGATCCTCGTCGTCTGCCAGGCCATCCGGACGGCGCCTTGGTGAGCAGCGTTGCCCTCAGTGAGCCGCCGAGTATCCGAGAGTCCCTCAGGCTCGGGGGCCAGTTCCTGAATTGCAGCCAGGTGCGGATAGCGCGATTTCTATCGGCCAGCGAGATGGATAAGCGCCACATCACCAAACAACAGCTTGATCAGGCGTTTACGGAATACGGCTGCACTTAGGCGATGGCTCCACAAGGATCGGGATTGATGGCGAGGGCCGCTTCCGCCTCATGGCGCGAACCAACTGCCTCCGGCCTGGCCAGAAGGTACCCAACCCACTAGCCCCACCCGGCATCGGTGGTGTTAAGTTGCGCGACCATTCACTTGCTCGTCGGAGCCCTCCATGTCCCGTGTTCGTCCTGCCGGTTCGCCGGTTGCTGCGCGTCGTAAGTTTTCGTGCCTGGCCCTGGCGCTAGCGGCGGCACTTGCGGCCGGTACCGTGGGTGCGCAGCAAGCGCGCACGGACGATGTGCCACCGCCGCAGGACACACCGTACGTCGGCACCGTGGGCATTCACGTCGATGCCAGCGACACCGCCCAGGGCATCTTCCGCGTGCATCAAACGATACCGGTGAAACCGGGTGCGTTGACCCTGCTGTATCCCCAGTGGATTCCTGGGGACCATTCGCCGACGGGCCCCGTCGCCATGCTCGCCGGCCTGACGCTCAGCGCCAACGGCAAGCCGATTGCGTGGAAGCGCGACAAATACAACGTGTACGCGTTCCATCTCGACGTGCCCGCGGGTGTCTCCTCGATCGATGCGTCGTTCCAGTACCTGTCGGGCCGCACCGACAGCGAAGGCTTCGACATCACCGACCGCATGATGGACATGGAATGGAGCAAGGTGGCGCTGTATCCCGCCGGCTACTACACCCGTGGCATCACCTTCGCGCCCAGCATGAAGCTGCCGCATGGCTGGCAGCTGGGCACGGCGCTGGAGACGGCCTCCAAGTCGGGCGACACCGTCACCTTCAAGCCGGTGACGTTCAACAACCTGGTCGATTCGCCGGTCTATGCGGGCCAGTACTTCAAGCGCGTCGAGCTCAACCCGGGCGGCGATGCGCCGGTGTACCTGGACCTCGTCGCCGATGCGCCGAAGTACCTGGAGATGACGCCCGAGCAGCTGAAGGTGCACCGCGCCCTGGTGACGCAAGCGGTGAGCCTGTTCGGCTCGCACCACTACGACCACTACGACTTCCTGTTCTCGCTGTCGGATCAGATGGGCGGCAATGGCACCGAGCACCACCAGTCCAGCGAGGATGGCCTGGGTTCCGACTACTTCACCGGCTGGAGTGAGGCCGCGCCTGAGCGTGACCTGTTGGCGCACGAGTATGCGCATTCGTGGAACGGCAAGTTCCGCCGCCCGGTCGACCTATGGACGCCCAACTTCAACGTGCCGATGGGCGATTCGCTGCTATGGGTCTACGAGGGACAGACGCAGTACTGGGGTTTCGTGCTTACCGCCCGTGCCGGCATGTGGTCGCCGCAGCAGTTCCGTGACGCCCTGGCCATGGTGGCGGCCAACTACGATCGCAACCGCGAAGGCTTCCAGTGGCGCACGCTCGAGGACACCACCAACGACCCCACCGTTGCCCGCCGCTCGAGCTTGCCGTATCGCAGCTGGCAAATGAGCGAGGACTACTACAGCGGCGGCCAGATGATGTGGCTGGAGGTGGACGCCAAGCTGCGCGCGCTGACGCATGACCAGAAATCGCTGGACGATTTTGCGCGCGCATTCTTCGGCGTCGACAGCGGCAGCTATGTGACGAAGACCTATACGTTCGATGACGTGGTGGCGGCGCTCAACGGCGTGGCCGCGTACGACTGGGCGAGCTTCTTGCGCGAGCGCGTCGACACGCTCAATCCGCCGCTGCAGAATGGCCTGGCGGCCACCGGCTGGAAGCTGGTCTACACCGACAAGGAAAGCGAATACGAGAAGCAGTACAACAGCCGCTCGGAACCGTCCCGTCACTTGTACAACTTCGCCTGGTCGATCGGCCTGACCATGAACGACAAGGACCAGGTCAACGACGTGCGCTGGAATGGGCCGGCCTTCAAGGCCGGCGTCAGCACCGGCGCCACCCTGGTTGCGGTGAACGGTCAGAACTATTCGAGCGACGTGCTGAAGGACGCGATCACGGCGGCCAAGGACAGCAAGGCACCGATCCAGCTGCTGCTGAAATACCAGGGCAGCTACCGCACGGTGTCGGTCGATTACCACGGTGGCCTGCAGTACCCGCATCTGGTGCGCGTCGAAGGCACGCCTGATTACCTGAGCGAGATCATCGCGCCGCGCAAGTAAGCGCCAGGGCGAGTGCCGGGATGGACGGCGGAGCAAGGCGCGCCTTGCTCCGTTTGTCGTCGATGTGGGCTGTGAGGTGCACTGCCAGCGTGACGGAGAAACGAACGCTCGCCGACTTCGGCGGATTCATGGATGAGCCGTTCGGTTCGGCCGTGCGCCAGAGCCGCTGCGGCTCCGGCGCCCTCGGCACCCGCTAGAACTTGTACGAGATCATCAAGCGGTTATAGGTGAACGACTCGTTGCCCGGATTGAGGTTGCCGGCTCCGCCGACGGAGCGCTCCCAGCGATTGCGCAAGGTCAGGCCCTTCAGCACGCTGTCCATGTTGTAGACGATGTCGAAGTAGATATTGTGGCTGGTGCCGCGCGATTCCGTGGTGTACTTGGCGTAGGACGTCACCAGTTGCAGCTTGTTGTCGAAGAAGTTGTAAGTAGCCTTGGCCTTCCATGCGTGGCCGGGACCGGTTTCGACCAGGCCGCGGATCATCGACGTCGTGAACAGCGGGTCGGTGGCGTAGTTGGTGGTGTAAGGGGAGATCAAGGCGCCGCCGCCGACCGCGCTCGATTCCTGCTGGAGCTTGTTGTAGGCCAGGTCGATGCGACCATTGAAGGCCGTCGTGCCGATATTCGCGCCCCAGGCCTCGCTGCGCACGCGCGTGCCCGCTATGCCAAACAATTTGGTGTGGGTGTCGACCAGGATGTTGTCGTTGCCGCCGTTCTCGTTGACGTACTGCAGCGAAAGGGACGGATCGAAGTGCGTGCCGGTTTTCAGCGTGTACGTACCGTCCACGTAGCCCATTTGCGCGAAATTGATGAAGTCGTAGTACCAGCCCTGGGCTTTCACGGCGTCGTTGGTGTAAGTCGTGCCCGCGGCCCACACGCCATCGGCCCGCGGAGCGGTCGCCGGCAACGATCCGTTATTGCCAAACATCGAGTCGCCGTCGAAGGTGGAGGGGTAATAGAGGTTGTTGTAATACATGCCCGTGGACGTGCGACTCTTCCAGCTGTAGGTGCGGATACCGTAGAGGTTCCAGCCCGTGAGTGGAGTGACATCGACCAGGATGGCGTTGTACGACGCAGGAATGACCCGCGAATCGCTTTTCCCCATCCATGGCGTGTCGAGGTACTGGTAGCCGCCACGCACGAACAGCCAGTCGTCCTTGAACTGCAGGTAGGCCTGGCTAAAGGCACCGATGGAGTTGTTTGGCCCCATCAGCGAGGTATCGATCTTTGCCAGCGTGTCCGACTGAGTGCCCAGCGAGTTGGCGGTGACGAACGATCCGCCCAAGCTGAAGCCGCCGAGAAAGTTTCCTGTATGCGCATTGATCAACGCCGCCAGGGAAAATGCACTCGCATTGGGCGTATTCGGCGTGTCATACAACCGATCGAAGTTGTAAAGGCGGAGCTCGCCATCGACGTGCCCGTTGGCGATGATGTCGTTGGAGCCTTGGTTGTCGGCATGGCTCGTGGTGGTAAAGACGCCCAGGAAAACACTTGCCACTGCGATGGCCAGCTTCTGTCGCATACGATCTCTCCCCAGAGTTCCCATACACATGGCGCACCCGCCATTCGGATTTCGCGTATTTTGCTAGAGCCCCAACCCTCGTGGTGGGAATTGTAACCAAATTGTCATAAATCGCGACGTTTGTGGGGACAGGCGATATCGCCCCCGTCATGCCTAAAAGGGGGGCCTCGGAAGTACGCCCAGGCATCGAACAGGTGCACAAAAGGCTAGGCAAATGGCACATCATCCGCGTGGCGAGAAACGTCGCCGCCAAGGAGTGCCCGCAGCCATGCACTACTCAAGACTCTGCGCCGTGCTGATCGACTGCCAGTCACCTGATCTTGATCAGGCGGCCAGCTTCTGGGCTGAGGCGCTTGGCCGTCAGATCGATCCGGATCATCCAGGCACGCGTGGCAACTACCGCATGCTGGAGACCCCGCCCGACGAACCCATCGTGCAGATTCAACGCGTCAGCCACGAGAGCAGGGTTCACATCGACATTGAAACCGATGACATTCCCGCCGAGGTAAGTCGCCTGGAAGGGCTAGGTGCCAGCGTGGTCAGTCGCCTGGAGCGTTGGGTGGTAATGCAGGCTCCGACGGGACAACGATTCTGTGTCGTACGCGTGCAGCGACCGGGTTTTCCCAAGAACGCGAGACGCTGGCCGTAAGGCGTCTGAAAAGAGGGGCGTGCGTGGCAGGGTGGGCCATTGCCCTTGGTCTTGTTCACCCCGGCGGCACTCGGGTTACGAGCATGTCCGTCGACGCGGCATCGGCCCCGTTGCGCGTTCTCCCCTTTTGGCGCGCCCTGAATTGGGTGCATGATGAAACGCGCGGGTCGATCGCTGGGGTCTGACCCCGTGTTTCGACCAAAGCGGCCATCCTTCGGCCATTGCCAGATCCCTATGCGAAAGATCAAACGTTCTCTGCTGGAAACCGATGATGCTTTGCCCACACCCGTAGGCATCGGCGACGCAAGCCAGGTACGACCCAAGACGGCCGTGTGCGTGCCGTGGGACCTCTCGCGCGCACTCCTACGCGGCGTCGTCGCTTGACCCGCGCGGCGCCTGCTCCGCACATCGAACTTCTTTCGGAAGACGCCCTGCTGCTGCGTTTCGGCGAGAGCATCGAGTCATCGATCAATGCACGCGTGCACGCGGCGGCGACCCGGTTGCGCGAGCAGCTTGCTGGCGTCGAGTGCGTGCCAGCTTATGCGAGTTTGTTGCTGCGCTTCGATCCGGCGCAGTGGGACGATAGCGACCCGGTGGCGCCAGCCCAACGCGTGAGCGAGCGAGTGATGGCGGCATTGCAGGAACTGCCGGATAGCGGCGACGGCGACCGCGAGGTCGATATTCCGGTGTGGTACGGCGGCGACGCAGGGCCGGATCTGGCAGCGGTCGCAGCCCATGCAGGGTTTGCTTGTGACGAAGTGATCGCTCGCCATAGCGCGGCGACGTATCGCGTCGCCATGCTTGGCTTTGCCCCCGGCTTTCCTTATCTGCTTGGCCTCGATCCCACCTTGGCGATGCCGCGCCGGAGCGATCCGCGCATCAGCGTGCCGGCCGGCAGTGTGGCCATCGGCGGGGAACAAACCGGCATCTATCCACAAGCCTTGCCGGGCGGCTGGCAGCTGATCGGTCGCACGCCACGGCGTCTGTTCGATCTTCATGCGGCAACGCCGTCGCTGTTGCAGCCGGGAGATCGTGTGCGTTTCCGCGCGATCGATGAAGACGAGTTCCAGCGGCTTGCCGCCGAGGCGCGCCGATGAGTGTGTTCGTGATGAAACCCGGGCTGTTGAGCAGTCTTCAGGACGGCGGACGCCTGGGCTATGCCGCGCTCGGCGTAGGCAGGGCCGGCGCAGCGGATTGGCCCGCATGGCGGTTGGCGAATGCACTCGTCGGCAATGCCAATGGCGAAGCCGCACTGGAATTCACGCTGATCGGTCCGACGCTTCGCTTCGAGCGGGCGACGGTGATCGCGCTGACCGGCGCGCCGGTGGACGCGCGCGTGGGCAATCAAAGCTTGCCCGGCTGGACGCGTTGCGTACTGCCCGCCGGTAGCGCGCTGCAGTTGGGCGGCATGCGGCATGGTTGCCGCGGCTATCTGGCGGTTCGGGGAGGGTTCGCGGCGGCGACCGTGCTCGGAAGCCGGAGCACAGACTTGAATGCACGCATCGGCCCCTTCGACGGACGCGCGCTGCAAATCGGCGACCAGCTTGAGGTAGGCGATGGCGATCCAGCGCTGCCGCCACGCTCGGTCAGGGCGCTGCAAATGATGCGTTGGGGGCTCGATCCGCAGCCCTGGTTCGACTATGGCCGGGCACCGTTGGCGCTGTGGCGTGGTCACCACTTCGACCAGCTCGACGACACCTCGCAACAGGCACTGTTCAAGGCCTCCTTCACCCTCAGCAAGGACAGTAATCGGGTCGCCAGTCGCCTGGACGGCCAACGGTTGAATTTGCGCCAGCCCATGGAGCTGATTTCCGAGGCGACTGTGCCGGGTACCCTACAGCTGCCGCCCTCCGGCCAGCCGATACTGTTGCAGGCCGAGGCGCCGGTGACCGGGGGTTATCCTCGCATCGGCCAGCTTGCGGCGGTGGACCTGCCGCGGCTCGCGCAGCGGCGGCCCGGCGATACCCTATGCTTCCGGGAGACCACCCTGAGCGAGGCTGCACAACGACTGGCCGCGCGCCGGCTGCGGCTGCAGCGCCTGCTCGAACACATCGAACGACGGTTGGATTTCGCATGACGCCTGACGTACTCAAGACCATCGACCTCAACAGCGACCTGGGCGAATCCTTCGGCGCATGGCGGATGGGCGATGATGCCGCGTTGCTCGCCATCGTCAGCTCGGCCAATATCGCCTGCGGCTTTCATGCGGGCGATCCGGACATCATGCGGCACACGGTGTCGCTCGCGGTGGAACACAACGTGGCGATTGGCGCTCACGTCTCGCTCCCCGACCTGCAGGGGTTTGGCCGCCGCGAGATGGCGGTGACGCCGAACGAAGCCTATGCGATGACGCTGTACCAGATCGGCGCGCTGCACGGTTTTGCGCAGGCTGCAGGCACGCGCTTGCGCCACGTAAAGCCGCATGGCGCGCTGTATAACATGGCTGCGCGCGACGCGAAGCTGGCGGACGCGATCGCGCAGGCGACGCGCGATTTCGATCCGACCCTGTGCCTGTTCGGCTTGGCGGGTTCGGCCTTGGTCAAGGCCGGCCTCGATGCGGGATTGCCGGTGGCTTCCGAAGCGTTCGCCGATCGCAGCTATCGTGCCGATGGATCGTTGCAGCCGCGTCGAGAACCGGGTGCGGTGATAACCGAGAGCGACCAGGCCATTGCCCAAGCCATGGCGATAGCGCGCGAGGGCAGCGTGCGTGCTGTCGATGGCCAGATCATCTCGCTGCAGGCCGATACGTTGTGCGTGCATGGCGACGGCGCGCATGCGGTGGCGTTTGCCCGCAGCCTGCATGCGGCACTGGAAGCCGCCGGCATGGTCGTCGCTGCCCCGCATGTCTCACGCCCGATTACATCAGGCGCTCGCGCATGAATTATTGGCCCTTGCTTGGCGTCGCGGTGATCGTGGTCGGCTTTGCCTTGCGCTTCAATCCGGTGCCGGTGGTGGTGTGTGCGGCCCTGGTCAGTGGCCTGCTGGCTGGTTTGCACGTGCCCGATCTGCTGGCGCTGCTCGGCAAGAGTTTCGTTTCCAGCCGCATGCTGATGTTGTTCGTGCTGACCCTGCCGGCCATCGGCCTGCTTGAGCATGCAGGCCTGCGCGAACATGCCCAGCGCTGGATGGGACGCCTGCGCGGACTGACCTTGGCGCGACTGTTGATCGGCTATCTGCTGGTGCGCGAACTGTTGGCGATGCTTGGCCTCACCGGCGTCGCAGGCGCCGCGCAGACCGTGCGCCCGTTGCTGGCGCCGATGGGTGAGGGCGCCGTGGAGAAAATCCTGCCGGTGGTGACGGACGCCGACCGCGACGAGTTGCGCGCCGTGGCGGCGGCGACGGACAACGTCGGTCGTTTCTTCGGTGAAGATGTCTTCATAGCCTTGGGCGCCGTACTGCTGATCCAGGGCTTCTACGCACAACACGGTATTGATTTGACGCCGCTGTCGATCGCGTTGTGGGCCTTGCCCACGGCCATCGCTGCCTTCGTCATCCAGTCCGTTCGCGTATGGCTGTACCAGCGTCGCCTGCTGCGCCGCGCGGCCCGCATGCGCGCCGAACAGGCAGCCTGAGCATGTTGCGCATCGAATATGCCTATTGGCTGATCGCGGCCTTCCTTGCCTACACCGGGCTGGGCAATCTGCGGGAGCGACATGGTTGGCGCGCGGCCTTCTGGCTGCTGCTGGGCGGGTTGTTCGGCGGCGGCGACTATGTGCTCGCGCAGCAAGCGGTGGGTAACCTGCTGCCGGCGCAGATCGCGGGCGTCAGCGTGATCGCGTTGGCCTTGCTCGCACCACGGCTGCATCGACATGCGCACGCGGACAGCGGCGATGCCGAATCGCGCCTTCGATCCGCCATACGCCTGGGCCACAAGCTGTTCGTGCCCGCGCTGTTGATTCCGTTGGTGACCCTGCTGGTCGCACTGTTCGGCGCGTATCTGTCGATCGCCGGTTACGCGGTATTCGCCAAAGCGCAGATGACTCTGACTGGACTGGCGTTAGCTTGTTTGGTGGCCTTGTTCGCCGCGGCAAGAGTGGCGCGTGCACCCGTGCGCCAAGGCATCGCGGAAGGCCGTCGCCTGCTCGACGCGATCGGCTGGGCGGCCTTGCTGCCGCTGTTGTTGGCAGCCCTGGGCGAAGTATTCACGCACAGCGGCGTGGGCACGGCCATTGCGGCTTTGGCCAGCAACAACCTGCCAACAAGCAGCGCATTCGCCTGCCTGCTGGTGTTTGCGCTGGGCATGGTGTTGTTTACCGTGATTATGGGCAACGCGTTTGCGGCATTCCCGGTGATGATGGCCGGCATCGGCTTGCCGCTGCTGATCCACCAGCACGGCGCGAACCCGGCGATCCTCGGCTCGATGGGCATGCTGTGCGGCTATTGCGGCACCTTGCTGACGCCGATGGCGGCCGACTACAACCTGGTGCCGGCAGCGCTGCTGGAGCTGCGCAACCCCTACGGGGTGATTCGTGCGCAGGTGTGGAGCGCGGTATCCATCTTCATCGTCACCTTCGCGATGATGTGGATGCTGGTATTCCGTTGATGGGATGAGACAGACCATGATGAGCAACATGCCACGCATCCTTCTGACGGGCTTCACCCCGTTCGGCAACGACGTCATCAATCCATCCTGGGAGGCCGTGCGCCTGCTGCACGACCAACACATTGCCGATCACCGGGTGGTGGCGCATCTGTTGCCGACGGCCTTCGAGGATTCGCGCCGCGAGCTGGAAGCTGCCGTGCGCGAGATCGAGCCCAGCATCTTGCTTGGCGTCGGCCAGGCCGGCGGCCGCAGCCGGTTGTCGATCGAGCGGGTGGCCATCAACGTGCAGGATGCGCGCCTGCCGGATAACACCGGCGCGCAACCGATCGACGAAGCGGTGATCCCGGGTGGCCCGGCGGCATATTTCAGCACGCTGCCGATCAAGGCCATGCTTGCCGCGCTACAGGCCGACGGCCTACCGGTCGAAATCTCGAATACGGCTGGCACCTATGTCTGCAACCACGTCGCCTATCTGATGTTGCACGAGGCGGCCAAGCGGAAGGGTATGCGCGCGGGCTTTATCCATATCCCTTACCTGCCGGAACAGGCCGTGCGTCTGCCGCAGGCGCCCAGCATGGCCAGGGACGATGTCGTGCGTGCCCTGACCGTGGCCCTGCGCATCGCGGCCGGCCAGGTCGTCGACGACAGGCTGGGTGCGGGCACCCTGGATTGACGCCGCCGCCCGCCACGTAGCCATCGTCGCGTGAATCTCGCACGTTCCTCCGCACCCCATTCAGTGAGCGGGTGCGTGCCATGTCAAAACGACAAATCGACGCCATGGCGGTGGTTCACCCTTTCGTGCGAAGGACACAGTCACCCAATGAAGGGCACAAACTTCCCTACTCCAAAACGTGTCCCCGACGCCGGCCGGCCGGGGCCTGGCGCTTTGTGCGAGCGAGGCCGGAGCTGCCTTCGATGGCTTTCGATGTGAGGATTTGCGCTTTCACACAGGGGGCACAGAGCTGCCTTTAGGTTGAGGCCTTGTCGATCCCAGGGCGGAACCTGGGCATCAAAAAACGCAGGGGAGAGGACAGGCACGTGTCGATGGCCGTCCAGGCGGGCCGGACGGTCACGCCATGACCTGTTCGAGTGCGAGAAGAACACCTTGGCCGAGGAGGTTCGATTGCCCTGTTTCACCGCCAGAGTCCGCCGCTACTTTGAACCGGCGACGGTGTGGGTCCTCACGCTCGCGTGCCTGGCCTGTAGCAACACGCAGAATGCGCCGGCGGGCGCGGGCCAGCCATTGACGGTTCTGGTCACCACGGTTATCGCGTCGCCGACGCCCAACATCGTTGAGCTTCCAGGCCGGATCGAGGCCGTTCGAACGGCGGAAGTGCGTGCGCGCGTCGACGGTATTGTCGAACGCAGGCTCTATCAGGAAGGGACGGACGTAGCCGCCGGGGCGCCGTTGTTCCAGATCGACGCACGCGACTACCGCGCGCAGTTGCAGCAAGCCCAGGCGAGCTCGCAGCGCGCCGACGCGGTGCAGGTCAATGCCGCCGCCGTGGTCGCGCGGTTCAAGCCACTGGTCCAGCGGCAGGCGGTGAGCGCGCAGGAATACGAGGAGGCCGTGGCCTCCCTCCAGCAGGCCCAGGCTAACGTATCGGACGCACACGCCCAGGTGGAACTGGCGCAATTGCGGCTCGATCGTTGCATCGTCACGGCGCCGATCGCCGGTCGCGTGGGGCGTGCGCAAGTGACCGAGGGTGCCCTGGTCAGCGGCAGCGCAGCGACCCTGCTCACCCAGGTCAATCAGCTGTCGCCGATCAGCGCCGTGTTCACCCAGTCGAATACCTCGTTGCTTGACTTTCAGCAGCAGGTACAGTCCGGCGCCCTCAAGGCGGCCGACCGGAAACACGTCGAGGTGCAGCTGATTCTTGCGAACGGGCAAGAGTATGGCGAGAGGGGCTTCCTGGATTTCACCGACCTGGTCGTCGAGCCATCCACCGGCACGCAGACCGTACGCGCCCAGTTCGCCAACCCGGCGCGCATCCTGCTGCCTGGTCAGTTCGTGCGTGGACGCATCGTCACCGGCACCCTCAAGTCGGGTATCCGCGTGCCCGAACGGGCCGTGCAGATCGACAACGGCGCGGCAAGCGTGGCCATCGTCGCCGACGATGGCTCGGTGGTCCGTCGAAACGTGGAGCTTGGGGCGCAAGACGGCGGCGAGTGGATCATTCTCGATGGCTTGAAGCCGGGTGAGCGCGTCATCGTCGATGGCTGGCACAAGGTCCAGCCGGGGATGCGCGTGAACGCCCAGCCGGCACCGGCTCCGCTGCCATCCACGCACTGACCGGGCGCCGCCGATGAATCGCTTCTTCGTCTACCGCCCGGTGTTTGCCTGGGTCATCGCGCTGTTCGTGACGCTGTTCGGCGTCATCGCCATCGTGCTGTTGCCGGTGGAGCAATATCCTGATGTTGCGCCACCGTCGCTCACGGTGTCGGCGAGCTACAACGGCGCCGACGCGCAGACGCTCGACCGCTCCGTCACCTCGATCATCGAAAACGAGATGAATGGCATCGAGAACTTTCTCTACATGTCCTCGACCAGCCGTTCCAACGGCACCGTGCAGATCACCGTCACGCTGCAGCCCGGAACCGATCTCGACACCGCGCGCTCGCAGGTGCAGGACCGCCTGAGCCGGGTCGAGCCGCGTCTGCCGCAGGAGGTGCGCCAGCTCGGCATCACCGTCACCAAGTCGTCGTCCGGCTTCCTCATGCTGATCGCGCTGCAATCGACGGATGGCACGACCGACGCGGTGGAAATGGGCAATTTCGCCTCCAACAACATCGTCAACGAATTGCGCCGCATTGGCGGCGTGGGCGATGTGCAGCTGTTCGGCTCGTCCTACGCGATGCGCATCTGGCTCGATCCGAACAAGCTGGCGGGGCTTGGCCTGTCGGCCAGCGAAGTGCTGACCGCGGTGCGCGAACAGAACAGCCAGACCGCGGGCGGTGGGCTGGGCGACCAGCCGATTGCGCCGGGCTCCGAATTCAATGCCCAGATCGTCACCCAAAGCCGCTTCACCACGCCCGAGCAATTCCGCCAGATCATCGTGCGCGCGAACCCGGATGGCTCGACCGTGCGGGTGGGCGACGTCGCGCGGGTGGAGCTGGGCAACGACAGCTACGGGTTCCGATTGACGGTGAACGGCAAGGAGTCGGCCGGCATGGCGATCCAGCTCGCCAGTGGTGCCAATGCGCTGGCCGTGGCCACCCAGGTACGCCGGCGCATGACGGAATTGCAGCCGATCTTTCCGCGCGGCGTGGTGTGGACGGTGCCGTTCGATACCACGCCCTTCATCACCACGTCGGTGCACGGCGTGCTGCGCACGATGGTCGAGGCGCTGCTGCTGGTGACCGTGGTGGTGTTCCTGTTCCTGCAGACCTGGCAGGCCACGCTGATTCCCACCCTGGTGGTGCCGATCGCGCTGATCGGCACCTGCTGCGGCCTGTATCTGTTCGGCCTGTCGATCAACATCCTCTCGTTGTTCGGCATGGTCGTGGCCATCGGCATCCTCAACGACGATGCCATCGTGGTGGTGGAGAACGTGTCGCGCGTGATGCGCGAAGAAGGTCTGAACGCTCGCCAGGCGACGGTCAAGGCGATCGGGCAGATCTCAGGCGCCGTCATCGGCAGCACCCTGGTGCTGGTCGCGGTGTTCGTGCCGATGGCGTTCTTTCCGGGTTCCACCGGCGGCATCTATCGGCAGTTCTCGGTTACGTTGACCGTGTCGATCTTCCTCTCCACCGTGCTTGCGCTGACGCTCGGTGCGGCTTTGTGTGCGGCCTTGCTCAAGGGCGAGGCGGAGCCCGCGCCGAGTGCCGCGCCGGCCCCACGCAGCGCACCGGCGCGGATGCTGCAGCGGGTGTTCGGTGCGTTCAACCGTGGCCTGGATGCGGCGACGGTGAAGTACGCCCGTGGTGTCGACGCGATGCTGCGCGCACCCGTGCGCTGGCTGCTGGTGTTCGCCGTCGCGTGCGTGGTCACGGTGTTCCTGTTCATGCGGCTGCCCGGAGGATTCCTGCCCACCGAGGACCAGGGCCACATCTTTGTCTCCTATACCGGCGCGCCCGGGTCCACCGTGGGGCGAACCCAGCACGCGGTCGACCAGGTCGAAGCGTTCCTGCGCCAGCAGCCGCAGGTGCGCAACATCGCCACGGTGACCGGCTTCAGCTTCTTCGGCCAGGGCCAGTCGGCGGCGCTCTCGTTCGTGGACCTGCAACCCTGGGACGAGCGCCCCGGCGCCGGAAACTCGGCTAGCGCCCTGGTCCAGCGCAGCAACGCGGCGTTCCGGCAAATCCCCGAGGCGATGATTTTTGCGCTGGACCCTCCAGCGATTCCGTCGCTGGGCACCGCGACCGGCTTCACCATGAAGATCCAGGATCGCGGCGGGGCGGGCGCCGCCGCCCTGCAGCAGGCGGCCTTGCGCATCATGATAGAGGCCGCGCAGAGCCCCGTGCTGATGGGCGTGCGTTCGGAGGGCTTGCCTGCGGCGCCGCAACTCTACGTCGAGATCGATCGGGTCAAGGCGCGCGCGCTGGGGCTGCAGATCGGGCAAGTGAATCAGGCCCTGTCGCTGGCGTTCGGTTCCAACTACGTCAACGACTTCCTCTACGAAGGCAATGTGCTGCGCGTGTTCCTGCAGGCCGATGCGGCGCAGCGCATGCGGCCGGAGGACGTGAGCGCGCTGCGATTGCGCAACGACCACAACGAGATGGTGCCGTTTTCGGCGTTCACGCGCGTGCACTGGATTTCCGGGCCACAACAGCTCGAACGCTACAACGGCTTTCCCTCCGCCACCATTTCGGGCCAGGCTGCGGCCGGCCAGTCGAGCGGCGCGGCGATTGCCGAGATGGAGCGCATCGCCAAGCGCGTGCTGACCGGCAACCTGAGCTACGAATGGACCGGAACCGCCTTCGAAGAGAAGCAGGCGGGCGGGCAGATCGGCATGCTGCTGGGACTTTCTTTGATCGTCGTGTTCCTGTTGCTGGCGGCGCTCTACGAAAGCTGGGCGATTCCGGCGGCGGTGCTGCTGATCATTCCGTTCGGTGTCGTGGGCGCGGTGCTGCTGACCATGGCGCGCGGCTTGTCCGCCGACGTGTATTTCAATATCGGCCTGGTCACCATCATTGGCCTGGCGGCAAAAAACGCGATCCTGATCGTCGAGTTCGCGATCAAGGAAGAGGCCGAGGGCAAGGACCCGATCACGGCGGTGAAGAATGGCGCGCAGCAGCGCCTGCGCCCGATCCTGATGACCAGCATCACCTTCGTGCTTGGCATGATGCCGCTGGTGCTGGCGACCGGAGCGGGCGCGGCGAGCCGGCGGGCGGTCGGTACCGGCGTGATGGGCAGCATGCTCACGGCCACCTTCTTCGGCATCTACTTCACGCCGCTGTTCTACGTGGCGGCGCGCCGGTGGCTAAGCCGCGAGAAGCGCTACAGCGAGGAGGACGATCTCGCGGCACTGCCAGCGGAGCCTCCCGGGCCGGGCGGAGGTCCGCGCGATGCGTAGATGCCTCGTCCTGCTTGCCGCATGCAGCGCGCTGGCTGCCTGCAATCTCGCGCCGACGTATCGTCAGCCCGAGCTGCCGGTGGACGACCACTTCGACCCTGCCGAGGCGCCCGCGCCCGACGGCGGCCACCTCGCCACGGAGATTGGTTGGCAGGCATTCTTTGGCGACCCCCAGCTCAAGTTTCTTATCGTCGCGGCGCTTGAGCACAACCGAGATCTCGCCGCCTCGGTGGCGCGCATCGAGCAGGCGCGCGCGCTTTATCGCATCCAGCAGGCCCAGCGCCTGCCGCAGGTCAACGCCAGCGGCGGGGTGACCCGGACCCAGGCGCCGCTCGGTTCATTCGATCCGGAATTTGCCGACAGCAGCGCCACCGTGATCTTCAATCAGTACAACGTCCAGGTTGCGGTGACCTCGTTCGAGCTGGATTTCTGGGGGCGCGTCAAAAACCTGAGCGAAGCCGCGCGTCACCGCTATCTGGCGACGGTGGAGGCGCAGCAGGCGTTTCGCCTGTCCCTGATCAGCAATGTGGCGGCGACTTATTACGCGATCCGCGCGGGCGAGGAAGGGATTGAACTGGCCGAGCGCACGGTCAAGAGTCGCCAATATGCACTGGACATCGCCCGGCTCCGCCTCAACGCCGGCGTGACCTCGAAGGTGGATTATGAGCAGGCGGCGATTCTCGTCACGCAGGCGCAGACGCAACTGGCGGAACTGCATAGGACCACCGGGCAACTGCGCAACCAGCTGATGATCCTGGTCGGCGGCCCGGTCGCCGGCCCGCTGCCGGCCGGGCGTTCGATCGAAGACCCTGGCCAGTTCGCGGAACTCGAAGCGGGACTGCCCTCCGCCCTGCTCACGCATCGCCCCGACATCCGGCAGGCGGAACAGCAACTACGCGCCGCCGACGCCGACATCGGCGCGGCGCGCGCCGATTTCTTCCCACGCATCGCCTTGACCGGCAGTTACGGCTACGCATCGTCCGAGCTGAGCGAGCTGTTCACGCGCGACAAGCAATCGTGGTCCATCGGTGGCCTGATCAGCCTGCCCATCTTCGATGCGGGACAGCGTCGGGCGCAGCTCGGCCACGCGCAGGCACGACGGGATGAACTGGTGGCGACCTACCAGCGCGCCGTGCAAACCGCTTTCAGCGAAGTGTCCGACGCACTGATCGGCCGACAGCGTTACCAGGAGCAGATCGCGGCGCAGGAACGGGCCGTGGAGGCGCAGCGACGGCTGGCCGAAACGGCCGAGCTTCGCTACCAGAACGGCATTTCGATCTATCTCGAGGTGGTCGATGCGCGGCGTAACCTGTTCTCCGCCGAGCAGGAGCTGATCCAGCTACGCGCGACCGCCCTGCAGAACGGTGTCTCTCTCTACGTCGCGCTGGGCGGTGGATCGGAGGCGCCATGAGGCGCAGGCCATCGCCGTCGTCTGGGCGCCGGACCATGGATCCAAGCGCCGGGGCGTGCAGGCGGGACGCGGGAGGCGCAGCATGTTCGACATCGGTCAGGGCAGCACGTCCGGACCGATCAACCACTCGAGGAGACATCCCATGTTGGATTGGCCTGAATATCGCAATGAGCTGATGGGTCGGATTGGCGAGATCGGCAAGCTGAGTCCGGGCACGCTGGCTGGCTATCAGACGCTTTCCAGTGCTGGCCAGAAGACCGGACACCTGGATGCGAAGACCCGGGAGCTGATTGCGCTGGCGGTCGCCGTCACCACCCGTTGCGATGGATGTATCACCGTGCACACGGCGGAAGCACTCAAGCATGGTGCCAGTCGCGAAGAGATCGCCGAAGCCCTCGGTGTGGCCGTGGCCCTCAATGCGGGTGCGGCGCTGGTGTATTCGGCCCGCGTCATGGACGCTGCTGCTGCCTATGGCGGTGCCGCATCCGCTTGATGGGTGGCATGGGCCATCGGCCACGCCGATGGCCTCGCGGTGGCAAGGGCGGTAGCGTGATGGATCCCGTCAGCTCGCGCTCGCGACGCGCGCACTGCTGGCTGCACGTTGCAACAGCAGGTTGCGTTCGCGCGTGTTGCGCGTGAGCGATGCCGCGCGCTCGAACTCCTCACGTGCCTCGGCATGACGGCCCAGCTTGCCGAGCAGGTCGCCGCGCACGCTGGGCAGCAGGTGATAGTGGCGCAGCAGGGGTTCATCGCGCAGTTCATCCGCCATCGCCAGGCCCGTCGCGGGCCCAAATGCCATGGCGTGTGCAACCGCGCGATTGAGCGCGACCACGGGTGAGGGCAGGCGTTGGGCCAGGGTGTCGTATAACGCGGCAATACGCGACCAGTCGGTTTCGTCGACGCTGCGGGCCCGCGCGTGACAGGCGGCAATGGCAGCCTGCAAGGCGTAGGGTCCTTCGGCGCCACCCAGGCCTTCGGCGCGAGCCAGGGCATCGAGCCCGCGGCGGATCAGCAGCTGGTCCCAGCGGCCACGTTGCTGTTCGCTGAGCAGGATCGGCTCGCCATGAGGCCCCGTGCGTGCTGCGGTACGCGAGGCCTGGATCTCCATCAAGGCGAGCAGTCCGTGTACCTCCGGCTCCGCGGGCGCCAGTCCGACCAGGACACGGCCCAGCCGCAGCGCTTCCTCGCATAGTGCCGGACGCATCCAGTCGTCACCGGAGGTGGCGGCATAGCCTTCGTTGAAAATCAGGTAGACGACTTCGAGCACGGAGGCGAGTCGCACGCCCAGCTCGTCGCCGCGCGGTACTTCAAACGGCACTTTTGCCTCGCTAAGCGTGCGTTTGGCGCGCACGATGCGTTGCGCCACGGTGGACTCGGGCACCAGATAGGCGCGTGCGATTTCGGTGGTGGTGAGGCCGCCCAGCAGGCGCAAGGTCAGCGCCACGCGCGCTTCGGTGGACAGCACCGGATGACAGGCCGTGAACACCAGGCTCAGCAGATCGTCGCCAATCGGGTCGTCGAGCATGGCATCGGGGTCCACGATGGACGCTTCCAGCTGCGCCTCGATTTCCTGTGTCAGCGCGTAGGCCTTGCGCTGATGCAGGGCGTGGCGACGCAACTGGTCGATCGCGCGGTGCTTGGCCGTGGTCATCAGCCACGCTCCTGGATTGTGCGGTACACCACTGGATGGCCACTGCTCCAGCGCGGCGACCAGCGCGTCCTGCGCGAATTCCTCCGCCATCCCCACGTCGCGCATGATGCGGGCGAGGCCGGCAATCAGGCGCGGCGCCTCGATGCGCCAGACGGCGTCGATGGTGCGATGGATGTCGGTGGTCGTCATGACCACCGATCACAGCACCGCCTCATCGGTAACGCAAGTTCGCGCGATAGCCCAGCGAGCTCAGGGAGGCGACATCACCATCCAGTGCACGCCGAAACGGTCCTTCAGCATGCCGAAGCTGGAAGAGAAAAAGGTCTTGCTCAGCGGCATCACGGTCTCGCCACCCTCGGACAGCGCAGTGAAGCTGCGCTGCGCCTCCGCGGCGTCGGCTACGGTGAGCGACAGCGAGAAACCACCGAAATGCGCCTGCCCCTTGCACTCGCCATCCGAGGCCATGAACGCCGTCTCGCCGACCACGACATGGGCATGCATGATCTTCTCGGCATTCGCCGGGTCGACCGCGGGGGGACCGTGTCCTTCAGGACTTTCGTTGAAGCGCACCAGGCGTGACTTGGCGCCGATGGCCTTCCCGTAGAAGGCCAGCGCCTCCTCACAGCGACCGTCGAAGAAGAGATAGGGCTGTACCAGCATGAGCTTCCTCCTGGTGATGTATGGAGCCTGTCCCACTCCCCGCATGGCTCGCGTCGAGCGGGTGAACAAGGTGCTAGGCGCGGTCGCCGATCTGTTCGCGCGTGCGCGCTTCCTGTTCACGCAGCTCCGGCGTGAATTCCGCGCCGAAATCCTCGGCCTCGAAGACCTGGCGGATCTCCACGTCCGATTCGATGTCATCAAACGGATTGGGCGCACGCTTGAGCCATTCGATCGCTTCTTCGAGCGATGCCACCTGGATGAGCCAGAATCCGGCAATTAGCTCCTTGGTCTCGGCGAAAGGGCCATCGATGACCGTGCGCTGGTCGCCCGCATAGCGGATGCGCACGCCGCGCGCGCTCGGATGCAAACCTTCCGCGGCCAGCAGCACGCCAGCCTTTACCAGTTCCTCATTGAAGCGGCCCATATCGGCCAGCAGGCGTTCGCTTGGCATCTCGCCGGCTTCGGAGCTCTTGGTCGCACGCACCATCACCATGAATCGCATTGTCGTTACTCCATTGGGCTGCAAAGGCAAGCCGCCAGGTGGCCTTGGGCCAGTACCCGGGTGGCTCTCATCTGATCGTCGAACGAGGAGAGCCGGAATCGACATGGCGACGCCGCTTGCTAGGTCAGCATGAACGTCGGCAGGCACAGGGAGCCTCGTCGCAGGCTGCGGAGCATGCACCGGCCTGCGTCAGCGGGTCGTGAGATGCGGCTAAACGGCGTGGGCTCAGCGCACGGCCAAGGCCAGCACGATGCCGATCCACAGGACCATGCCCAGCCAATTGTTGTTGCGGAATGCCGTAAGGCAGGCATCACGCTCGCGTTTGCGGATTTTCCACAGCTGGTGGCCGAACAGGCTCGCTGCGGCGACCAGGCTCAGCCAGTACGGCCAACCCAGCGCAGCGCGCTGGCCGACAAACAGCATCGCCAGCAGAAACGTGGCCATCAGGATGCCGAGGATGGGAAGGTCCGCATCGCCGAACAGGATCGCGGTGGATTTGGCCCCGGCCTTGAGGTCGTCATCGCGATCGACCATCGCGTATTGCGTGTCGTAGATCACCGACCACAGGATATTGGCGATGAACAGTAGCCAGCCCACAGGTGGCACTGCGTAGGAAACCGCGGCAAAGGCCATCGGTATCGACCAGCCGAACGCCGCACCCAACACCACTTGCGGCAGGTGGGTATAGCGTTTGGTGAAGGGATAGATGGCGGCCAGCGCGGCGCCGACCAGGGACAGCTTGATGGTCAGCGCATTGGTGAACAACACCAGCACGAACGACAGCGTCAACAGGCTCACGAAGACGATCAAGGCTTCGCGCGGCGTGACACGGCCCGAGGCAATCGGTCGCCCAGCCGTGCGCGCCACCTGCGGGTCCAGCTTGCGGTCCGCGAAATCGTTGATCGCGCATCCGGCGGCGCGCATGGCGAACACGCCCAAGGTGAAGATCACCAGCAGCTTCACTGGCGGAAAATCAGACGCGGCGAGCCATAGCGCCCACCAGGTCGGCCACAGCAACAACAGCGCCCCGATGGGGCGATCCATGCGGGTCAGCACCAGATAGTCGCGCGCCTTGGTGCGATACGCCTCGGGAAACTTCTGCAGGATCCAGTCGAGCACGCGCGTGGCACGCGTGGAACTGTCCGCAGGCCCCGGAGCCACGACGGACTTCACCGGTGCGGCGGGCCGCGGCCGCGGGCCGGTCGACGGAGACGGGTTGCGCCGCTGGCGCTTACGTGAGGAAGGAGCCATTCGCCAAGTTTAGCGTGGGTCGCCCACAGCCGTGACGTGACGCAGCGCCGGTTTGCCAGCGATCGCTGCGCGACTTTGTCGTCGCCTTGTCACAGCCGGGCCTACACTCAAGGCCACCCGTGAACCGGAACAGGTCGCGCCATGCCCCAGATGCTCAGTCACATCGCCCTGATCGTCGCCGACCCCACGCGAACCGCGCATTTGCTTACCGGGGTATTCGAGGACGCCCGTGTCACGCGTGAGCTGGACGCGGAGGACAGCCACCCGTCGATGACGGTGCGACTGGCCGGCCTCGATTTCGAACTGATCCGTGGCAGCGGCCCCGCCGCGCGCAACGGTGACCATATCGCGTTCCAGGTGAGCAAGCCGGAGCAACTGGCTTGCGCGGAGCGGCTGACGGCCCTGGCTCTGGATTTCGATATGGCGCGAAGGGACACGGCGCTGTACTTCAGCGACTACGACAACCATGTGTTTGAGTTGGATGTGGTTGAGGAGTGATGGTGATGACGGTGCTGAGAGGGTGCACTAGTTCACGCTCTTAACAACAACCGATACGCCGCATTTTCGCTCTCATCGCGAAACGGATACCCCAGCGCATCGAGAAAGGCCTGGAACAGCGCCCGTTCGTTGTGCGGCACCTGGATACCGACCAGGATACGGCCGTAGTCGGCGCCCTGGTTGCGGTAATGGAACAGGCTGATATTCCAGTCCGGATGCATGTGGCCGAGGAAGCGCGTGAGTGCGCCGGGCCGCTCGGGAAACTCGAAGCGATAGAGCAATTCATCGTTCGCCAGCGGCGTGCGGCCGCCGATCATATGGCGCAGGTGCTGCTTGGCGAGCTCATCGTCGGTGAGATCCAGCACGCCAAAGCCGTGCTCGCGAAACGCGTCGATCAGGGTCGTGCGTTCATCGCGCCGGGTGGTCTGCACGCCGACGAAGATATGCGCTTCGGTGGCATTGCCGATGCGGTAATTGAATTCGGTAATGCTGCGCTGGCCCAACGCCGCGCAGAAACGCCGAAAGCTGCCGCGTTCCTCGGGGATGGTGACGGCAAACACCGCTTCCCGCTGCTCACCCACCTCGGCGCGTTCCGCCACGAAACGCAACCGGTCGAAATTGAGGTTCGCGCCGGAAACGATCGCTACCATCGGCTCCGCCGAGGCACCGTTCGTTGCCACATACTGCTTGAGACCGGCGAGAGCCAGCGCGCCAGCCGGTTCCGGCACGCTGCGCGTGTCCTGAAATACGTCGCGGATGGCCGCGCAAATCGCATCGGTATCCACTCGCAGCATGGCATCGACATACTGACGGCAAAGGTCGAAGGTGAGGTCGCCTACGCGCTTTACCGCTGTGCCATCCGCGAAAAGTCCGACCTCAGGCAAGCTGACCGGCGTGCCGGCCTCGAGTGACTGCGCCATGGCGTCGGAATCGCGCGTCTGCACGCCAATCACTTTCACATCGGGCCGCAGTGCCTTGATGTAGCCGGCCACGCCAGCCAGCAAGCCACCGCCGCCCACCGGGACGAACACCGCATGCAGCGGACCGGGATGCTGACGGAGAATCTCCATGCCCACGGTGGCTTGTCCCGCGATCACCGCCGGATCGTCGAACGGATGCACGAAGGTGTAGCCGTGTTGCGCCTGCAACTGCGCGGCGGCAGCCTGGGCATCGCTATACGAATCGCCGACCAGCACCACTTCGACATGGGTGCCGCCGAGACGACGCACAGCATCCACCTTCACTTGTGGCGCCGTGACCGGCATCACGATCACCGCATGCACGCCGAGCCTTGCGGCGGCCAGCGCCACGCCTTGTGCATGATTGCCGGCAGACGCCGCGATCACGCCACGCGCGCGTTGCGCCGCATCCAGGCCGGCCATACGGTTGTAGGCACCACGCAGCTTGAACGAGAACACCGGCTGCTGGTCCTCGCGCTTGAGCAGCACGCGCTGGCCGAGCCGCGCGGATAGCAACTGCGCCGGTTGCAGCGCGGTTTCGCGCGCCACGTCGTAGACACGCGCACCCACCGTCTGGCGCAGCAACTCGTGCTCACCAAACGTGGTCGGTGTCACCTGTTCGGCGAGGACACTCATGGAGTCATCGTCACCGCCGGGTGACTGACCTCGATCACGTCGACCAGCTTGCGCGTCTGCTTGATGATTTGCTCCACCGTTTCGTCGGCGCCGTGCATCACCAGGGTAAGCTGCGATACGGCCGGGTCCTGCGTCGCGGCGACAGTCAACGTATCGATATTGCAATGGCGTGCGGCAAACAAACCGGCCACGCGCATCAAGGCGCCGGATTCGTTCTGCAACAGGATGGAAAGCGTGTGTTTCATGGCGGTACTCCGTGGCCCTGCGTACTCGCCATCCCAGCCCTTGCCCCCTCTTGGGGTTCGCTGGGATGACGGTCTAGAACATGTCGGACGTGGAATCCCCAGACGATTCAGCGACCACACGCGACGGAATGAAGTCGCCCGTGATCATCTGCGCGTACGTCGCGCCCGGCCCCACCATCGGGTAGACGCCCGCATCCGTATCGATCATCACTTCAAGGAAGGCCGGGCCATCGAAGGCCAGGAAGTCGGTGATGGTGGCCGCCAGATCTTCCTTGCGCTCCAGCCGCCGTGCCCATTCGAAGCCATCGGCCTGCGCCGCCTTGATGAAGTCTTTCTTGTGCAGGCTCTTGTCGGAGGAGGCAAAGCGTCCGCGGAAAAACAGCTTCTGCCACTGGCGCACCATGCCGTCGCCGATGTTGTTGAGTACGACCACCTTGACCGGCAAGCCGTAGGTGGTGACGGTTTCCAGCTCGCCCAGGTTCATGCGGATGCTGGCGTCCCCATCGATATCGATGACCACCGCATCGCGTCGCGCAAACTGGGCGCCAATGGCCGCCGGCAGGCCGAAGCCCATCGTGCCCATCGAGCCGGAGGTGAGCCAATGGCGCGGCTCGCGGAAATCGAAGTACTGCGCCGCCCACATCTGATGCTGGCCCACGCCGGTGCTGATGATCGCGCGACCCTGGGTGCGGAGATTGATCGCTTCGATCACCGCCTGCGGCTGGATCAGTTCGCTCGCACGATCGTAATTGAGCGCGTGCGTTTCCTTGAGTGCAGCGATATGCGTGTGCCATGGGGTGTAGCGGCCATCAGCGGCAAAGTGGAGTCCATGGCGCATGCCGTACTGCTGCAGCCGCGACAGTGTGCGGTCCAGATCACCGTGATGGTGCCAGTGCACAGTCTTCACCTTGCCGATCTCGGCAGGGTCGATATCAATCTGGGCAATAAAGCGCGCATGGGGTGCGAAGCGATCCGGCACGCTGGCCACGCGGTCATCGAAACGTGCGCCAAGAGCCAGCAGGAAATCACAATCTTCCACCGCGTAATTCGCATACGCCGTGCCATGCATGCCGAGCATGTGCAGGGCCAGCGGCTCGGTGGTGTCGAACGCGCCGATGCCCATCAGCGTGGTCGTCACTGGCAGGCCGAACTGCTGCACGAAGGCGCGCAGCGTCGCCGCCGACTCGCCCGCAATGATCCCTCCGCCGGCATAGATCAGCGGGCGCTTCGCTTTCGCCAGTGCATCGAAGAACGCCTCGCACTGGGTGTCATCAAGTCTTGCGTGTTCAATCGCATGCTGGCGGGCGCGATAGCCGGGAATGGGCAGGCGGCCGTCACCGGCAAAGGTGAGCGAGGTGTTCTGCACATCCTTGGGAATATCCACCACCACCGGGCCTGGGCGTCCACTGCGCGCGATCTCGAAGGCGGTGCGCAGCGTCGCTTCCAGCCGCGCCGGCTCGGTGAGCAGAAACACATGTTTGGCGCACGCGCTCATGATGTTGCTCACGGGTGCCTCCTGAAACGCATCGCTGCCCAGCGCAGCGGTAGGCACCTGGCCGCAGATCACCACCAGCGGCACGGAGTCGGCCATGGCGTCGCGCACTGGCGTGACCATATTGGTAGCGCCCGGACCGGAGGTAACGATGGCCACACCCACCTTGCCCGAGGCGCGCGCATAACCGGCGGCCATGAAACCCGCACCCTGTTCGTTAGCCGGCACGATCAGCGGCATCGGCTCGCCGCCATTGGGCGACAGGTGGGTGGCGTTGTATCTGAAGACCGCGTCGTACACCGGCAGGATCGCGCCGCCCGAATAGCCGAACAGCACGGTGACGCCTTCGTCGGCGAGTACCTGCACCACCACCTCCGCGCCACTCATGGTCTGGCCACAGAGCGGGTGGGTGGAGTCCGGCGCGGGAATCTCCTTTTGCAATGGCAGGTTCACGATGGTCGCGTTTCCTTGGATGTCGCTGCTGGCGCGGCGCTTGGATTGTCGAAAGGCCTGTCAAAAAACGCCCTCCACTGCACGTCCCGAACGAGAGATTCCCGTCGGGCGCAGGGAGGGTTGACGAGAGGCAACAGCCTGCGGGAACAGCACCCCCTCCTAAATTCCCCCTGCGCGTCCCGAGTGAGGCGAGCAGGGGGAGGACACAACGACTAGCCGACCTTCTTCAGCGGCTCGGCTGCCGGCTTCGGCGCATTCGCCTGCAGCCATGGCATGCGCGCACGCAGCTTGGCGCCGACCTGTTCCACCGGATGCTCGAGATCCGCCTGCTTGAACTTCTTGTAGTTCGGCAGGCCGGCCTGATACTCGGCGATCCAGTTGCGCGCGAAGGTGCCGTCCTGAATGTCCTTGAGTACATCCTTCATGCGTGCCTTGGTGCCGGCGTCGATGATGCGCGGGCCGCTGACGTAGTCGCCGTACTGCGCCGTCTCCGAGACGAACTCCAGCATGCGGGCGATGCCGCCTTCGTAGAACAGGTCCACGATCAGCTTCAGTTCGTGCAGCACCTCGTAATACGCGATTTCCGGCTGGTAGCCGGCTTCCACGAGGGTCTCGAAGCCAGCCTGCACCAGCGAGCTGGCGCCACCGCACAGCACGGCCTGTTCGCCAAACAGATCGGTTTCGGTCTCTTCCTTGAAGTCGGTCTTGATCAGCAGGGCGCGACCGCCGCCAATGCCATCGGCATAGGCCTTGGCCTTGGCTTCCGCGTGGCCGCTGACGTCCTGATGGATGGCCCAGATGGAGGGCACGCCACGACCGATCTCATACTCGCGGCGCACCAGCGCGCCGGGGCCCTTCGGCGCGACCAGGATCACGTCGATGTCGTCACGCGGCTCGATCTGCTTGAAATGCACGTTGAAGCCATGCGCGAACAGCAGGGCGGCGCCGGGCTTGATGTTCGGCGCGATGGAGTCGCGATACAGCGCCGGCTGCACCATGTCTGGGGTGAGCACGGCGATGAGCTCGGCGTCCTTAACCGCATCGCCCGGTTCGGCCACGGTGAAGCCTTCGGCGCGGGCCTTTTCCCACGAGGGACCGTTCTTGCGCAGGCCCACCACGACATCGAGACCGGAGTCGCGCAAGTTGAGGGCATGGGCGCGGCCCTGGCTGCCGTAGCCGAGTACGGCGATACGGGCCTTGGCGAGTGCGTCGTTCGAGGTCTGGGTGGTCATGCGGTAACTCCTGCGTTCGTGTCTTCGTGGACGGTGTTGGAGGGGTGGGGTGCGGAGGTGCTGCGTGAAGTCGAGAGTTGCGTGACGGCACCGTCGGAGGCGGAGCCGACCAGGCGTGCGTACTTGGCTAGCGCGCCGCGGGTGACCTTGGGTGCCGGCGGCTGCCAGCTGGCGCGGCGCGTGACGAGATCGGCGTCGGTGCTGATTTCGCGGCTGTCCGCGTCGATGCGGATGCGATCGCCATCGAGCAACAGGGCGATCGGGCCGCCCCGTACGGCCTCGGGCGAGATGTGGCCGACCATGTAGCCGTGGGTGGCGCCGGAGAAACGGCCGTCGGTGATCAAGGCGACGTCGTCGCCCAGGCCGCGGCCGACGAGTGCGGCAGTGACACCCAGCATCTCGCGCATGCCAGGCCCGCCCGCAGGACCTTCGTTGCGGATGACGATGATGTCGCCCTTTTCGATGGCGCCGCCCTGCACGGCGGCGAACGCCTGTTCCTCGCTTTCGAAAACGCGCGCGCGCCCTTCGAAATGACTGGCTCCCTTGCCGGCGAGCTTCAGGATGCAGCCTTCCGGCGCGAGGTTGCCGTACAGAATCGAATAACCACCGCGCGGCTTCAGCGGCTGGGTTACAGCATGCACCACGTCCTGCTGCGCGGCACGCGGCGCAGCGGCAGCCTCTTCGAACAGGCTGCGGCCGGTGATGGTGGGAGCATCGTCGAGCATGCCGGCGGCGATCAGTTCCTGCGCCACGCGGGCGCTGCCACCGGCGCCGAACAGTTCGACGGCGGTGTAGCGACCACCGGGCAACAGGTCGGCGATCACCGGCGTGTGCTTGGAGGCCGGTTCAAAGTCTTCCAGCGTCCATGGCGTACCGGCTTCGCGTGCGATCGCCAGCAGATGCAGCACGGCATTGGTGGAGCCTGCGGTGGCTGCCACCATGCGCGCGGCATTGCGAAACGCCGTCGTGGTCAGCATGGCGCGTGGCGTGCGCTCTTCCTTCAGACATTCCATCACCAGTTCACCGCAGCGATAAGCGGCCGCGGTCTTGGCCGGGTGTGTCGCCGGAATATCGTTGAAGCCCATCGGCGACAGGCCCAGCGTGGACAGCACCATCGCCATGGTGTTGGCGGTGAACTGGCCACCGCAGGCGCCGGCACCGGGACAGGCATCGCGTTCGACCGAGGTGAGTTCCGCATCGTCGATCTTGCCCGCGCCATGCGCGCCCACCGCTTCGAACACCTGCTGGATGGTGATCGGGTGGTTGTCGTGCGTGCCGTGGGCGATGGTGCCGCCGTACAGCGCCACGCTGGGAATATCCAGGCGCGCCATCGCCATCGCGGCGGCGGGAATGGTCTTGTCGCAACCGCACAGCACCACCATGGCGTCCAGGCAGTGACCATCGACGGCGAGTTCGATGGAGTCGGTGATCACCTCGCGACTGATCAGCGAGGCGCGCATGCCCGGCGTGCCCATGGCGATGCCGTCGGTCACCGCAATGGTGTTGAACTCCACCGGCGTGCCGCCCGCGGCACGAATGCCTTCGGCCACATGTTCGGCCAGCTCGCGCAGGTTGAGGTTGCACGGGCTGACGTTGGACCACGTGTGCACCACCGCCACCAGCGGCTTGGCGATGGCGGCGTCGTCCATGCCGGTGGCGCGGAGCATGGCGCGGGCGGGTGCGCGGTCGGGCCCGGTCTTGATGAGATCACTGCGCATGAGATATCCGGGTTGAAGAGGAGGGCAGCCGCTCGGCTGCATTGACGACGACGTGATCGGTGCTCATCCGCAGGCGCGCCCCCAACGCAGGAAGGACGCGGCGTGACACGCCTGTTCGTCGAGCGCGGAAAGTACGGCTTCCAACACTTCGGTCGTCGTCGCCTGGCCGCCGATATCGCGGGTATGCGGACCATGCTCCAGCACCTCGGCCACGGCGGCCTCGACCGCGGCGGCCTCCTGTTCCAGCTCCAGCGAATGCCGCAGCAACATGGCCGCGGACAGGATGGTGCCGATCGGATTGGCCACGCCCTGGCCGGCGATATCCGGCGCCGAACCGTGGATGGGTTCGTACAGGCCGGCCTTGGCTTCGCCGATCGAGGCGGATGGCAGCAGGCCCAGCGAGCCGGCCAGCGCCGCGGCTTCATCGGTGAGGATGTCGCCGAACAGGTTCTCGGTGACCACCACGTCGTAGCGCGACGGCTGGGTCAGCAGCAGCATGGCCATCGAGTCGACCAGCTGGTGTTCGACTTTCACATCGGGGTATTCGGCGGCGATGCGCTGCACCGTGCTGCGCCATAGGCGCGAAGTCTCCAGCACGTTGGCCTTGTCGACCGAGGTGACATGCTTGCGCCGGCCGCGTGCCAGGTTGAACGCGCGACGCACCACGCGCTCCACTTCGGCCACGGTGTACTTGCACTCGTCGATAGCGGTATCCACGGTGCGCGTCTTTGCACCGAAGTAGGCACCGCCGGTAAGTTCGCGCACGAACAGCACGTCGACGTTCTTCAGCTTTTCGTTCTTCAGCGGCGACAGCGCGGCCAGTCTGGGATGTACCTGCAAGGGACGCAGGTTCGCATAAACACCGAGCGCGGCGCGCAGTGCGAGCAGGCCTTGTTCTGGACGCACCGCTGCATTCGGGTCCGACCATTGCGGGCCACCCACGGCGCCCAGCAACACCGCATCGGCGGCCTTGCAGGCGTCGAGCGAGGCGGCCGGCAAGGGCTCGCCGGTGGCGTCGATGGCGCAGCCGCCGATCAGGTGCTCGTCAAAATGGAAACTGTGGTCGAAGTGGGCGGCCACCGCGTCGAGCACGGTCACGGCCGCTGCGGTGACTTCAGGGCCGACACCGTCGCCGGGCAGGATCACGATCTGCGCTCTCATGCGGCTTTCTCCGTGCGTTGTTCATAGGTGGTGATGGCATCGGCGTGTTGCTGCAGGTAACCGAGCTGGTCGACGCCGTTGAGGATGCAATGGCGCGCAAACGGCTCCATCTGGAAGTGAATGCGCCCGCCGTCGGGCAAGGCGATGTACTGCTCGCGCACATCGATGCTCAGCTCGACGCCCGGGTGCTCGAGCAGCCAGCGGTGTTCGGCTTCGTCCAGCACGATGGCGAGCAAGCCGTTCTTCAGCGCGTTGTTGCGGAAGATGTCCGCGATCTCGCTGCACAGCACGGCGTGGATGCCGTAATCGAGCAAGGCCCAAGGCGCGTGCTCACGCGACGAGCCGCAACCGAAGTTGCGTCCCGCGACCAGGATCGAACAGCCCGTGGCCTGCGGCTGGTTCAGCGGGAATGCCGGGTTGTCGCTGCCGTCAGCCTGATAACGCCAGTCGTTGAAGCACAACTTGCCCAGGCCAACGCGCTCGGTGGTGGTGAGGAAACGCGCGGGGATGATGCGGTCGGTATCGATGTTCTCGTCCGGCAGCACCGCGGTGCGGGAGTGGAGGCGGGTGATGGGGCGCATTAAAAAACCTCCGAAGCATGAACTCCCTCTCCCCTGTGGGGAGAGGGCTGGAGTGAGGGGCGGGTGCTCGCCGTAGCGCACATCGAAGCGCGCTTTGAAGTTGGACTGAGGCGAGCGTGACCCCTCACCTCAGTCCTCTCCCCGGAGGGGAGAGGAAGAAAAGCGCGCGCGTTCATGCCGCCACCTCCGTCAAATACTCACGCGGATCGGCAATCCGCCCCGCCAGCGCCGACGCCGCTGCCGTCGCCGGACTGGCCAGCACCGTGCGCGCACCCTTGCCCTGGCGGCCTTCGAAGTTGCGATTGGACGTGCTCACCACCAACTGCCCCGGCTGCGCCAGATCGCCATTCATGGCGATGCACATGGAGCAACCCGGCACGCGCCACTCGGCGCCTGCCTCGGTGAAGACGTGATGCAGGCCTTCGCGCTCGGCATCTCGGCGCACCGCTTCGGAACCCGGCACCACCAGCATGCGCACGCCATCGGCGACGCGTCGGCCGCGCAACACCTGGGCGGCTTCGCGCAAATCCGACAGGCGCGAATTGGTGCAGCTGCCGACGAAGACCACGTCGACCGGCGTGCCCTGCATCGGCTTGCCGGCCTCGCTGCGCATATAGTCCAGCGCGCGCTTTTCCTGGGCGTTGCGCGCGGCCGGCACCGGCGTGTCCATGGCAATCGCCATGCCTGGGTGGGTGCCGTAGGTGACAGTCGGACGCACCTTGCTGGCATCGATGCGCACTTCGCGGTCGTAGCTGGCGCCGTCGTCGCTGCGCAGTGCGCGCCAGCGTGCCACCGCGGCGTCCCATGCCGCGCCTTGCGGCACGCGGGGACGGCCCTTGAGCCAATCGAAGGTGGTGTCGTCGGGCGCGATCAGGCCAGCGCGTGCGCCAGCCTCGATGGACATGTTGCAAACGGTCATGCGCTCATCCATCGACATCGCTTCGATGGCATCGCCGCGGTATTCCAGGACGTAGCCGGTACCGCCGTCCACGCCGATCTCGCCGATGATGTGCAGGATCAGATCCTTCGCGCCCACGCCCGCCGGCAGCTGGCCATCCACATGGATCGCGAAGGTCTTCGCCTTGCGTTGCAGCAGGCATTGCGTGGCCATCACATGACCGACCTCGGTGGTGCCGATGCCGAAGGCCAGCGCACCGAACGCGCCATGCGTCGAGGTGTGGCTATCGCCGCAGACGATGGTCATGCCCGGCTGGGTGGCGCCTAGCTCAGGGCCAATCACGTGCACGATGCCGCGATCGTTGCTGTCCCAGCCATGCAGTTCGACGCCGAACTCGCGGCAGTTGGTCTCTAGCTGCGCGACCTGCGCTTTGGCTTCAGCGTTCGCGTAAGGGCGCTCACCATCGGCGCCGGCGGGCAGCGTAGGGGTGGAATGATCCAGCGTGGCCAGCATGCGATCCGGACGGCGCAGCTTCAGGCCGCGCTCGCGCAGTTCGCTAAAGGCTTGCGGCGAGGTGACTTCGTGCACCAGGTGCAGGTCGATATAGAGAATCGCCGGCGTGTCGGTGCTCTCGGCAGCGACCACATGCGCATCCCACACTTTTTCGAACAAAGTCTTGGCCATTACGCGGCCTCCTGTGCGGCTTCGACTTTCACTGGCGACAGCCAACCCCAGCGGTCGGGCGTGGAGCCGTCGAACAGTCCGAAAAAGGCCTTCTGCAGGGCACGCGTGATCGGACCGGGACGCCCGGCGCCCACCTGCTTGCGGTCCACCGAACGCACCGGAGTGATCTCGGCGGCCGTGCCGGTCATGAAGATCTCATCGGCGGTGTACAGCGCTTCGCGCGGCAGGTCGCGTTCTTCCACCGCGATACCCAGCTCGCCGGCGAGGGTGATCACCGACTCGCGCGTAATGCCGGCCAGGATGCCGGCGCTGGTCGGCGGCGTCAGCAGCTTGCCGTTCTTCACCAGGAACAGGTTCTCGCCCGCGCCCTCGCTGAGCAGACCGTTATGGCCCAGCGCGATGCCTTCGGCATAGCCGCCGCGACGCGCTTCGAGCGCGATCAGCTGACTGTTGAGGTAGTTGCCACCGGCCTTGGCCCAGCTCGGCAAGGTGTTCGGCGCCGGCCGATGCCACGACGACACGCACACGTCGGCGCCGTGTTCGATCGCGTCACCCAGGTAAGCGCCCCATTCCAGCGCCATGACCGCCACGTCGATCGGTGCATCAGCCTTCGGCAGCACGCCGAGGCCGCCGGCGCCGCGAAAAACGATCGGTCGCACATAGGCGGACTTCATGCGGTTGGCGCGGATCAGCTCGTGACAGGCGGTGTTGATTTCATCTTCGCTGTAGCCGATCTCGATCTCGTAAACGCGCGCGGACTCGAACAGGCGGCGCGTGTGATCGGCGAGGCGGAAATACGCTGGACCCTGCGGCGTGGCATACACGCGCTCGCCTTCGAATACCGAGGAGCCATAGTGCAATGCATGGGTGCTGACGTGGACCGTGGCTTCGGTCCAGGGTTTGATCTGGCCGTTATGCCAGAGGAAGGGCGTGGTCATGCGATCGTCTCCTTTTGCGCGCGTCCATTCGCGCCCAGGTCAAAAAGCGGCCTTCCATGACCGCACTCTTCAATCGAGGCATCGCTGCGCGGGGCACCCTGTCGCTCGATGCGGTTGACGATGGCGAGCGCGGCATGCGCGGTCGCTTCGATGATGTCGGTGCTGACGCCGTTGCCACGCCAGTCGCGTTCGGCATGGCGCGCGGTGAGCTGGGCCTGTCCTTGCGCATCGCCACCTTCGCTGACGGCGCGCACCTGGAACTGGGTGACGTCGAGTGCGGTGCCGGTGGCGCGTTCGATCGCACGCAGCACGGCATCGACCGGGCCGTCGCCGATGGCGGCTTCGCCCACTTCGTGACCGCTGTCGTGGGTCAGTCGCACCGAGGCAGAGGCGCTGCCGCCCATATGCGAGTTGGTATTGAGCTGGGTGATGCGCCAGGGGCCGGTGGCTTCAGGATCGTGGCCCAACGCGATGGCCTCGAGGTCCTCGTCATGCACTTCGCGCTTCTTGTCGGCCAGCGTCTTGAAGCGGGCGAAGATGACGTCCATCTCGGTCTCGTCGGGCGCATGACCCAGCACCTGCAAACGCTGGCGCAAGGCGTGGCGACCGGAGTGCTTGCCCAGCACCAGGCGCGTCTCGCCCATGCCGACGTCCTGCGCATGCATGATTTCGTAGGTGCCACGGTGCTTGAGCATGCCGTGCTGGTGGATGCCCGACTCGTGCGCGAAGGCGTTTTCGCCCACCACCGCCTTGTTGCGCGGCACGGCCTGGCCGGTGAGCTGGGTCAGCAGACGCGACGTGGGATAAAGCTTGCGCGTGTCGATGCCGGTATCGACGCCGAAATGCGGCCGCCTCACACGCAGCGCCATTACCACTTCTTCCAGCGAGGCATTGCCGGCGCGCTCGCCAATGCCGTTGATGGTGCACTCGACCTGGCGCGCGCCAGCGCTGACGGCGGCCAAACTATTGGCGACCGCCATGCCGAGGTCGTCGTGGCAATGGCTTGAGAAGATCACATGTTCCGGGCGACGCACGTGCTTGAGCAGATGGGCGAACCGCTCGGCGATCTCTGACGGTGTCATGTAACCCACCGTATCGGGCGCATTGAGCGTGGTGGCGCCCGCGGCGGCGGCGGCGCTGAATACTTCGATCAGGTATTCCGGCTCGGTACGCATGGCGTCTTCAGCCGAGAATTCCACCTCGTCGCAAAGCCCCTTGGCCCGTGCGACGGATGCGCAGGCGGTATCGATCACCTGCTGCTTGCTCATGCCCAGCTTGTGCTCGCGATGCAGCGGACTGGTCGACAGGAAAAGGTGGATGCGGGAGTGGCGGGCGCCTTCCAGCGCGCGCGCGGCACTGTCGATATCGCCGGCCTGGCAGCGCGCCAGGCCGGCGATGGTGGGTCCACGCAGGGCCCGGGCGATTTCCGCCACTGCGCAAAAGTCATCCGGCGAAGCGTGTGGAAAGCCCGCCTCGATGACGTCGATGCCCAGCGCTTCCAGCGCGTGCGCCAGGCGCAGCTTGGCGCGGCGGTCCATGGAAAAGCCGGGCGCCTGCTCGCCATCGCGCAAGGTGGTGTCGAAGATCCGCACGCGCTCGGCCGCTACGTCCGTCACGTCGCTGTTCTCGTTCGTCGGGTTGTGCTGGGTCATCACTTAGCTCCGCTAGGCGCGTCGCTGGGGGCAATAAAAAACCCCGCATCCGTTACCGGGTGCGGGGTTCTTTGGTCGTATTCAGGTTATTTCTAGTTACCTGGACACACGCCCTCAGCCCGCACCTCCGTTGGTAATAAGGAGTACGAGTACAAGGGCAAGAAGGAGGTTGTTGCGAAGTCGCAGCAGTCCCGCGACCGTCGGAAGACGGATCGGTTCGGCTATGCGGTCATGGTTGCTGCGTTGCGACATGTAGTCGAACGTAAAGGGCCCCAATACGGGTTGTCAACAGTTTCTTTTGAAATTTTTAATGTGGCGCGTTGCCGATCACATTCGGACGTCCAGATGGCCAGACGTCCCCAGTGCCTCTGAGGCACGTTCGACATCAGTCGCTGGTGAGCGACTTGAGATAGTTCGCCAGGGCGCTCCGCAGCTGGGCTTGCGCCGCATTTCGCAAGCTCGCCGGTTGCTCGTTTTGGAGGGCCACTGCAGCCTTCATCAATTGCTGCACCACCATGGCTGCAGGGCGCAGTTCGCCGGCCGCAAGGCCGGGGGCATGGATAGCCAAAATCTGACACAGATAGTCGCGCATGCGCTGACGTATGGCGCGCGACAGTGAAGGTGGCAGGGATCCGGCTGCTTCGGTCAGGGCGACGAACGAGGGATGCTGGCGGCGATAGTCGGCAAAAGTGCGGATCAATCGTGCCGCAAGTTCCTCCGTATCCCAGCCAGAGGCTTGCGCGACCAAGCGCTCCATGCGCGTGTTGAGCGCCTCGCCATGTTCGGCCATCAGCGCTTCGGCCAATAACTCCTTGGTGGGAAAGAACTGGTACAGCGAGCCAATGGATGCCCCCGCGCGGGCGGCGATCTCGGTCATGGTGGAGGCATCGAAACCTTTCTCGGCAAAGCGCCCAGAGGCCGCCGCGAGCAGCGCCGCTACGCGTTCGTGACCACGCCGACGTTGCGGCGAGCGACCGGCCAGACTTGAATTACGTGAGGCCATCCTCATAAACTCCTAGGTGAGGTTGTCCTCACATTGTGATTTTACCGGGCCGCCGCCAAGGCGTGTAACTTCGCTGGCGGAACGGTGCGGCGACAACGCATTTACTTTCACCTTGGGCTGTCGAGCAAGCCTTGTGCCGCCACTCGAAGCCAAACCACGTGGAGCTAAGACCATGGACAAGCTTGACCCCAGCACGACAGCGCTGGTGCTGATCGATCTGCAAAAGGGCATCGCCCCGTACGCCGGCGGCCCGCATACCTCGCAAGAGGTGTTCGAACGTGGTGGCCGCCTGGCAGCGCGTTTCCGCGAGCTGAAGGCCCCCGTGGTGCTGGTGCGGGTGGGCTGGTCCGCCGACGGCGGCGATGCTCCCCATCAGCCGGTCGACGCGCCGATGGGGAAGGGCCCGTTGCCGGCCGACTGGTGGGATTTCGCCGAGCAGTTGGACGTGGCCGATAGTGACATCCTGATCACCAAGCGCCAGTGGGGCGCGTTCTACGGCACCGAACTGGACTTGCAGCTGCGTCGCCGCGGCATCAAGCGGATCGTGCTCGGTGGTATCAGCACCAATATCGGCGTGGAATCGACGGCCCGATTCGGCTGGGAACTGGGTTACGAACTGGTCCTGGTCGAGGATGCGATGAGCTCGAGCAGCGCGGAGCACCACCAGTTCGCGGTGGAGCATATTTTTCCGCGGTTGGGCTTGGTGCGGTCGACGGCGGAAGTGTTGGGGGCGCTGGGCTGAGGGTCGCCGGCCACCGGGTCATCCTCATCCCGCCCCTTCTCCCCGCCGGGGAGAAGGGGCGGGATGAGGGGCGGGTGCTCGCCACAACGCTGCAACTGAGCGTTGTGGCCAGCTTGCCGCCTACGAAGCGGGCGAATACGCACATGAGGAGTAAATGGCGTTGGAAACGATGAGCAATGGCTTACGCCGCGACCCTTCCTCGTAACCACCCCTTCAACACCGCATCTTCCGCCGCCATCGGCTCCGCCGTAGCTCGCCTCTCCAGCATGGCGGCCAAGGCCGGCGGGACCTCCAACGAGAAGCCTAGCAGCGGTTCCAGTACCGTCTCGAACTTGGAGGGATGCGCCGTGGCCACTACCGCCCAGGCGGAATCATCCCCAGGCAATCGGTCCAGCACATGCATGGCCGTGGCAGTGTGCGGGCAGAACATCTCGTGGTGGTTCTCAGCGTGGCGGACGATGGTTTCCGCGATGCGCTCGTCATCCACGCTGCTCGCGTGCAGTTCGGCGCGCAGTTCGGCATCGTAGGGAAAGGTCCAGCGCAGGCGTTCAAAATTGCTGGGCGCGCCCACGTCCATCGCGTTCGCCAGCGTGGGGATCGCGGGGCGAGGCGCGTACGGGTCGCCATCGAAGTAATCGCTGAGCGTCATATTGGCGTTACAGGCCAGGTGGATCTCGCCGATGGGCAAGCCCATCTCCCGCACCCACACGCAGGCCAACGCATTGCCCAGGTTGCCCGTGGGCACGATAAAGCTCAGCGGCGTGCGATGGCGACGCCACCAACCCAGCGCGCTATGCGCGTAATAACTCATCTGCGGCAACAGGCGACCCAGGCTAATGCTGTTGGCCGAGGACAGCGGCACCTGCGCCTGCAGGGCCTCGTCGTTGAGCGCCGACTTCACCATGCGCTGGCAGTCATCGAAGCTGCCAGCCACGCGCAAGGCCAGCACGTTGTCGCCGAAGCAGCCCAGCTGATGGGCTTGTCGCGGTGAGACACGGCCATCGGGGTAGAGAATCACTACGCGCACGCCGGGCTGGCGATGGAAAGCGGCAGCGACAGCAGCACCGGTGTCGCCGGAGGTCGCGACCAGAATCGTGAGCGGTGGCGCGCCCACCGGCCGCAAGCGCCGAAAACACGCCGCCAGGAAGCGCGCGCCGACGTCTTTGAAGGCCGCGCTAGGACCGTGGAAGAGTTCCAGCATCCCAGCGCCCTCGCGGTGCGGCAACGGACGCAGCGGCGCGTCGAAAGTCAGCGCCTCGCGGCAGATGGCGGGCAGGGCATCGGCCAAGGCGTTGCCGGCGAAAAACGGGGTGAGCAAGGTAACTGCGGTATCGGCCAGCGAGCCATGCGGGTCGAAGGCGGCGGGATCGAGGCGGGGTAGGGCCTCCGGTACATACAGGCCGCCATCGGGCGCCAGGCCAGCCGCGATGACTTCGTCGATGCGGGCGGCATGGCGACCACCACGCGTGCTCCGATAAAGCAGCGGCTCACTCATGCCGTGCTCCCCTCAAGAAGATCCGCCGCCGGCCCGTTGATGGGCGAGACGAACGGGTCGCTGGCAATGCCGGCCTCGGCAAACGCGGCAACCATCGCAGCCGCGGCGTGCTCGGCATCCTCGCGACGTTCGTACCAGCCGAAGACGCTGGGGCCTCCGCCGGAGATGCTGGCGCCGAGAGCGTGATGATCCAGTGCGGCCTGCTTCACTCGTGCAAAAGCCGGCACCAGGGGCGCGCGGCGGGGTTCCACCAGTACGTCCTTGAGCCCTTCGCGTACCAGGGTGGCATCACCGCGCTGACAACCGATAAGCACCAGCGCGAGATTTCCATGCTGCGCCACCACGTCGTGCAGCGCGAACCCTTCAGCCAGCACGGCACGTGATTCACGCGTCTCCAGCACCACATGCGGATGCACCAGGGCGCAATGCCATGCGTCGGGTACCGGCAGGCGCAGCAGGCGCTCGCGCGTGGACAGGACCAGTCCACCCAGCAACATCGGGCCGAGGTTGTCGCCGTGGCGGCTGCCGCTGGCCACGACTTCGCCGTCGAGCGCAAAGCCATACAGCGCTTCACGCGGAAGCGGACGTTCGAGCAGTGCATTGGCGGCGACCAGGGCGGCTACGCATGAAGCAGCGGAGCCGCCCATGCCGGAGCCAAGAGCGATGCCCTTGTAGAGCTCCAGCTCGAAACCATGGCGAAGGCCGAGCGCCTTGCGCAGCGAGAGCAGGGCCGCACCCGCGGTGTTGCGGCTCGCTTCCAGTGGCAGATCGGCGACGCAGCCATGGATGGCGGTGATACGCACGGTGGGCTCATCGATGCGTCGCACCACCGCACGATCGCCAGCGCCGGCCACGCTATGTCCCAGGATGTCGAAGCCCACCGCCACGTTGCCCACGCTGGCATAGGCCATCGCCTGCGCGCTCAGCGCGCGTTGCGGGGCTGGCACGGGGTCGACCAGTTGCGCATTCATGCCCGCACCTCGAGCCCTTCGGCGATACGCAGCAGGTCGGCGAACACGCCAGCGGCCGTGACTTCCGGCCCGGCGCCAGGTCCCTGTACGAGCATCGGGTTTTCGCGATAGCGATGGGTGGTGAACTGCACGATGTTGTCGGTGAGTCGCGTATGTGCGAAGGGATGCGCTGCCGGCAACACCGCGAGCTGCACGCTGGCATGTCCATGCGCGTCGAGGCTGGCGACATGGCGCAGCACACCGCCCTGTGCCCTGGCCTTGGCGAGCTGCGCGGCCATCGGCGCATCCAGATGATCAAGATGTTCCATCACCGTATCGGCCGGCAGGGCGGCGAGTTCCGGCGGTACCAGGCTTTCCACGTCGACATCCTCCAACGAGAGCGACCAGCCCGCTTCGCGCGCCAGGATCACTAGTTTGCGCGCCACGTCCAGGCCAGACAAATCGTCACGCGGATCGGGCTCGGTATAGCCCAGCGCATGCGCTTCGCGCACCAGGGCGGAGAACGGGCGACTGCCGTCGTAACGATGACAAAGCCAAGCCAGCGTGCCGGAGAACATGCCTTCGACGGCAAGCAAGGCGTCGCCGGTGTCGAGCAGGTCGCGCAGCGTTTGCACCACGGGCAAGCCTGCGCAGACGGTGGCTTCGTAGCGAAAGCGCGTGCCCACGCCGCACGCCGAGCGGATGGCCTGCAATCGCCGCATCGGGCCGCTGCCTGCCAGTTTGTTCGGTGTCACCACATGCAGGCCGGCGGCCAGCCAGTCCGCATAGCGCGAGGCCACCGCATCGCTGGCGCTGCAATCGATCAACAGGGCATGGCGGCCATCGGTGCCGCGCACATGAGCGGCGAATTCGTCCAGGTCACTGGGGCGCCAGGTTTGCGCGCTGTCATGGCGGCCATTGAGTTCCGGGTCATCCGCATCCAGCCACATGCGGCGGCTGGCAGCGACGCCGCAGAGTTTCAGCTCCAGGCCGGCGCGCGCCAAGCGAGGCTGGGCGGTTCGCAGCTGGTCAAGCAGGGCGCTGCCGACACGGCCGGGTCCGATCAGGCCCACGGCGAGCACGCGTTGGCGTGCGGTGATCGTCGGCAGCGCCATGGCATGTGGCGGCAGCGACGGCTGTTCAGCAGATGGGGATGCAGCAAGGTTCACGTTGGCCTCCAGGTTGGGGCCCGTGCTCGCTGGCGGTCTCGGTGGTGTACGCCGGCCCGCCTCATCGAGGGCGGGGCCGTTGCGTTGATTACTTAATCGCGCACGGACTCCCACCCCGACCCAGTGGTAATAGTGGTCGTGGTGGTGGTGGCGATGGTCATGGCGTCGGCGCAAAGCAGCGTCTGACCGACGGGAGCCGGGCAGAAAGCGATTCGTGCGGGTGCGGATAGCGGCGACATGAGCCCGACCTTAGGTCGATTGCTGCACCGCAGTCAATAGGTACATATGAAACTTTGGACGGCCAAGCAGATAAGCGGTTACTCGCCCCGGCGCGATCCCGGTGGCTCGCCTTTCAGCCAGCAGACGAGGGTGAGCACGACGCAAAGCACGCCGGCATAGATGAGAAACAAGCCATTCCCGCGATGAGGCTGAAGAAGAGCGCCGCCGACGGCCAGCAGGACAAAAAGGGCCAGCATGACCACCCAACCTTGCCAAGCGATGGGTAATCCCCAACCCCAGCCGTAACGTTTGGCGGGAAACCAGTACTTTTTTTCGTCAGCCATCGTGTTGGGTCCTGGGTGGGTCGATACCGTGCGGCGGCAGAGTCTACGCCGACCCGAAGAGGCCACAAGTGATGGCGAAGCAGCCTGCATGGTTGCCGCTGCACGTCGTGGCCCGCTGGATCGCGCCGTCGAACCCCTATAACGGGCTTGGCCGCCCAAGCATGCACATGTCCGGTCACAGTCAGCCCATTTTGCCCAACTGGATACTTTCAAAGTTTACCGCTGACGCATCCAGGAATGTCAGCGCCATCGCCCTGACCGCAGCGCTTGCCTTCGGCGTATCGCCGAATCGGGTCTGTAGGGCGCCGACCCTTCCCATCTTCGCCAGCGCAGTCGAGGGGCTGCCCTTGAGCCGGGCGCTGATTCGTTCTCAGTGCATGGTAAATCTTCAACTGAAAAGTTGTGGCTTTAGCGTTCTGCGACCATCACGTATTGACCACAGGAAATGGAGCGAAGTCCAGGGATTTTCTCTATAACGGGTTCGGCGAGGCTACACGTACGGGCCATCCAATCGGGACAAAACATAGGAGTGAGACCTAGAAACGACCAATGTACCGAGTGCGCACCGGCCTTGCGGCACCAGCGCGCAGCAGAGCTAGGTGTAAAGGATTGCTCTTCATGTTCGATGTGGTATTGCGATGTGCGCTCAATAAGCTTCAGCACAGGGTTGAGTCCATTTGGCTCCAGAATGACGACGCGTCTCGCAAGGTGCAATGCAATGGCAACCGCTTTCGCAGGATCGCTCAAGTGGTGGAGCACGCCGCGCAGGACAGCAATATCGAATGTGTCGTCCATGCTGCTCGGGAGGTCGTATAGGCTATAAATCGCAAACTCGCTGTTACCAGCTCCAAATTCCAGCGCGCGTTTGCGCGCCATTTCGATCGCCCCGGCGGCAGGATCGATACCGGTAACGTGTCGTACTCCCGCATGGGCGATTTCGACTGTATAGCTTCCGTCTCCGCAACCAAGATCGACAACGCGTTGCCCAGCAAAATCGAGAGCCGAAAGAATGGCGCCGCTAATACGAGCATTGGCAAGGCGGCTCGAAAGCCTCGCTTGATCTGTGTAGAGGTAGCCACCCTTGGAGGCTACATCTTGGTCGAAGACATCAATATTCTTCTTTCTCTCGGTCATCATAGCGTTCCATTTTTCATCGGGCTGTTCTATTTGAACAGCGAGCACGCAGATGGGGGGTAACTTCGACGCGGCCAAAATTGCAGAGGTCAAGCATTCTTCTTCGACTATCTCGGTGCCGAGTTCCCCCGGAGGTAGATTTGATAAGTCGGATTGTCCGTGTACCCATTAACTGGAATGTAGTTGTCACGAACATAGCGTTCGATGAGAGGGTGCGTAGTCTTGTAGCGAAGCTCGTCGCGGCCGTCCAGGGATGTCTCCTGTATCAGCACAAACGCGGGCTTTGCAGCTTTGAGTTGGGCGATCTCCGCCTTCTGGAAAGCTTCGTCGCGGTGCCATGCCGTAAATATCTCCCATGTCGGTGCTTTTGCGCCCAGCAGCGCATAGGCGCCAGGCAGGAACGGCATCACGAAAAAAGATTGTCCATCGGGTGCGAAGTCACTCTGTAATTTGCGCAATGTCAAAACATCGCTCGTGGTTCCGCGATCAACCCGGATGCGGTCGCTGCCGACCACAAGCAATGTGCAGTTCCTGGCGCCCATGCACTGCCAGCCGGAGTGCATCGGTGCTGTGACAAAGAGACTGAGCGCGCAGAGCGGGGCCGCGATGAGGGCGCGTGGCCACGGTGATGCGATTCCCGCCAAGACGAGCATGCCAATGAGGGTGGGAAAGATGCCTTGGGCAAGATGCGATGTATCAGCGCGGGAGAACGCGTAATGCGCATAGGGGATCGCGCAAAATGCACAAGCGACAAGCAGAGGTTTGACTGGCCGCCTGTTCCAGCGAGACACCAGGACATAGGCCGTCGATAGGCAGCCGTACACCAAGATGGAAACAAAAAATAACCCAACGACGAGATCCCGGAGGCTATCCGTGATGGAGACGATCCCAAATCGGCTGCGCCATGGCCAGGGAACGGGTAACGGGAGGTTGGTCGCTTTGATCTCGAAAAGAAACCTGACGTTATCTATTAAGGCCGGCGTGAAGCCGCGAGCCAGGAACATCGTGGCTAACATCGGCAAGTAGCCGGCGAAACCGCCCAGGACGAACATCAGCAGGCCCCTGCGCCATCGGCCCCAGTCCTCGCAGCGCAACGCCAGGTAGAAGAAGACCCCGCTGCTGGCCACGGCGCCGTACATGCCATGGTTCCGGCCGACATAGGCGGCCAGTCCCACCATCAGGCCGGCCAGAAAGTAATTGAAGCCGACGGGGCGCCGTACCCAGCACGCCAACACGCAGACCAGTGCGATCGAGATCGAGATATCGAATGACTTGTGGCGAGGCACCATCCAGGCCACGAGGGTCAACGCGCAGACCACTAAGTAGAAGGTATTGCCACGCTTGGTGCAGGTGGCAGCCAGCCAGCCGAGTGCCGCAGCAAGCGAGCCCGCTTGCAGGACCGCCAGGGTATAGCGCAAGGCGACGATGCCTTCAGCCCCGGTGATCCGCATGAGCAGGGCGCTCCAGTAATAGCGACCGGGATCATAGGCTTGGAAGTCGCGTATCGGGACCTCGCCGGCCATCACGCGCTGCACGCCGTACCAGAGGTAGCCTTCGTCCCAAAGGCTGAAGCCTTGCCTGCCCTCCCAGGCGAACAGGATGGCCACCGCGATGACTCCGAAGAGCGCTGCGCGCGCGATCTCCGTTGACGCACCTTGGCTGCGAATAGTTGAGTGTCCCAAAGCCACCCTCCTCAAGGTTCAGTTGCCGGTGCCATCAGCCAGGGCGTTCGGCGGTACTCCGACCGAAGACGTACTGGGACATCAGGTAATACGACGTGACCGCGATCGCCGGCGCCAGGAGCACCTGGCTTTTGATGGCGCCCAGATGCAGCGACACCAAGATTCTAATGGCGACGTAGTTGAGGACGTAGCAAGCCAGATATGCCGTCACGAAACGCGGTAGTCGGTTAAGTGCGATATCCGAGAAGACGAGGTGGCCGGTGGTGAAGAAGTTGAAGGCAATGCCCGCCACATTGCCGCCGATCAGTGCGAGCCAGATGGGAAGGTTTACGTGAATCAGGATGGCATAGGCGGCCAAGCCGAACAGGGTGTTCAACAAACCGACCAGCAGGAACGTGATGAAGCGTTTCTCGAGCTTCATGAAGCCGACTGTGCCCCGCTCACTGGCTTGAAGCCGACGGCAATGACGTTCCCGACATTCAACGAAAACTTTCTGCGAGCCAGCCCGAGCGCGGCCAACATCGGTACGGCAGCTTGCTTCAGGCGTGGGCTGAATGGCATCAGACGCGTCCAATAGGAAATGGAGTAGCGGTTGGTGAAGGGGCGGACGTCGACATCGCGGTAGCCGGCCCGGCGGAAAAGTGTCGCGATGCTTCCCTGCGAAAAGAGCTGCATATGCTCAACATCGATGATCGGCGAACGCCGCCCCAGCAGGCGGTTCACGGCGCTTCTGTAATCGTGCGTGACCGCGACGAAGGCACCGCCTGGCTTCAGCAGCCGCCACACGGATTCCGCGATTTCCAGCGGTTCGCGGACGTGTTCAAGCGTCATGAAGCAGCAGACCAGATCGAACGATTCAGGCAAATAGTCGCTTTCAAGGAAGATACCCTCCTTGATCCAGCCCTGGCGATGGGCTGGCGCGGCCAGGATGGCGGCAGTCGAAGGCTCGATGCCCAGCACCCGCGGAAATCCCTTCGCTGCGAGCCCTTCCAGGACGACTCCGGTGCCCGTCCCGATTTCCAAGGCGGCACCGTGGTGCACACGCTCCAATACCGGTTCGAGCTCGCGCAGATACGCGGCGGCAGCGTCATTGGCCTCTTCGGAGCTATCGTAGTTGGCCACGTGGTAGGCCTGATGCAAGGCCTGTTGGGACGGTGGGCGATCCACATACACGACATGGCATGCCTGGCATTCCACCATCCGGTAATTGAAGAACTCCGGCTCCTTGCGCGATGCAAAGCTGAATTCGTTCAAGCGGGACGGGTCCATCCGCTCCTCGAGAAAGCATCGCGCGTTCTCGGATGAGCTGCCGCAAACCGGGCAAGACCGCGATAAGCGGTCCACAAGTTGCGTTCCATTTGCGACCGTTTTGCTCTGCATGCAAGGTATCCAGGAGGCCTGCGTCAGGTTTCCGGGCATGCCGGGTGGCAGCGTGCCGTCAGGCGATCAATCCAGGCCGGGCTTTGCCGTTTGCGGAGTTACCGTGCCATGTCGAATCAAGGCGGAGCGGATAAGGCGTGGTCGCTGTTTCACTTCAATCATGATCTTGCCGATGTATTCGCCGACCAGGCCGATGCCGAACAGGTTCAGTGATCCGAACATCAGGATGGCGATCAGCATGGTGGTGGCGCCACGGGGGGCGATGTCCGGCCAGAAAATGCGAAGTATCGCGACGGCCATTGCGGTCGCGACCGAGAGTCCGAGCAAAGCCAATCCGGCCGTCGTCAGCAGGGTGAGCGGCACGTTGCTGAAGGAGAAAATCCCCTTCTTGGCCCAGTCGATGTTCTTCGACAGGGTATTGGTGGTGCGGCCGAACATCCGTTCCGGCCGCACATAATCGACGCCGACCTGCTTAAAGCCCACGTAGGCACGCAGTCCGCGCATGAACAGGTCGCGTTCCGGGCAGGCCAGCAGCCATTGCATGACTTTCCGGTCGATCAGCGAGAAGTCGCCGGCGTCGAGTGGAATATTGACGTAGCTGAATGCGGCGAAGACCCGATAAAACGCTTTGTAAAGTAGCCCCCATTGCCAGGGCATCTCGCGTTGCACGCGCCTGCCGTAGATCACGTCGAACCCTTCTTCCCACTTTTCGAAGAAAGCCTCGATCAGTTCCGGGGGGTCTTGCAGATCCCCGTCCAGCAGGACGACGGCGTCTTTGGAAGCCAGTTCCATCCCGCTTCGGAAGGCCATTTGCGAGCCGAAATTGCGGGCATGGGAGATGCCGATGACATGAGGGTCATTGGCAGAGATCGCCTGGATCACGGCGGCGCTGTTATCCGGGCTACAGTCGTTGACGAAGATGATCTCGTGATCGATGCCCAGGCGGGCGAATGTCTCCTTCAGGCGCTGGTGCATTACCGGAATCGCCTGTTCGTCCTTATAGCAGGCGATGATGGCGGAAATGCTCCGCCGCTTTCTGTTCGTCTGCTGCTTCGAACGCTGCACGAGATCGTCTTCGCTTAGCGTTGCGACCCACGTTGCGGTCGCTTTAAGTCCCTCTTCAAGGGGGATCCGGGCGCGCCATCCCAGCATGTCCTGCGCTTTGGACGAGTCGGAGTACCAGTCCGCCCGGTCCCACGAGCGGGCTTCCATGGCTCCGAACTTCGGCTCCTCCGATAGGCCGAACAGGTCTCGCGTGAGGGCGGCCAACTCCGCGATGGTGGTGCATGTGCCTGAGCCGATATTGAAGTCTTCCCCATACAACTCAGGGTTCATCTTCCCGGCGGCGTAGATGAAGGCTGCACATACATCATCGACATGCACGAAATCGCGCGACGTCTTCGGGTCCACGAAGGGTGGCAACGTTCCGCCGAGCGCCTTGTGCAGCAGATTCGGCATTAGCCGCGAGCCGTCTTCCAGAGGTCCATAGACCGAATACAGGCGAAGGTTGACGCAGGGAAATCGATGCTCCTTGCCCAGATAGCGTAGATATTCCGCTGTCGCCACCTTGGAAACCGCATAGTGGCTGTTTGGCTCGCAGCGTGCGGTCTCCGCAGGCGCGGCGCTGTTGGTGCCGTATTCCGACGAGCTGCCGGCATGGACGAAGGCGCTGATCGGACGATCGGCGAGCAGAGTCGTGAGGCTGATGATCGATTGAAAGTTGGTTTCATAGATCAGTCGCGGGTCCTGCTCGAAGGAGTAGGCGCCATAGGCGACGCAGTCGAACAAGGTGCGCGGTCCGACCTGATCGACGAGGTGCTTCAGTGCGACATGATCATTGACATTCGCCACCACGATGTTTTCATCGGGAACGCCTTCCAGGCGCCAGTTGCGGGTGTATTGCACGACCGCGAACACATCGCTGCGCTGCGCAAAGATTTTGTGGAAGAGGTTGGCACCGATAAAGCCGGCGCTACCGGTCACCAGAATGGGGCCGTGCAGGGCGCGGATATGCTTATTCAGGTCGCTCATAGTCTTTCAGCCGCCCCGATGGCGTTGAGAAGGCTCTGCGGGTCCAAGCCGGATTGCGCCCTGAGATAAGCCTGGGAGCCATATCTGGCGTAGTGGTGGGCGCGCGCGTGGAGATGGATCAACTTTGCCGACATGCCGCGTTCCAGCAGGTAGATCGCCAGCTCGGAGGCCAGGCTGCCCTGTGCGACATGCTCTTCGGCGACATATATCCGTCCGCTGGCAAGCATCTGCTCGATGAGCGCGGCAGGAGGAGGATTGAGGGTCAGCGGCAGCTCCGACAGCGCCCACAGGTTGGGTCTGCGCGCGGCCGGTAGGTTCTGGATTGCTTTGATGTACGTGCCTGCCAAGGGGCCCACGGCAATCACGGGCGCGCCCCCGCCGCTCAGCAATGGCCGCCAGGCAGCGTAGTCGGGGACGGCATAGCCCTGAGGCGGTTCCCCTCGGCCCAAACGAATATAGGTCGCCTGTGTGTCCTTGCCGGCCTTGTCGATGACGGCCGCGACGTCCTCGTCAAACACGGGCGCATACACTCGCATGTTGGGCAGTGTCAGCAGAACGCCATAGTCCTCGATCGCGTGGTGGGTCGGCCCCATGACGCCATAACCGTAGCCACCGCCGTTGCCAACCAAGCGCACGGGAAGGCGATGGAAAGCGATGTCGTTGCGGATCTGCTCGAACGGCCGTGCATAGCAGAAGGGCGCGATGCTGTAGGCCCAGACGTCCAAGCCCTGTCGAGCCATGGCGGCGGCCACCGAAATCATGTTCTGCTCGGCGACACCTGCGTTGACAAATCGGTCACCCAGCGCCGATTGCAAGGCTTCGAGCGCCATGAACCCGAGGTCGCCGGTAAGAAACACCATGCCGGGATTGCCCGCGCGCGCCACCAGCGCATCACAGAGCTGCTTCCTCATAGGCCACCGAGCTCCTTGAGCGCCTGGCGGTAATCCGCCTCTTGGAGCGGCAGATAATGCCACTCCATGCGGTTCTCCATGAATGACACGCCCTTGCCCTTGACGGTCTGCAGGACGATGCATTTGAGACGGTCGGTGGGGGCATCGAGCGCCGCCCGAATGGCGTCCAGGTCATGGCCGGGAATGACATGCATGTCGATGTCGAAACTCTTCAGCCGCTCGAACAGTGGAAACATCGAGGCGATCTCGCTGGTATGGCCAAAACCCTGCAATCCGTTGTGGTCGATCAGCACGGTAAGGTTGGTCAGGCGATGGTGGGCGGCGAAGATCAGCCCTTCCCAGGTTGAGCCTTCCTGCCATTCGCCATCCGACGTCAGGCAATAGGTGTGGCCAGAAGAGCCCTTGAAGCGCAGGGCCAGCGCCGTGCCGGCGGCCAGCGACAGGCCATGCCCCAGGCTGCCCGTGGCGAATAGGATTTCACGGATGCCGTTGGCAGGCGGGTGGCCGGCCAGAAGGGTACCGTCGCGATGAAATGTCTGTAGATCCTCGTCCGTCAGCTTGCCCGCGCTCCATAGCGAGACATAAAGCGCACCCGCGGAGTGGCCCTTGGAAAGCACGAACAGGTCGTCCTGGCCCATGCGTTCGTTGAACAGCAGCGCCAGTACATCGATCGAGGACAGGTTGCCGCCGATGTGCCCGATGCCGCTCTCGAAATGCATGCGTATCAGCCGGCTACGTATGATGGATAAGCGTTTGGCGTCTAGCGACGATTTCATGCTCACCCTCGACGTGATCCGCCCGCTCCAGTACCTGGAGGTTCCGGCTCAACCCATCAAAACAGGCTATGCCGGACATTAGCTCGATTTCATCGTTTACCGTAACCCCACATTAACCCGCGGGACGCCTCCTTGGTAATGCCCGGCAACGACGCGGCGTGGCCAGGACATCCCGACACGTAAATTGTCGAACCGGCCAAGCAGCCGACTGTCTTGCGGGTCATCCCGGTTTCAACGGTCTAAAAAGTGCGGCCCAACGGCGAGCTAAGTGCCTGTTGACAGGTTCGCAGCTGGCGCCGGATCGGGCTCGGGACGCGCAAATATTCAATGTGCCAGGTCGATCGCGTAAACCGCCGTGCCGTCGCCATTGTCCGTCAGTTCGCGAACGGAGGTGACGCCGGCCTCCCGTGCTATGTCCTGTTTACCTGCGGCGCCCTTGAACACCACCTCGCCGCGCGTCTTCAGCGGTGCGAAATGCCAGGAAGTGACTGGTAGATCCTTGGCTCTGATGGTCTGGTGGGCTTGCAGCCATTTGGCCAGGATCTCGCGGGCGCCATCGGGTGCCCCCAGCACGATGTTCTTGCCGTCCAGGCCGGGGAAATTGCCGCCGCCGCTGGCGCGGTAATTGTTGGTGGCGACAATGAACCGCTGCTGTGGTGTCACCGGTTTGCCCTTCCAGCTGAGCTTGACGATGCGCTCGCCGGCCGGGCGCGACACGTCGATGACGTAGGTGATATCGCCCTGGATCTGGTCGAAATTGAAGCCGGGGTAGTGATCGATGACGAGTGACTGCCAACCTTCCTTGTTCGGGTCGATGCGGTTGAAGCGTTCGGCCGACTTCTCCAGCCAGGTCTTGAGGCCGGCGCCGTCGACCTGCACGGCCGCGAGGGTGTTTGGATAGAAGTACAGGTCGGCGGCACTGCGCAGGGTGAGCGGGCCGGGCGCCACGTCGGTGTAGTCGTCCGGGCCGCCAAAGCCGGTGCGGAACGCGGCGGCGGCGGACAGCACCGGCAGCGTGGCCAGTTCCGGGTGCGCCTTGGGCAGCTCGCGCTGCACGTAGTCACGCATGGCGGCGTTGATCGGCGCCAGCGCCGTCATATTGCCCACGTCGGCGAAGTAGCTGCTCATGCGCACGCGGGTCTGGCCGATCGGCGTGTTCACGTAGGCCACGGCGGCCTGATTCGGCTGAGCCACCAGCGGGGCGATGGTGGGGTCGGCGGGAACGCACTCGTTCTTCTGCGGACAGATCGGGCGCACTTCGCTGTGCGTCTGGCTCTTGTCGATCACCCAGCGGCCGCCCTGGCGAGCCAGCGCCAGCTCGATCAGGCCGAGGTCCTTGCCGAAGAAGCCGCCCATCACCGCCGGGACGCCGCGTATGAAGCCGCGTTCGGCATCGACGTCCGGCATGCCGGCATAGCGCGGCCCCGGAAATTCGGTATGAGCGTGGCCAAGCAGCAGCACGTCGATGCCGGGTACGGCGGCAAGATGCCAGCCGCCGTTCTCCATCTCCGGGGTATAGGTATCGACGTTGAGGCCGCCGTGCAGGATGGCAACGATCAGGTCGGGGTGCTGGGCTTCCAGCTCGGGCAGGTACCGCTTGGCCGCTTCGACCACGCCGGTCACGGTGACCTTGCCGGCCAGGTTCTGCTTGTCCCACTCCATGATCGGCGGCGGCGTAAAGCCGATGATGCCGATCTTCAGGGGCACGCTATGGCTGCTGCCATCGGGCGCGGTGACGCTGATGTCCTTTTGCACCACCGTCCACGGCTTGAAGATCGGGGCGCCGTCGCGCGCACTGAACACATTGGCCAGCACCAGCGGGAAGCGCGGGCCGGCGCAGCGCTCGGTACGACCGCCCTCGACGTTCATGGGCGTGCCGGTGACCTGGGAAAGGAAACCCAGGCCGTAGTTGAACTCGTGGTTGCCGGCGGTGCCGCCGTCGTAGCCGAGCGCGTCCATGGCGCGGTAGATGCCCAGCTCCTCGTCGCAGCCGATGGTTTTGACCTGGGCCTGGTAGTCCGCCAGCACGCTGCCCTGGATGGTGTCGCCGCTATCGAACAGGAAGTTGTTGGGATATTGCGTGCGAGCCCGACGGATCAGGGTGGCGGTGCGCTCGTAGCCCATCGAGTCGTCTTCGCGCTGCTTGTAATAGTCGTAGCTGAGCACGTTGGCGTGGACGTCGGTGGTTTCCAGGATCGCCACCTGCGCCCGACTGCCATCCAGCACGGCCGTCGTTTTGGGCATCTGGCTGGCGCAACCGGCCAGCACGGCCACGGTCAGGGCGGCGAGGGGGAGGAAGCGAGGGGTCATGCGGCAATCCGTTGTTGGGCGAGCAGGGCCGGGAAACTAGCAGATCGGGGTGACGGCTTGCCGGGCAACGCCGGCTGAACCGCATGGTGGTGCCGCCGGCCGTTGCCGGCCGTTGTGTTTGTGACGCAAACAAGTCCGTAGAATTGCATCACGATGACATCGAGGCCACAGGGGGCCTACCCGTTTATGCCACGAGAACCGCTACGCTTCGTGCGGAAAAGTGCGACATGGCTATGCGCGGCAGGATTCTTCCTGTTCTGCGTAAGCATGACTGCGCTGCGCGAGCCCGACCTGCTTCAACAGGCCTTCGTGATTGCGCTAATGGTATGTGCTTTTGGCATGTTGCTGTTCGCCTTTGCGCGGCCGGCCACGGCGCTGGTCGTGAGTGGTGGTCTGTTCCTTGGGCTCAACTTCCTGTCCGTACTCAAGCTGCGCTATCTCGATTCGCCGCTGATGCCGGCGGACTTCATCTATTACGCGCGCAGCAGCCTGCTCGAGACGCTGGGCCATTACCCGCACTTGTACGGTCTTTGCCTGGGCGTAGGAGTGGTGACGCCGCTGTTGCTGTGGGCGATCTGGCGCCGGGACCGCCGTGTGCTCGCGCACCTGAGCCCAAGCCGTGCCCTGGTGACACGCGTAGGCGGTGTGGCGCTGTGGGCCTTGGCCTTCTGGGTGTGCCTGCTGCCGAACGGCCCGTTCGCGCAGGTGCATGCCAAGAACGTGTGGGAGAAGCTCTCCGACGATGCCCAGATCACCAACTTCTTTGTCAACTTCAGTGACTCGGACATCCGCATGCCCGAGTTGGGTGACGATACGGTGGCCGAGCAGGAGTGGGGTTCCACCGCGGCCACCGAGCCTTCAACCGGCCCGCGTTCGGCCGCGGACTACCCGGACATCGTGCAGGTGCTGGAAGAGAGCACCTTCAATCCGTCCAACTTCACCCAGTGCAATATCCCTGAATGCCGGGTGCAGCTGTTCAAGCCCGATGCGCGTACCCGCGCCACCGGACCGATGCGCGTGCATACCTTTGGTGGTGGCACCTGGGTCAGCGAATTCGCCACCCTGACCGGCATGCCGCAGGACATTTTCGGGCCGGGCGGCATGTACGCGCCCTATGTGCTGGCCCCGCATGTGCGCGACAGCCTGCCGATGCAGTTGCAGCGGCTTGGCTATCTCACCGTGGCGATCTATCCGACCAACGGCGCCTTCCTCAACGGCCGCAATGCGTATACGGCCTACGGCTTCGACCAGTTCTACGACGCCGGTCAGCTGGGCCTGACCGAGTGGGAAGAGTCCGATACGCAGATGTTCGCGGCCGCCAAGCGCATCTACGACAAGGTGAAGAAGCCCGGCCAGCCGGTGTTCGTGATGATCCTGACCCTGGCCCAGCACGGCCCGCACGACACCGATCCGTTGTCATCCCTGCCGGCGCCGTTCAACAAGGGCGTGTTGAAGGGGCTGCCGACGCGCGAGTCGCTCAACTTCAACACCTACCTGTCCAACCTGCACAACTCCGATGTGGCGATGCACGGGCTGGAGCACGACTTCCTCGATCGGGCGCAGCCGACCGTCATCGTGCACTTTGGCGACCACCAGCCGTCCTTCAGCGGCCTGATCCGCGAGATGCCGCGCACCTGGCCGACGGCGCTGGGGCAGTACAAGGACTACCTCACGTACTACATGATCAAGAGCAACTTCCAGGGCGCGCCGCTGCCGCACTACCCGATGCTGGATATCGCCTTGTTGCCTAGCATGGTGCTGCAGGCGGCCGATGTCCCGACGGACCCGTATTTCTCGGCGGCCATCTCCTTGCGCACGCGTTGCAACGGGCTCTATACCGACTGCGCGCAGCCGGAGCTGGTGAAGTCGTATCACGCGTGGATCTTCGATCGGCTGCACGTGTATCAGTGATGAGGCCGGTGATCGGAGCCCGGTGGGCGCGGTCTCGTAGCGGCTTCTACTTCCTCTGCCTTTTGGGCGATCCGAAGGGGAGAGGGAGCAAAGCTCAGACCTCGTAGCGCACGCCACCCACCCACGTCTCGCGCGTCACCAGCCCGTCGTCGAGCACGGCGAAATCGGCGCGCTGCCCGGCAACCAGGCGACCACGCGTACGATCCAGCCCCAACCACGCGGCTGGATAACTGCTAGCCATGCGCGAAGCTTCCGCCAGCGGCAGGCCGACCATGTTGACTAGATTGCGCACGCCAGTCGCCATGTCCAGCGCGGAGCCGGCGAGTACGCCCGCATCGCTCTGGCAAATGCCGTCGCGCACGATGATGGTCTGGCCGTTGAGCACGTATTCGGGGCTATCCGAACCGACCGGCGGCATCGCGTCGGTGACCAGCACGCTCTTGCCGCGCGCTTTTGCCGCGATGGCGACGCGCAACGCCACCGGATGCACATGGTGACCATCGGCAATGAGTCCGCACCAGCTGTGTGGATCATCGAGTGCAGCACCGACCACGCCGGGTTCGCGGCTGCTCAGCGGCGTCATCGCGTTATACAGATGGGTAAAGCCGCATACGCCCGCATCGAGTGCAGCGCGCGTGGTCGCGTAGTCGGCACCCGTATGTCCTGCCACCACAATCACGCCGGCCTCGCTGAGCTGGCGGATGGTATCGAGCGGAACCTGTTCGACCGCCAGAGTCAGCATCACCACGCCACGACGATGACACGTGATCGCGGCGATATCGTCTGCATCCGGCAGTCGAAATAGCTTTGCGTCGTGAATGCCCTTGCGTGCGGTGGCCAGGAACGGGCCTTCCAGATGGATGCCGAGCACGCCAGGCACACCTTGCTCGATGGCCGCATCGACCGCCTCGAGCGCTTTGTGCATGACCTCGGCGGTATCCGTGATCAGCGTGGGCAGGAAGCCGGTGGTACCGAATTTGCGATGCGCCGCGCCGATCGTGCGCAGTGCATCCACCGTGGGTTCGGCGTTGAACAGCACGCCGCCGCCACCGTTGACCTGCACGTCGATAAAGCCGGGCAACAACAAGCGACCCTTGAGGTCGTGCACCTTTGCGCTGGTGACGCGCGGATCATTCGCCTGCGTGATCGCTTCGATGCGTTCGCCGCGCACCAGCACCGCCAACCCGTCCTGCGGACCGTGATCGGCAAGTACGCGACCGTTGATAAGCGCGATGAGCGGGTGCGGCGTGGTCATCACATCGTCTCCGTGACCTTGCGCAGATGCGGCGGGACGTCGGGATCGTAGCCTCGCGCCAGCGACAGCGCACTCGCCGCGCGATAGAAACTCTGCACCGCCAGCAGCGGCGCCACGATGGCCTCGATACCGGAGGGCAGCGGCAGCGTGCCGGGTTCGGTGCTGCCCGGTGCGGCCAGCCACACGCGGGCGCCACGGGCGCGGAATTCGCGCGCCACGGCCAGGGTATTCTCCAGCGTGCCGTCATCCTGGGCGAAGAACAGCACCGGGAAGCCATCGCCCACCAGCGCCATCGGACCATGCTTCACCTCGGCAGCGCTAAACGCTTCCGCATGCAGGCCGCAGGTCTCCTTGAGCTTGAGCGCCGCTTCCAGCGCCGCGCCGAAGCCATAGCCGCGACCCACCACGAACAGGTTGCGTGCATCGCGCAGGCCATCGGTGAGCGCGCTCCAGTCCGAATCCCAGCCACGACGCAAGTCGTCCGGCAGGCGCGCCACGGCCGCGTGCAGTGCCGCGTCGTCGCTCCAGTGCGCAGTGAGCTGAAGAATCGCAGCGAGCGTGGCGAGATAACTCTTGGTCGCTGCCACGCTCAGCTCAGGGCCGGCGCGCAGCGGAATCACCGTGTGGGCGAGCGCGGCCAGCGGCGAGTCTTCCACGTTGACCAGGGCCAGCACCTGCGCACCCGCGTCTTTGGCCGCTTGCGCGCTGCGCAGCAGGTCCGGGCTCTTGCCGGACTGCGAGATGGCCACAAACAGCGCGCCTTCGAGATTCAGATCGGCATCGTAGATCGACGAGATTGATGGCGACGCCGATGCGGTGATTAGGCCAAGGCGCGTCTCGAACACATACTTGGCGTAGGCAGCGGCGTGATCGGAGCTGCCGCGCGCGCACGTGACGATGAAGCGCGGCGGCTTCGCGCGCAGTTGTTCGCCCAGCGACTTGAGCACGTCGGCGTTCTCACGCAGCTGGCGCTCGACCACCGCGGCCGACTCGTGGGCCTCGCGGAACATCAGGGTGGAACTGGCTTCTTTCATGGCTGTCTCGATGGCTTGCGTGTGGGCGCCGGCCGCGGGGGAGGGCGTGCTTCGCGCGCCGTCAGCCCTTGCGCGGCGCCGATGTGGGTGGCGGTGCGGTGGAACCGCGAACCACCAGTTCGGGAATAAAGCATTCGTTGGACGGCATGTCGGCAGCGGTGCCTGTCTTGTGTTGCAGCTCGGCCATCAGCTGCAAGGCAGCATGCTGTCCGATCTCGCTGGTCGACTGGCGCGCGGTGGTCAGCGCAGGCCAGGCCTGCTTGGAGAACGGGCTGTCCTCGAAACCGGCGATCGACAGATTCCACGGCACATCCATGCCGCTGGAGCGCGCAGCGGCAAGCACGCCAGCGGCGATTTCGTCGTTGCTGCCGAAAATCGCCGTCGGTGGATCCTTGAGCGCGAGCAACTTGCGCGCACCGCGGAAACCATCGTCGAACGCATAGCGACCCGGCAGCACCAGCTTCTTGTCCAGCGGCACGCCGTAGTCCTTCAGCGCGTCGGCATAACCCTGATAGCGCTCCGGGCTGGAACGATGGTGCGGTTCGCCCCACAGGAAGCCGATGCGCGTGTGACCGAGCTGGATCAGGTGTTCGGTGATCGCATAGGCCGCACTGCGGTCGTCGATGTAGACGCAGGGCGAACCATCATGCGGATCTTCGCGCGAGGAAATGATGCGCACGAAGCTGATGTCGTTTTCGGTCAGCTGGTCGATCAGCTCCGCCTGTTCGGACATCGGCGGTGCCAGCACCAGGCCGGCGAGGCGATTGCGCTCGACCAGCGAACAGAGTTCGTCGGCAAGATTCGGGGACGAGGAATCGCAGGGATGGATCAGCAGGCCATAGCCTCGCTCACGGCAGGCCGACAGGACGCCGTCCTGCATGCTGATCACGTAATGGGCGTTGGGGTTGTCGTAGACCAGGCCGATGGCATAGGCGTGGGTGCTGCGCAAACCGCGCGCCGAGAGATTGGGCTGGTAGCCCAGCGCCTCGATCGCACGCTCGACTTTTTCGCGCGTATCCGCGCGTACCGAGGCCTCCCGGTTGATCACGCGTGAGACCGTTTTGAGCGAAACGCCCGAACGCTTGGCGACGTCCTTGATGGTGGGGTTGCGCAACAGGGGAACTCCGGCAGAACGAGAAGGGCATCGTAGCCCAGCGGGTGGAAGCAAGTCGGCGGCGTGACACCGGGTCCGCCGCCTTACCCACTCAGGAGACGTGCTGGCCTACGCGATGGCCCTTCAATCCGTAATAAAGGATGTACAGATAGCAGGGCACCATCAGCAGCAGGAATACCAGCTGGAAGTTGAAATGCTGTTTCAGGTGCACAAAAAGTTGCGGCACGAGTGCACCGCCCGCAATGGCCATGATGAGCAGGGCCGAACCGCGCTCGGTGAGCTTGCCTAGCCCCTTGATCGCCAGCGGAAAGATCGCCGGCCACATCATTGCATTGGCAAATCCCAGGGCGGCGACGAACGCCACCGAGGCATAGCCGTGCGTGACATAGGCGCCGACCGTGAACAGCACACCCAGCACGGCCGACACAGCGAGGTAGCCCTGCTGCGAGATCACGCGAGGGATGAAGGCCAGGCCAGCGAGATAACCTGCCAGCATCGCTACCAAGGTGAACGAGGTGAAATGCTTGGTCTCATCCAGCGGCAGTCCGAAGCCCTGGCCATACGTGCCAATGGCGTCGCCCGCCATCACTTCCACGCCGACATAGAGGAACAGGCACAGCACGCCCAGCCATAGATGCGGGAAGCTGAAGATGCCGCCCTTGTCGTGGCCGATTTCCGCTTCGCTATTGGCACCCGACGGCTTGATTTCCGGCAGCGACGAGCGCACCACCCAGATCGCCAGCAGCACCAGCAGGCCCGCCATGATCATGTACGGCATGTGCACCTTGGCGGCGAAGGCATTGAGCAGCGCTTCGCGTGCTTCGGGCGTGGGCGCCGCCTTCACTTGCTGGTCGAACGTATCGATACCCGACAGCACCAGCGCACCAAAGACGAACGGCGCCAGCGCGCCTGCGATCTTGTTGCAGATGCCCATGAACGCTATGCGCTGCGCGGCGCTGTCGATCGGGCCAAGGATGCTGATGTACGGATTGGAGGCCGTCTGCAGCAGCGCGAGTCCCGCGCCAATCACGAATAGGCCGACCAGAGCGCCGAAGAAGATCCGCATGCTGACGAACTGGCCAAACATCACCGCACCGATGGCCATGACGAACAGGCCAAGGCCCATGCCCTTCTTCATGCCCGTGCGGCGAAGCACGCTCGATGACGGAATGGCCAGGAAGAAGTACGAGAAATAGAACACCAGCGGCACCAGGAAGGCCGACACGTCATCCACGTTGAAAGCGAGCTTGACGAAGGTGATCAGCGGGCCATTGAGCCAGGTGACGAAGCCGAAGATGAAGAACAGCACGCCGATGATCAGCATCGGTACCAGGCTGGAAGATCGCGACTCGCCGGCGGCGAGCGATGGTGACGACATGGTGTAAGGACTCCCCGCGGGTTTCCGATGACTGACTGCATGGCCGATGGCCATGACTTCCCCGCGCTGTTTATCCGCGTTAACTAGCAACGTTGTCAATTACTGTCGCCTCACTGTCAGGCGCAGTGCTGGCTGCTCAGGCTACATGGTACGCCGCCGCATGCAGTCCATGGCGCGCCGCCGCAAACCATTGTCTAGCGCTGTCATTTCCCGGTCAAACCGCGCCAGCCCGGTATTTATGAGGTTTTAACAAGTGTCCTGAGCAGAGCGTATTGATCTCGTTGCTGCGGCGCAGCAGGCGGCCGCGACGGTTAGGAAAAATGTCCTGTTGACAACGTTGTCATCCATTCCCAGACTCCGGCCAAAACAAGCCACGTTTGACAAAGGCGTGACGAACACATGACGGGAGGGAATGTGGGGGAAGTGGCCAACCACGGCAGTGCGCGCAAGCTGGCGACGCAGGGCGATGTGTTTCTCGCGGCAGACGTCGGCGGCACGCATGCGCGCATCGGGCTGGTAAGCCAGCGCCCGGATGGCCAGAGCCCCGTCACCGTGCTGCAGTATCACCGTTACGCCTGCGCCGACTGGCCGAGCCTGACGGCGGTACTGAAAGACTTCGTCGACCAGCTCGATCGTTCCGTCCATGTGCATCGCTGTGCGGTGGCCAGCGCCGGCTATGTGCTGGGCGACGCCATCGTCAACGACAACCTGCCCTGGCCGGTGTCCATTCGGGACATTCGCGACAGCCTCGGCATCGACCAGCTCGCGGTCATCAACGATTTCGAAGCGGTGGCCTATGCCACGCAGTTCCTGGCCCAGGCCGATACGACCCCGGTGATCGAGACCGCAGCTGCGCCTGCCGCCGGTCCGGTGCTGGTGATGGGACCGGGCACCGGGCTCGGCTCGGCCGTGCTGCTGCCGGGCTATCCCCGCGCCACCGTGCTGGCGACCGAAGCGGGGCAGATCGCACTGGCGCCGGGCAATGAGCGCGAAATCGAGATCCTGCGTTATCTCGCACGCGATCGCGCTTACGTATCGTTCGAGCACGCCTTGTCCGGTCCGGGCCTGCTCAACCTTTATCGCGCGATCTGCGAACTGAGCAAACAGGCGCCGACGCTGACCGTTCCCAGCCAGGTGACCCAGGCCGCGCTCGATCGCAGCGATGCCGCGGCCGTCGAGGCGCTTGACGTGTTCTGCAGTCTGCTCGGCAGTTTTGTCGGCGACTTGGTGCTGCTTTATGGCGCGCGTGGTGGCGTGTTCCTGGCCGGCGGCATCCTGCCGCAGATCCGCGATGTGTTGCTCGCCAGCAACTTTCGGCAGCGCTTCTTCAACAAGGGGGTGATGCGCGCCTTCTTGCAGCAGGTTCCTGTACGACTGATGGAGCACGGCCAGCTTGGCGTGATTGGCGCAGCCGGACTGTATCTGGATGGCCAACAGACAAGCTTGGGGGAGAACGCAGCACCAACGTAACACCGCACATTCGTAGCACTGAACCGGGCATCAAGCCCAGACAGCCACGTAGCAGCCGGACGACCCACATACATCCGCTGCCGATATGCCTTCGAGGGGAGGAAACCATGTCACATCGCAAAACACTGCTAGCAGTAAGCATCATCACCGGTCTCTGTTTGGCTGGCTCGCTTCACGCGCAAGACGCCACCAAGCAGTCCGGCCCTGCCGCGGCTCCCAGCCCGGCGCAAACAACGGACCAGCAAACCACCGCGGATCAGGCCAAGGCAAAGCAGCTCGCCACCGTGACCGTGACCGGCATCCGCGCCAGCCTGCAGGCGTCGATGGATACCAAGCGCAACGCCGACGCCATCGTCGATGCGGTTACCGCGCTGGATATCGGCAAGTTCCCGGCCAGTAACGTGGCCGAGGCGCTGGCGCAGATTCCGGGCGTGACCCTGGATCGCCAGCTCGGTGCGACGCAGCGCGTCAGCATCAACGGCATGGACCCCAGCCTCAACCTGACCCTGCTCGATGGCCACCCGGTGGCGCAGGCGGTGTGGCTGTATGACGACAGCCCGAACCGCGGCTTCAACTTCTCGCTGCTGTCGCCGGAAGTGATCGGCGCCATCGAGGTCTACAAGAGCATCGAGGCTCGCCTGCCGGAAGGCGCGATGGGCGGCCTCATCAACATGCACACGGTCAAGCCGCTCGATGCCCCTTCGAACACGGTCTCCGGTTCGGTCGGCATCAACTACAACGACATGGTCGACAGCACCCGTCCGGAGGCCTCGATCTTCTACAACTGGCATAACGCCGACAAGACCTTTGGCTTCAACGTCTCTGCGCAGCACTTTGAGCAGTTCAACAATCGCGAGGGTCTGGAGAACTACGGCTATTCTTCGGTGGCCTCGGTGAATACCGCCGCGCTCGCCGCGGGCAACAACGCGATCCAAAATCAGTTGAATGCCGGCACCATCAAAGGCACCGACATGATGCCGAATCAGGTTTCGGCGACCAACTTCCAGCAGGTCGAGAAGCGCGATAGTGTCACCACCAACCTCGAGTGGGCTCCGACCCAGAGCTTCACCTCCAACCTGTCCCTGATGTACTCCAGGGACAACCTGGATAACGTCAACCAGTCGATGTATCCGTGGGCCACTAACAGCCCGAGCGGCATCACTTCGCTTACCGAAGGCCCCAACGGCATCATCACCAGCGGCACCCAGGCCGGCACGCCGTGCTTGAACAGCCTCAACTGCACCAGTACCGCACACACCTTCACCGACAATAATGCGCGCATCTCGCATGTCACCACCAAGGGTGCCGACCTGCAGCTCGATTACAAGGGTGATGGCTGGCAGTTGCATGGCCAGGGCGGCGTGAGCGACTCGCGCAACCCGATGCAGCAGGCCGTCAAGGAAATCTTCTACGGCGGTGCCTTCAACTGGAGCCTGAGCAAGGGCCCGCAGTTCACCGATCCGTCCACGGCCAACAATCCCAACTACTGGGCGGACAACGGCTGGGGCGGCAACCTGGGTAAAGAGCTTTACAAGGCCAGGGATGGGTATGGCCAGCTTGACTTCACCAAGGATTTCGACAGCTTCCTCAACAGCGTGCAGGTCGGCGCTCGTTATGTCGATCATACGGAAAGCCAGACGCTTAACGTCTACACGGGCGCTGAGGGGCTGACGCTCAACCAGATCGGCTTTGGCGGCCTGAGCAACCTGGACGGTTCGCGCAGCCTGGGCCTGAGCCAGAGTTCGATCGAGCACGTGCAGACGATGGGCCAGCAGGCCATCTTCGACGCCGTCACCAATTCGCCTGGCTTCGGCTCGGCGACTGATCCGAACTCGTTCTGGGATAACACCTTCGCCGTGCAGCAGAAGAACACCTCGGGCTACCTGCAGGCGAACTTCGGCAACGACAATTTGCGTGGCAATATCGGTGTGCGCTACGTGCATACCGAAAACAGCAGCAGCGGCTGGGTCATTCCGGCCTCGTGCGCCTCTGCCGACGTGTACCCGTGCAATTTCCCGGCCGGCTTTGGCTATCTCACCCAGGACAGTTCGCGTAACAACTGGCTGCCGGCACTCAACATCGCCTATAACGTCACGCCGGACATCATCCTGCGCGGCGCCGGCTCGGAAACCATTGCCTACGCACCGTTCAACCAGATGGCGCCGTATTTCGCCGCCAACGACACCGTGTTGACGGCCGTCGCCGGCAACCCGAACCTGAGTCCGTATCGTTCGGTCAACTGGGATGGTTCGGCCGAGTGGTATTTCGACCCGCACTCCCTGGTGGCGGTCTCGTTCTTCTACAAGAACGTGCTCAACTACATCGTCAATGAAGCGACGATGCAGCAGCGTGTCAACGGCTCCTGGACGCTGCCGGGCTACCAGATCAATGCCGCATCGTTGATCGCCACCGGCCAGTGCACCACGGCGGGTATCTGTAACTACAACGTCACCGCGCCGGTCGACGGTGGCGGCGCCACGGTCAAGGGCGGCACCCTGGCCTACCAGCAGGTCTATGCCTACGGCTTCGGTCTGCGTGCCAACTACACGTACTCCGACGCGCATACCAATAACAACGGCGCGCTGCCGTACAACTCCAAGAACTCGTACACCATCGCTCCGTACTACGAGGAAGGCCCGTACACCGCCAGCCTCGCCTACAGCTACCGCTCCAGCTACCTCGCTGGCGGTTATGTGGCCGGCGCACCGGCGACGTACATCGACGGGTTCAAGGAACTGGACGCCACCCTGGGTTACCAGATCAACCAGTACCTGTCGCTCAACCTCAACATGCTCAACCTGCTCAACTCCAAGTACTACGCGTACCTGGGCAGCAAGACGCAGATGTCGGCTGAGTACGTCACGGGTCGCCAGTTCATGTTGAAGCTGCAGTTCAAGCTCTAAAGCCGCTAACCGCGGGTCGAGGGGCCTGGCCGTGCCAGGCCCCTTCGAGGAACGGGAACCCGCTGGTGCGACCGTACGATAGTCGCATCGGGCCGCTACTCAAGACGGTTCGTTTCCGGTACACGGAATGGGCCATCCGCAGTCGCGTCATACCCGTCCTCGGCCCATCGGGGGCGAGCGTCATGCGCTCATGTCGCGGATACGGTCCCGCCCGAATCCCGGCCGACGCAGCACGCAAGTTATCGAGGGGAGAAGTTCGCCACGGAATCGGGATAAACGGCGTGTCACTCTTGGCCTGAACCGAGTGGCTCGCGACATGACTCCCGGCTTTCGATCTGACCTGCGTTTTTTGCTTCCACGTTTCATCAGGAAATTTGAAGCCATTGGCTTCCCTCCCCACGGACCTGGCAGTCTTGCCAGGTCCGATTTTTCTTCCGGGGACCCGAAAAGATCGAAAGGAGTGAGGTTGCATGAAGCCATGGCATGATCTGGTGGTCGCGCCTCCCGCGTTTGTCGCGAACCTGCCAGACGTCCTCGTGTGATGGCTGGCATCTGTCCGTGATCGGCATTCCCTACGATTGACGTACCAACCACGAGACCATGATGAGAAAGCCACGTCACCTTCTCTGTGTTGCCCTGTTGAGTTTTGCCGTGATCGCACATGGCGCGGACACTTCACACGCGCCGTTGGATGTCATCCCGATGCCGGCGCAGGTCGCCTTTGCCGGCGAGCCCTTCAACGTGAGTGCGCAAACGCCTGTTGTGGTGGACGCTGGTGACAAGGCTGCGCGGCGCACGGCCGACTATCTCGTCGCCTTGACCGCGCATACGCGTCACCTGCAACTGCAGGTGACGGATAGTGAGGCGCTAGGGCCTGCCATCGTGTTCAAGCTGGACCCACAGGCACCGGTGGCGAGTCCGGAAGGCTATACGATAGACGTGACGCCGCAGGGCGTTCGAGTGGCGGCTCGCGATGAAGGCGGTCTGTTCTACGGCGCCATCACCGTGTGGCAATTGCTGACACCCGCTCACGGCACTGGTGACGTGAAGCTTGGCGCGGTGCATATTCGCGATGAGCCGCGCTTTGCGTGGCGCGGGCTGATGCTCGATTCCGCGAGGCACTTCCAGACGCCGGACGAAGTGCGCACCATCATCGACCAGATGGCGCAGCACAAGCTCAACGTGCTGCACTGGCATCTCACCGACGACCAGGGCTGGCGCATCGAGATCAAGCGCTATCCCGAGCTGACGGGCATCGGCGCCTGGCGTACGCCGCCCAATGCCGGCGAAGGCGGCGAACCCCAGCGCTATGGCGGCTACTACACGCAGGACGACATTCGCGCCATCGTGGCTTATGCGGCCGAACGCCACATTACGGTCGTACCGGAGATCGACATGCCGGGCCATGCGCAGGCCGCGGTAGCCTCGTATCCGGAAATCGGTGTCACCGGTCGTCGCCCGCCCGTGTCACCGGACTGGGGCGTGCACCCTTACCTCTACAACGTCGATGACGCCACGGTGCACTTCCTGCAGAACGTGCTCGACGAAGTGATGGCCCTGTTCCCTTCCACCTATATCCACGTGGGCGGGGACGAGGCGGTCAAGGACCAGTGGAAAGCCTCGCCGGCCGTGCAGGCGCGTATGCGCGCGCTGAAGCTGAAAGACGAAAACGCGTTGCAGAGTTGGTTCATCGGCCAGATGGGCCAGTACCTGGCCGCGCATGGCCGACGCCTGATCGGCTGGGACGAAATCCTCGAAGGGGGCTTGCCGGCCAGCGCCACCGTGATGTCATGGCGTGGCACCCAGGGCGCCATCGATGCGGCGAAGCAGGGTCACGACGTGGTGCTATCGCCCGCGCCGCAGCTCTATCTCGATCAGATGCAGAGCGATCGCGCCGATGAAACCACCGGTCGCCTGCCTGCCATGTCGCTGGAGAACTACTACGCGTTCGAAGCGGTGCCGAAGGCGCTGGATACCCGGCAGGCCAAGCACGTGCTCGGCATGCAGGCGAATATGTGGACGGAGCATATGCCGACGCTCCGGCATATCGAGCATGCAGTGTTCCCGCGTATGGATGCCCTGGCCGAAGCGGCCTGGTCGCCGGCAGAAGCGCGCGATTGGCATGGCTTCCTCGATCGCCTGCCGGCCCAGCTTGCCCGGTATCGGGAGCAGGGCATCGGCTATGCGGATAGTGCGTTTGCCGCTTCCATCGAGGTGGACCGAAATGCCGCGATCAGCAGCGGACACGCCGCCGTCTCGTTGTCGAACCAGTCGAAGTACGGCAGCCTGCACTACACGACCGATGGCACGGTGCCAGGCGCCAGCTCGCCGCTGTATGTCGAACCGTTCGTGGTAAAGCTACCGACGACGGTGAAGGCGGTGGCCCTCGCCGATGACGGGACGCCGTTGACGGGCGTGCGTGAGCGCTTGCTGGACGTGGCTGCGCTGCGCAGTCGCACTACCGGCGAGCTGGATAATTGCCCAGGCAGCGATTTCCGCTTGCGCGTACAGCCCGCACCTGATGCCACCACGCTGTCGCCGACGTATCTTATCAACGTGTTCGACAATTGCCGTCTTTACCGAGCCGCCAAGCTGGAAAGTATCCCAGCGATCAGCGTCGAGATCGCGCGCCTGCCACGCAATTTTCAGCTGGCGCATGACGCCAAGCTGGTGGTGTCGCACAAGGCCACGACGCCGCAGGGCGAACTGGTCGTGCGCCTCGGCAGCTGCAAGGGACGTACGCTTGCCACGTTGCCCTTGCCCAAGGAGGGACCGTCGAAATTCACCTTGCAGGGGCTGCTGGCCGCGCAGGCGGGTGTGCACGATCTCTGCCTGGTCTTCACGTCGCCGATCACCGGGCCGCTGTATGGCATAGGCAAGGTCTCGCTATTGCCGGTCGATGTCGGCGCCAAGGCCACGCCGTGAAAGCTCAGAGCGCGAAAGCGCTGTTGCGCCGTCTCGGCGCAGTAGATGCACTGCGCGGCTGTACCGTCGCGGCCAGGCTGTTGGTCAACGACCCCGGTGATCGGGACCACGTCAATGCGCCACTGGAGCATTCGATCTGGAATGGCTGTACGCCGACTGAGCCGGCGTTTCCGTTTCTCCCGTTCGTCGTGGGTGTGTCGATCGCGCTGGAGATCGGCTCGTGCGTAGCATCGCTCGCGTCCGCTTTCGTCTTCGCGGCCGTGCGGTGCTGATTGTCTACGCGATGGATCGGCGACGTCTGTATATCAAGCTTTGAGTGAGCACCTCCGAGTCGCCCTATGGGCGATCCGGGTGGTGCACTGGGCGGCAGGAAGCCCGCCATGCGCGACTCGCGTAATTTCTTATTGTCACCACAGCCTTCGCACTGGCATGCTGATGCGAATCGGTGGGGGCCCATGCCCACATCTCGTTGCAGCAGCCAGGGGGCGACATGCAGCACCAGGAAACCGCGCAGCTGCGCGGCGCGAGCGATTGTCCGACACCCATTGATACTTTCGCTGCGGCAGGGAACCCACCCTCGCCCGAGCCGGTGACGGATGGGTGTCGGGTCTTCAAAGTCGGTTTCGGCCAGAGCGATGGAATGGCCACAGAGCCATCCCATTCGCTTCCATGGGCGATCGCCGGCCGCGTCGAAATGGGCGCTACCCACGTGCGCATCGGCGGGTCACACGAACGGCCGTTCTGACTCGCAGGGAAGCGTCGTACGACATCCCGCATCCGCAGACCATCAACACCGACCTGCTGCCGAAGTAAAACGCGCTATACAACGAGCTTGCCATGACTCAACTGACGCCAGACGACAAGAGCCACCCGCTTGAACAGGCGTTGCTTAGCTACCTCGACTGCCGCCGAAAGGCGCTGCGTCTCTATGGCGAAGCCGTCGATAGCGGTGACGGCGCCGTAGCCGAGCAGGCAAAAGCGGCCGCCCAGGATGCAAGCAGGGCACTTGAGGAACTGAAGAAGCTCGGCGCGTCGGATCATTAGGCGTTTGCGCACCCCTTTCTTCAACCAGGTGCGAACAGCGACCGATCGCCGTGTAGTAAATGTGCTGCCGCTTCCACTACGCGCACATCATGCCTGGGTGCACCACGCGATGTTCTGGTGATAGCCGAGCCCAAGGAGGTCGTTCGCCGGTGCCGTGCTCAGGCCGTTCGAGCGCGCAACCAATCGGTCATTGCCTGCACCCCCTGTGGCACAAAAGTTCGCCCGAAGCCAAGGCGGAAGGCATTCGTTGGCACGTCGTGGAGTTCCGAGCGATAGACGCTTGCGGGCAACAGCAGTACGCCTGCCTGTTCGACCAGGTCTTGGGTAAACGATTCCACACCGTCCTCGCCGTGATAGCGGACAAAGCCAATGCAACCGCCATCAGGCACCTTCCAGTCGAACAGTCCGGGGAATTGCGCGAAGAACGCATTTAGTACGGTGAGGTTGCTGTCGATGATGCCTCGGCTGCGTTGAAGAATCGTCGCACCCGCCTTCAGGGCAATCAGCGCCAGTTGCTCCGAGGGTGCTGCATTACAGATGGAGAGGTAGTGCTTGTAGCGCTCCCATTGCACCAGCGCACGCGGGTCCTTGCAGGCCAGCCAACCGATGCGCAGCCCCGCAAGGCCGTAGGCCTTGGACATCACGTTCAGCGAGACGCCTTTCTCGTACGCGTCGACTGCCGCGGGTAGCCGTTTGGCGGGGTCGCGTTCAAGCAGTCGATACACTTCGTCACTGAATAGCCATAGGCCGTGCCGCCGGCACAGTTCGACGATGGCATCGAACGATGCGCGCGGAATGATGTGACCGGTGGGGTTGTTGGGGAAATTGATCGAGATCAGCTTGGTGTTGGGGCGGATCGCCGCGGCAAGCTTTTCGATATCCAGCTGCCAGTCGTGCTCGCTATCCAGTGCTACGCCGGTCACTTCGCAGACCGACAAGGGGATGGTTTCCGCGGATTGGTAGTTGGGCACGATGACAATCGCATGGTCGTGCGCCTCCAGTAGCACCTTCATGGCGATGTAGATGCCTTCCTGCGCGCCGGCAAAGCAGATGATCTGGTCGGCCTTCACGCTGTCATACGACTTCGCGATCTGATCACGCAGCGCGGGCGAGCCGAAGGTCTCGGTATAGCCGAGGCTGAGGTGCTCGAACGCGGACCGGTCCTCGGGCGTTGCCAGCTGCAAGAGTTGGTCAAGCGAGAGGCTTTGCACATCCGAGGCGGCCATGTTGTAGCGCGCCTTGAACTCCCAGCGCGAGAAATGGACTTCCAGGGCGAAATCACGCATGCGTTCGGCCATGTGCTGGTTCTACTCGTGGTGGGTGAGGCGCCTTACAATAAGTCGGGAGCCCGACTCCGCGAAACTCGTCTTGCGCTGCATACGCCATTCGCTGGGACATCCGCACGAAGGGCACGGTAATCATGCCGCCTGCCGTTCCTCCAGGATATCGCGAGCGGCCTGATGTATGGCCTCCATGGCCAGCAAGTAGGCGGCCGGTCCGTGACTGATGCGAGCGACACCTGCATCCGCCAGCTCATGCGCAGGAGGAAGTCCCGGCATCGCCATGACGTTCAAGGGCAGCTCTACGCTGTCGCACAAATCCCGAATGGCAGACAAGTCGACTAGACCAGGTACGAAGAAACCGGAAGCGCCAGCGCGCGCATAGGCGGCCGCGCGTTCCTTGGCCTCGATCATGCCGTCGGGTGGCTTGACCCCGGTGCCAAGGAACAGATCGGTCCGCGCATTGATGAACAGCGGCACGCCCCGCGCGTCGGCCATGGCGCGGATTGCCGCAATGCGCGAGCACTGCCGGTCAACGCCATGCAAGCCTTTGCCGTGGACGATACGGTCCTCAAAGTTGATGCCCACCACACCGTGGTCCATCAAGCGCGCAACGTTGGCCGCACAAACCTGTGGATCATCGCTATAGCCGCCCTCGACATCCACGGTCACCGGGGCATCGACCGCGCCGGCGATGCGGGCAACGATGTGCTCGACGAAGGCGAAAGGCATTGACTCGCCATCGGCATACCCCTGCGCCGCGGCAACGGCCCAGCTGCCCGTCCCGATCACGCGGGCGCCCGCATCCTGGATGGCCCTGGCGCTGCCGGCATCCCAGGCGTTGTACAGGACGACGGGGGTACCTTTGAGGTGGAGGGAAGCCAACAACTCTGCGCGTTCTTTCTGCTGCATGTCATATCTCCTCGGGTGCTTGGGTTGAGCCTGCTGCATCAAAGCGCATGGAGTGCGAACATCAGGTGTTCAGGTTCGAAGGCGCGAAGGAACTCCTTGGCATCGAAGGCTTGCCCCAGCGTGAGCGTACCGATTCGATCGAACGAGGGTTGGAGCATGCGTGCGGCGGCCTCGACCACGAGAGGTGCCGTCACGGCGTAGATGTCTTGTCCGTGTGCGACGGCGCGGCGAGTACCGGTGCTGTCACGCGCGAGCACCTCCATCACGAACTGCTGTGCCGATCGACCCAGAGTGTCGATGGCTGCCGGCTGGGGTGTGGCGGCGTCACGGATTTCGCCGAGGGACGCCGCGTTGAGATAAGCACGCAGGTTGCGCACGTCCAGATGACGCGAGATGGTGATGATCTCGCTGAACGGCATTTCTTCCATTTCCTGAACGCCATGCGGCGCATCGAACGTCCATGCGGTCTTTGTCCCGCCGATCGCCATAGGCACCAAGCCGCCGTTCTCGAGCACGACGCGTGGCACGCGATTGCGCTCACCGGTCAGGCGGGTTCCCTTGGTCGGCCACCAGTGATCGAGTGCGATGGCCACGGTCATGTCATCGATCGGCTGATCGCCAGCCAGTGCACTGGCGAGAAGATCCGCAAGGCCGCCGTAAAAACCTGCTGCGGGGATGACGGCAATGCCCGCTGCCCGGGCACGCTCGTCATAGCGTTCAAAGGTCGAGAGCGCGCTGGCTTGTTCTGCCGTGACATCCAGGTAGGCGCAGCCCGCTCGCAAGGCAGCCTCTACGACCGGCGGCGCGGTATCCAGGAAGGGACCGGCGCAGTTGATGACCACCGAACAGTCGGCGAACGCCCGGTCCAGGGCCGCCGCATCATCAATGGCCGCGATTCGCGACGTCACACCCGCCGGAACGCGTGACACATCGCGACCCACGGCGACCACCGGTATGCCACGGCGCAGAAGCTCGGCGATGACGAAGGTTCCCGTATGACCCGTAGCGCCATAGACGGCTACGGCAGAGTTGTTCCTGACCATGACGCTCTCCCTGTTTGGACGCTACAGACCTGTCTGTTCTTGTAACGCTACAGAACGGTCTGTACCATGTCAACACCGAAGTTGGCCTGTTGCCCCATGACTACGCTTCCGTCTGTCAAAAACCCCAAGGCGCCCGGTGTCGATTCGTCGGATGTGCGCGAACGAATCCTCGAATGCGCGTCCACGCTTTTTTACCGGCAAGGCGTCCGAGCCGTTGGCGTCGACCTGGTGGTCGAGCAGGCTGGCGTGGCAAAGACGAGCCTGTATCGACACTTCCGCACGAAAGACGATCTGGTCGTCGCCTTCCTGCAGCGCGAGGATGTCGACTTCTGGGCGACCTGGGACGACGTTGCGGCTAAGTACGCGACTGACCCGGCTGGCGAGTTGGCGGCCCATATGCGCTGGATAGGGGAGCGGCTGTCGCGCTCGAACTATCGCGGCTGTCCGCAGATCAACGTCGCTGCCGAATTTCCGGAACAGGATCATCCAGCGCGACAGGTAGCCCGCGCGCATATGCAGGGGCTCCGCTCGCGCCTCGATGCCATCGCGCGGCGGCTCGACGTGGCCCATCCAGATGTTTTAGCTGCGCAACTGGCCTTGTTGGTCAACGGTGCCTTCGTCAGCTCGGACCTGCTGGTATCCGACGACGCGACGCGAGTCCTGCAGACCTCGGCACGCGCGCTGGTCGAGGCTGCACGCTCAGCCGGTTAGTCGTTGCATCATGAAGAACGGCCGCGTCGACGAGAATTCAGTTCCAGGCCGAGACGGGTCCCTTGGCTTGATCTGCGTGGGTAGTTTCGGACGTCCAAACGTCATTCATTCCCCGTCCGTCTGCGCTTCTCGCAAAGAGAAGGGCAGACGGGTGCTTGGGAGCCGATCAGTAACAAATCACCAGATACGGACCCGATCGGCGGGAGCGACATACAGCTTGTCGCCGGGCTGGATACCGAAGGCCTGATACCAGGCATCGAGATTGCGCACGGGCCCGTTGACGCGGAAGGCTCGCGGCGAATGCGGATCGCTGGTGACCTGGCGACGGATCGCATCGTCGGTCAGCTTGCCGCGCCATGCCTGCGCCCAGCCAAGGAACACGCGCTGATCGCCGGTCAGTCCATCGATTACGGGTGCGGGTTTGCCCTGCAGTGACGCGTGATAGGCATCCAGCGCCAACGTGAGGCCACCGAGATCGGCGATGTTCTCGCCCATGGTCAGATCACCGTTGATGTGCACGCCTGGCAGCGGTTCGAAGGCGGAGTACTGCGCGCCGAGTTGCTTGGCGCGCTGCTCGAACGCCTTGCCGTCGGCTTCGGTCCACCAGTCGCGCAAGGCGCCATCGGCGTCGATCTTGCGTCCCTCGTCGTCAAAGCCGTGCGTGAGCTCATGACCAATGACGCCGCCAATGGCACCGTAGTTGATCGCGGAATCGGCGTTCGGATCGAAAATCGGCGGCTGCAGGATGGCCGCGGGAAAGACGATGTCGCGCAGCGAGCCGTTGTACGCATCGTTGGTTTGCGGCGACATGGTCCAATCGCTGCGATCCACCGCACCATCGAGGCGATTCACGTAGAACGCCCAGTCCGCCTCCGCCGCGCGCAACACATTGCCGACCAGGTCATCGCTACGCACGTCCACCTTCGAGTAGTCGCGCGGGTGATCGGGGTAGCCGACCTTGATGGTGTACGTGTCCAGTTTGCGCAGCGCTTCCTGGCGGGTCTGCGGACCCATCCAGTCGAGCTTCTCGATGCGGACACGATATGCCGCCTTGAGATTGGCCACCAGCTCTTCGATCTTGGTCTTCGAAGATGCCGGGAAATACTTGTCCGTATACAGCTCGCCGACGCCCCAACTCAGGTTGCCGAAGCAGTCCAGGCGTTCACCCACGCCGCAGTCGCCGCCCGATACGGCCTGGACCCCCCGCTTCCAGCGCGCGGACATCTGCTGCTGGCCGGACAACGTCTTGTTGTGCATGTCGAAGTACGCGTCCTGGAACGGCTGGGACAGGTAGAACGCGGCGTTGTCGGCGATGCGCGCGGCCTGCCAGGCCTGGATCGTAGACACCGGCGTATGCGCATACAGTTCGGCGAGTTTCGGGATCGCCGTCTTTTCACCGACCACGATGCGCTTGAGGTCGCCCAGCTGGGCTGACTTCAGGTAAGCGGACCAGTCGAAGCCCGGCGCCAGCTTGTGCAGCTCGGCCACGCTCATGGGGTTGTACATGGCCACGGGATCGCGCTGTTCGACCTTGCTCCAGCTGGCTTGCGCCATGGCGGTTTCAAAAGCCACGACGTCTTTCGCCGCCGCCTCGGGCTGCGGCCAGCCGGCCAGTGTGAGCAACTGAGCGACATAAGCCTGGTAGGCCGTCTTCTGCTTGGCGAATTCCGGCTTGAGGTAATAGTCACGATCCGGCAAGCCAAGGCCCGCTTGGGTGACGTATACCGCATAGTGCTTGGTGTCCTTGAGGTCTACATCGAAGACGAGATTGAACAGGGCGCCTTCGAAATCTACGTTGGTGCGACCCATCAAGGCGGCCTGCGCGTCGCGCGTGCTGGCCTTGCGCACGGCATCGAGCTGCGGCGCGATGGCCTTGGCGCCGAGCGCATTGATGCGCGCCTCATCCATAAAGGATTGATAGAACGCACCCACCTTGCCGTCCAGTGAGGTGGGCGAAGGATGGCCATGCGCCGCCGCCTCCATGATGTCGTGCAGGCGCTGCTGGGTGAGGTCGGTCATCGCCAGTCGCAGGCTTACGGCCGCCTTGTCAGCGGGGATGGGCGTGTTATCCAGCCAGGTGCCATTGGCGTAGCGGAAAAAGTCGTTACCCGGCTTGGTCGCCAGGTTGGCGCCCGCCTGATCAAAGCCCCAGCTGCCGTACTGCGGCTTGGCACTCGTCGGGTCGGCGGCGTAGGCCGTTCCCACGATCAAGGCACTCAAGCAAGCGAACGCGAGAATCCTGCTACGCATAACCCCTCCGGTCGTGAATGACGTCGGCGGATACTCTCACTTCCAGGCGGGCAGACCAGTGCTGGAAGTTGCAGCCTTCAAATGGGTCGGGTCGGAATTGCCGGTTGCCACATGCGCCAACGGCCCGGAAGTGAGCCGGGCCGTTGACGGTCTTGAAACTGTCGATGGTCGAGGCGAGTAACGCTGCAGCGTTACCGCTTCGACCACCGGTCGGGCCACCGGCCCGCGTCAGGATTACTTTTCGCGCTGCTTGTGGATGCGCTTGCTGTCCTGGTTCAGCGACTTGTTGAGGTTCTTCTGCTCATTCTTGGTCAGGTGACCGCCGTGCTTGGCTTCGTCGGCGCTTTCGCGCTGGGCGATGTTGGCGTCTTGCTTCTCGTCACGAGCCGCCTGCTTGGCGTTGAGCTGGCCATCGGCCACGCCGGCCTGGATGCGGTTCTGCTGGTTGTCGAGGCGCTGGTTCACTTCGTTGACGCGGGGGTGGCCCGGCACGTCCTGCGCAGTGGACTGTGCCATGGCACCTGCGCTCGCGAGCGCAGCGGCCATCGTGAAACCGATCAGGCTGAAACGCGACGTCATCTTGGTCTGCATGGCTTTTTTCCTCAGTGTCAGGGTTAGCTGGAGCAGGGTGCACTCGCCCTTGGGGTAGAACTACCCCATGCCGTAGAGCGTGGTGCCCCTGTGGCCATCCGGATGTCGGATGGCACAGGCGGAAAAACGGCACTGGACATGCGCGGTTGACCCATTTCATCGGCGCGCACGGTTTTGTTCAGCGGAAAGTGGGGATTGTCGATGCGATCGTCAGGCATGCGAAAGCGAATGCCCGTCGAAGCCCGTTTCTATCGGCCCGCCGAGATTTTGGCCGTCTTTTTGCGGATTCGGTCGGCGCACTGAAATTTATGTGTTTGCGCTCGTCGGTCGGGTGAATTTCACAAAAATTGAAGATCTGCGCGGCGTGGCGAAAGGGATGCAAAGCGACCGTGGCCTCACGGCCGCCTGCAGTAATCTCTACCAGCATCACCGCCAGCTTCCGGAGGCATGTGGCATGCGCGCGCCAACAGGTTCAGTCGTTGGGTTGTGTTCGGCTTCCGCCACGCTGTGCGCCATGGGCATGGCGTTCCTCGCTTACTGGGGCGTGCACGAGCCGCTGCCATGGCGTTGGCATGATGTAGTCGTCATCGTGATCGCCTTCATCGGTTTCGCCGTGTTGCTATCGACACCGTGGATCGCCACCACGCCGGTCGAGGACGAGAGTCCGGAACGCATCAACGCCGCGCGCCGCACGTTCGCCATGGGTGCGGCGCTGGTCTGGGTGGCGGCCCTGGTCACGCTGCTGTAACGACGAGAGCGGGCGCGGGCTTCACACTTCGGCCTTGAAGGTTTTGCCGAGCCCCGTGCCCCGACCGACGTAGTGGCGAAAGAGATAGAACAAGGGTTGATAGCGCACGGGATCGATGTGCTGTGTACCTGGCACGACGATGTCTTCATGGGCGTGCACGCGTAGAACCTGCAACTCGGCAATCACATAACCACCAGGACCATGGCGCCAGTCGTCGACCGGCCGTTCTACCATCAGCGCCACCCGTGCCTCGAGTTGCAGCGGACATTCGGCGATCCGTGGCGCCGACACCTCGTGCGAAGCGACCGCGTGCAATCCTGCCAGTGCAAACTTGTCGGCCACGTGACGGTAACCGTTGACTTGCTTCCAGTCAGGCACGGGATCGCTTCCCGTGGTCGGCGCCATGCGCTCGGTGGCTTCCTGCAAGTCTTCGCTGGCGAGGTTGAGCACGCATTCGCGTTCGCGCTGGAGATTGGCTACGCCTTGTCCGCCGGCGGCAAGTCCGATCACCACGCGATCGGCCAGCGCCCACGCGGATGACATCGGGGTGATGTTGGTCGAGCCGTCCGCATTGCGTGTGCTGATGAGCACGACTGGCGTACCGAAATACAGAATGGAGGGATGAATGACGATGCTATCGGGGGCGCGGTATTGGTCCATGGCGGTAGTGTGCGGGCCGTGACATGGACGATGTTTCGTGCGTGAGCGAACTATCGGTCGCCGCAGCAGGGCTAGACTGCACGCATGAACGATACCGTGTCCCCTAGTCGCTACCAGTTGGCCGAAATCGGCGCCCTGCTGGCCGAGCCGGCGCGTGCGGCGATGCTGCTAGCGCTGATCGACGGCACGGCACGCCCTGCCGGGGAGCTGGCGCGCGCAGCGGGAGTGGGCGCTGCCACGACGAGCGCGCATCTCAAGCGTCTGTTGGAAGGCGGCCTGCTGGCGGTACATGTGCAGGGTCGCCACAGGTATTACCGGCTGGCCAGTGACGAGGTATCCGCCATGCTTGAAGCGCTGGCCATACCGCGCCTGCGACCGACGCTACCGGTTCCGGCCGGCGTCGACGGCCCGCTGCGTCTGGCGCGCACCTGTTATCGCCATCTCGCCGGGCGTCTGGGGGTGAGTCTGTGCGATGCAATGCTGGCCCGTGGCTATCTGCATACCGTGAGTGATGGCTTGCATCTGTTGCCCGATGGCGCGGACGCGTTGATCGCCGCGGGGCTGGATACGATTGCCGTGCAGGATCTGCTCAAGCTGCGTGGACGCGGCTGCCTCGACTGGAGTGAGCGTCGCCTGCACATCGGCGGTCCACTGGGCGTATCGCTTACCGACACCCTGCTCAACGCCGGTTGGCTGAGACGTCGCGCGGAAAGCCGAGCGCTGCAACCCAGCAGCGATGGACTACGCCGTTTCGCCGCGTTGGGCGTGAGGCTCGATAACGACGACTAGCCGTGTTTATTGGCCCTGGGTAAACAGCGTACGAAGTGCCATGTCGCTTCCCGCGCCCGGCAACCCCAGCAATCCGTCGAGCAGGGCGATCTGTCGCTGGCAAGTGAGCGCGTAGATATCGCCACCTGGCTGCATGGACACCGATTGCCCAACGTTTCTGCGCACCTGCGCGAGCTCGCGTGCACCGAGCGACCAGTCGATCGTCATGCTGCGCGCGCGATCGTTGTCGGTCAGTAGGTCGACATAACTCTCGCTATTGGCGCGATAGATCGCATCATTCTCTTTCCCGGCATCAACTGGCAAGCCGGAGAGATAGCGGCCGCAGGCGTTGGCGGAAAGGCGCTTGCTCATATGCAGAAGCATGTCGCGCCAGCCCATGGTAAAGCCGCGCACATGATCCGACGTAACGGTGTGCATGGCGGCATTGCGCGCTGCATGCAGCGTATGCCACAGCGCCGTGTTGTAGTCGGTCAGCCGTTGCTGGCGGCCTGGCTCCTGCTGGATGTGCAGGTTGCGCTGAACCCATGCATCGTAGATCTGCGGCATCTGCGTGCGGATCAGGGTCAGCGCATCGCCCATGCGCTTCGTGTTGGCGTTGCGGTAGTACGCATAGAGAAACTGCTCCGTGCGCCACTGGCCCGCTGATACGACGCGGTCATCGAGGCGAAGCCCGGTAATGATGTGATTGGCGAACAGCGAATCCGCATTGGGCGCGTAGATATCATTGCCTTGCTTGGCGAACGCCAGGCCGATGAAGTCCTCGGAAGCGCCTCGTTTGGCGAGTAGTGACTTGAACGCCTCCTGCTTGCTCTCGGTGTAGTCGGCCGAAAAGCGCGTGTCGATCATGGAATGCATCTGATGGAAGCCGAGCGTAGCGTTGACTGACACCAGGCGTTCGGTGCCGCCAATGAAGGCCAAGGTGCAGGCGCTCGCGCAGAAGTGATCGACCTCGACCGAGATATCCGGATGCGCAACCAGGAAATCATGCAATTGCATGCCGTTGTCGACATCGCCACCCAGGCTGTCCAGTACCAGGCGGTGGATGTCCCGATGCGCAGTGAACGCCTCGGCGATGCCCTTGGCGTAGTCGACGCCGATCGTGCCCTGGGCCAGGATGGCATCGCCGGAAGGATCAAGCCCGATCTTGTAGTGACTCAGCCGGCGCTGTTCCGCTGCGCCCTGTGCAAGACCCTGCAGGTTATGCCATTGCGTCGGTAGCCGGCCCAGCGCCGCAAGGATGGCCAGCACCATCAGGATGTTCACGACGACGGCCCAGCGACTGCCACTGAGCGCCGCCGAACGCAGGATGCCAACCACCTGCCACACGGACATGATCAGTCGCGCCGCGCCATAGATGGCCGCAATAACCAACACGCTGGTGAGCGACGGGTGGCTGTTCTTCATCCAGGCCAGCAGGGCCGACTCGAGGATGACCATCGCCACGCCAAGCAGAACACCGTTCAGCCAATACGACTCCGCCAACGACAGCTCGCCCCTCCAGTGCGCCGCGATATAGCCGGAGCGAGGCGCGGGTGCCCGTGGTGGCATAGGAGGTGGCGAAGCATCGGGAAGCGTGCCGTCCCAGGTGGGAGGCGTGCGGTTCGATGGATGGCGTATTTCCGGGTAGGTCATCAGCCACGCTCCAGGAATCGCCACGCGACGCCGGGCGTTTTCACCGGCTACGGTGGCCGGTGTGCGCGACCGACAACGATGGAGCTTCCCCTTGGATATCGTCCGTTGATACGCGTCCGCCGGGACGCGGCCACCGTTCCCCCTTGGCGCGGCGACGGGGATGATCTTAGGGCCTGTTCAACGGGTCCGGAAGATGCCGCCAACCCAGCGGTTCTCAACCGCCGAAGGGCTGCTTCCGCTGGTATGACGAGCAACGGCTTACTCACATCAGCGTCAGGGCGAACCCTGACGCTGGGAAAGAGCAAACGTCACGGGGCCCCGGTTTTCGCAGCGGCGCTGGCGGCGGGCGAGCGCTCAAAGCTCCCCGCGTCGCCCGGAAACACCACCGGGCTCTGATAGCCATCCGCCGACACTGCCGACACCCCGAAGAACCAGTCATCGATCACCACATCCTTGATGACGGCGGAATCGACATCTCCCACTGAGCGGCTGTACTGCCACTGCGGCGCGGTGGTATCGCGCCAATGCACCACATAACCAGTGGCGCCCGGCACCTTCTTCCAGTGCACGGTCGTGTCGGTGGCGAGTGCGCCTTCAATGCTCACGCCGGTCGGCGGAGCCGGTGCCCGGCTGAGTGCGGCCATCGTCACGGTGTTGAGTGCGGTCACGCGCGCCAGATAGCGGAAGTCCACGCCGTCGATGGTGTCGCCGTAGTGGATATTCCGATCCTGATCCGTATGTCCGGTGCGCAGATCCTGGTGCTGGCGCGTGTAGTCCTCGTGACCCTCGGTCACGCGGACCGCTGGATAGCCGGCTTCGAGGAAGGGTACCTGGTCGCCACCGCGGCTATAGCGGTCGGTGCGATAGACCATATGGACACGCAGGTCGGGCAGGTAATTCGAGGCGATCTGTTCCATATAGCGGGCGATATTGCGCGAGGGCGAATCGACCTCGCCGCCGTGATAGGCGCGGTACTTGGCCTGCTCGGGCGTCTCGTTGCTCTTGGTGCCTTCGGAGAACACGCGCACGGTGGTGTTGTCGAGCACGCCGTTCTGGCCGTGGCTGTTGCCGACGATGTCGTTGTTGAGGTCCGCCTGCACCTGCCAGCCCTGGGCCGTGGCGTAGTCGGCCAATACCTTGCCGCCGTACAGGCCTTGCTCTTCACCGGAGAGCGCGGCGAAGACCAGGGTGGCGTCGTTGTCCTGCTTCGACAGCAGGCGCGCCGCTTCCATCAGGGCCGCCACGCCGGAGGCATCGTCATTGGCGCCGGGCGCGTCGCTGGTGCTGTTCATCACATCGGTGACGCGCGAGTCGAGGTGACCGGTCATTACGATGACGCGCTTGGGGTCGCCCTTGCCACGCTTGATCGCCACTACGTCCATCACTTCCGTGGGCTGCGGAGCACGCTTGCCGGTAAACATCTGCGATGGCGTCACGACCTCGATGCAGCCGCCGCATTCGCGCGAAATTTCCTCGAAGCGCGACTTCACCCAGCGACGTGCGGCACCGATGCCGCGTTTGTCTGACTTGGTGTCCGACAGCGTGTGCCGGGTGCCGAAGCCCACCAGCTTCTCGATGGTGGCGTGCAGCTCCGCCTCGCTTGGCGCCGTGGCCAGGGCCTGCAGCGACGGCTGCTCGCGCGGCACAACGGGCAGGTCGGTCGCCTGGGAGGCGAAGGTGGCAGTGATCAGCGCAGCAAGGCAGAGGGTTCGGCGGGACACAGGCATCATCCGGGCGGCAGTGGAACGGGCACCTTACTACGCTGCCTGGCGGGCTGAATGGGCCGATGGTTGGGGACGCGGGACGTTGGCTCCTCCCCCTGAGACCGCACGGCGTCCCCTTTTTGGGACAAGCAGGGGAGGGAGACATTTGCCGTGCGATGGATTCACTGCAACGACCGCACCCTGAAATTACGCCCTTTGATCTTGCCCGCGCGCAGCCGCTCCAGCGCCTTGTTTGCAAGATCGCGACGGATGGCCACATACGCGCGCGTAGCGAACACGTCGATCTTGCCGATGTCATTGGCATCGAGCCCGGCATCGCCAGTGAGTGCGCCGAGAATATCTCCGGGGCGCAGCTTGTCCTGTCGTCCCGCGTCGATCACCACGGTCTTCATGGGCGCAAGGTTGAGCTGCTTACCCTTCGGTGCAGCGAGCTTGAGTGGCGACCAGGGCAGCGGCCGCCCAAGCTGTTCCTCGATATTGATCGCCTTCGGGCGCTCGCGAGGTGTGACCAGGGTGATGGCATGTCCAGCTTCACCGGCACGACCGGTGCGGCCGATGCGATGGGTGTGCGTATCCGGATCGTGCGCAATGTCGTAGCTCACCACCAGCGGCAGGGCAGCGATATCCAGGCCACGAGCGGCGACATCGGTAGCAACCAGGATGGAGCAGCTGCGATTGGCGAACTGCACCAGCACTTCATCGCGGTCGCGCTGTTCCATGTCGCCGTGCAAGGCGAGTGCGGAGAAGCCGCGTCGGTCCAGTTCCATCGCTACGGCGTCGACATCCTTGCGCATATTGCAGAACACGAGCGCGTGTTGCGCATGTTCCTTGCCGAGCAGTTGCGCGAGTGCATCCATTTTGTGCGCTGGCTCCACTTCGTGGAAGCGCTGCTCGATGGTGGTCTCTTCGTGCGGCGTTTCCACCGTCACTTCCACCGGGTCGCGCTGCAAACGCTTGCTGACCTGGCGGATCTCCTCTGCGTAGGTGGCCGAGAACAGCAAGGTCTGGTGATGCTTGGCGATGCGTCCGACGATGTCGTCGATGGCTTCGGAGAAGCCCATGTCCAGCATGCGGTCGGCTTCGTCCAGCACCAGCACCTTGATACCGCCGCCATGCAGGCTGGCGCGCTTGAGATGCTCCTGCACGCGGCCAGGCGTGCCGACCACGATATGCGGATCATGCGTGAGCGACGCCAGCTGCGGTCCCAGGGGCATGCCGCCACATAGCGTCAGCAACTTCACATTCGGGATATTCGCGGCGAGCTTGCGAATGGCCTTACTGACCTGATCAGCCAGCTCGCGCGTCGGGCAAAGCACCAGCACCTGCAGCCGGATGGTGTCCACGTCGAGGCTTTGCAGCAGGCTCAGGCCGAAGGCAGCGGTCTTGCCGCTACCCGTGCGCGCCTGCGCGATCACGTCGCGCCCTTCCAGCATCGGCGGCAGGCTTTGCGCCTGCACGGGCGTCATCTCGGTGAATCCGAGGGTTTCCACGCTGGCGAGCAGGGCGGGCTTGAGCGGGAGCGTTCGGAAATCAGTCATGCGGCATTGTCGCACGCCGTTTGTGAGTGGAAGGGCGAGGGCAAGGCCCTCGCCCCAAATCGTCAGCTTTGCATGTCTTCCAGCTCGATGCCCTTGGTCTCACGCACGGAGACCACGACGAATACCAGCGATACCAGTGCAAACAGCGCATACAGGCCATAAGCGAAGCTCAGCCCGATTTCGGCCAGCTTGGGGAAGCTGCTGGTGATGGCGAAGTTCGCCAGCCACTGCGCCGAAGCCGCCACCGCGAGCGCGATGGCGCGAATGCGGTTGGGGAACATCTCACCCAGCAGCACCCACACCATCGGTCCCCAGCTCAGGCCGAAGAACACGACATAGGCATTGGCGGCAATGAGGGCGACGATATTCCACGGCGCGGGGAGGCTGAGGCTGGCGCCGCTGCCGCTGGCTTGCGAGAAGCACCAGGCCATCAGGCCCAGCGTGACGGCCATGCCGGCGGAACCGATCACCAGCAGCGGCTTACGGCCGATGCGGTCGACCAGGGCGATCGCCACCAGGGTCACCAGCACGTTGACCACCGATGTAACCACGGTGATGGAGAACGAATCAGCCTCGCTGAAGCCCACCGAGTGCCACAGCGTCGACGAGTAATAGAAGATGACGTTGATGCCTACGAACTGCTGGAAAACCGACAGCAGAATGCCGATCCACACCACCGGCAGCAGGCCGAAGCTCGAGCCGCGCAGATCGCGCAGCCGGGGGCGATATTCGGAGTGCAGGCTCTGCTCGATGTCCTGCACCTTGGCGTCCAGCGCACGCTCGTTGGTCATGTTGAGCACCTGGCGCAGCACGTCGCGTGCCTCGGCCAGGCGACCCTTGGCGACCAGGTGGCGTGGCGATTCGGGCACGCCCAGCACCAGCGAGCCGTAGATCAACGCGGGTACCACGGCGACCAGGAACATCCAGCGCCACGCCGCGAGGCCAAGCCACAACGGCTGTGACGCGCCACCCGCCGTGCCGGCCAACCATGCATCGCTGAGCAAGGCGGCGAAGATGCCCAGCACGATGGCCAGCTGTTGCAGCGAGCCGAGTCGGCCACGCACCTGGGCGGGAGAGATCTCCGCGATATAAGTGGGTGCGATGACCGAGGCGATGCCCACGCCGATGCCACCGACCAGGCGCCACAAGACGAGGCTGGCTACGCCGCCGACGAGGCCCGAACCCAGCGCGCTCATGGCCAGGAAGAGGGCCGCCACCTGCATGCTGCGAACGCGACCGAAGCGATCAGCCAGTGGGCCGGCATACCAGGCCCCGACGGCGGAGCCGAGCAGCGCACACGACACGGCGAAGCCGATTTGACCGGCACCCAGGCCAAAGTTGCCGCGCACGGCATCGACGGCGCCGTTGATCACCGCCGTATCGAAACCGAAAAGGAAACCACCCAGTGCGGCCGCTGCCGCAATCAGGACCACGCGCACGGTGGCGTGCTGGCCCAGGTCATCCACTGCATTGCTCGTCGTGCTGCTCATCGCCTCTCCCCATGTGAGTCCGGCGATTCTGCGCTGGACGCCTTGGCATAACGGAGTGAATACGTATGCACTAACGAGCCAACGATATCGAGTTTTCTCACCTACGGGAGCGAATGATGCAAGCGCGCAAATCCTTTCTGTCTCGTCATCCCGCCGAACGCTGGGATCTCGTGCCTTAAAGCTTGCCTGGCTTGTGCAGCGCAGCACGCGTAAGTCGCCTGGGCGTTGCGCACGCTAGTCGCTGGACCCCAGCCTGCGCCGGCGCGACGGGTGTGACCGTGGGTGTCGTGACCCAATGACTCTCCATCAGGAAGGAGAGCAAGCAGTTCACCACTGCGTGCGACCAGGCAGCAGCCCCTTCAATTCCGCCTCGGTGAGATTGCGCCACTGGCCAACCTTCAAATGGCCGAGCTTCACGTTGATGACGCGCACGCGCCGCAGCTGGGTCACGCGATAGCCGAACTCGGCCGCCATCAAGCGGATCTGCCGGTTCAGGCCCTGGGTCAGGATGATGCCGAAGCCGAACTTGGCGATCCTGCGTACTTTGCAGGACTTGGTCATCTGGCCGTGGATGCGCACGCCGCGCGCCATGCCCCTTAGGAATTCATCGGTGACCTGCTTGTTCACGGCCACCAGGTATTCCTTCTCGTGGTTGTTCTCCGAGCGCAGGATCTCGTTGACGATGTCGCCGTTGCTGGTCAGCAGGATCAGGCCTTCCGAATCCTTGTCCAGACGGCCGATCGGGAAGACGCGTTCCTGATGATCGACGAAATCGACGATGTTGTCCTTCACGGTCTGGTCGGTGGTGCAGGTGATGCCGACCGGCTTGTTCAGGGCGATATAGACGCCACGCTTGGCCGCCACGCTGGGCGCGAGGATGCGTGCGCGTACGATCTCGCCATCCACCCGCACTTCGTCGCCTTCGAGCGCCTTGGCACCGGTGCTGACCGCCTCGCCATTGATGGTGACGCGCCCGGCCAGCAGCAACTCGTCCGCCTCACGGCGGGAGCAGAGTCCGGCTTCGCTGATGTATTTGTTGACGCGCATCGGTTCGATTTTCTTCTTTTGTAGGAGCGCGCCCAGTGCGCGAAAAGCCAACGCAGCGGTGACACCGCGCCTTTCGCGCACTGGGTGCGCTCCTACAGATTTTTTCTTCGGTTAGGAGCGTAGCCCCACGCCACGCTTCAGCAACTGCAGCGCCACGATGGACAGGCCGATGACGAAGGCCAGCATCACCGCGAACGCCACGCCGATCTGCACGTCGCTCACACCAAGCACGCCGAAGCGGAACGCGTTGACCATATACAGGATCGGGTTGACCATCGAGATGCTGCGCCACGGTTCGCCCAGCATGCTCACCGAATAGAACACGCCGCCGAGATACGTAAGCGGGGTGAGCACGAAGGTCGGTACCAGCGCGATGTCATCGAATTTCTTCGCATACACGGCATTGACGAAGCCGGCGAGCGAAAAGATCGTCGCGCCAAGGATCACCGAGGCCACCGTGATCAGTGGATGGACCACGTGCAAGTGCGTGAAGAACAGCGCGATCACCAGCACCAGGGCGCCGACGATCACGCCGCGCGTCACGGCACCGGTGACATAACCCAGCAGGATCACCCAGTTCGGCATGGGCGACACCAGCATTTCCTCCACCGCACGGCTGAACTTGGCGCCGAAGAACGAGCTGGAGATATTGCCGTAGCTGTTGGTGATGATGCTCATCATCACCAGGCCGGGCACGATGTACTGCATGTACGTGAAGCCGCCTTCAATGGTGCCAATGCGGCTGCCGATCAGCTTGCCGAAGATCACGAAGTACAGCGTCATCGTGATGGCGGGCGGAATCAGCGTCTGCGTCCAGATGCGCATGATGCGCACGATTTCGCGCCGGACGATGGTGTTGAGCGCAACCAGGTTGCCGGCACTGTTCATGCGACTTTCTCCTCGTTGCCCTTGGTGGTTCGGCCCTGCTCTGTTCGGCCCTGTTCGACCAGGCGTACGAACAGTTCTTCCAGGCGGTTGGTCTTGTTGCGCATCGAGGTCACCGTCACGCCCTGGGCGGACAGCACCGCGAACAGCGAGTTGAGATCGTGCGAGCGGGACATCTCCGCTTCCACCGTGTGCTCGTCGATGCGGCGCAAGGTGATGCCCGGAATCGTTGGCAGCTCGGTCAACGCCTGTTGGATGTCGAGCACGAAGGTTTCCACGTCCAGCGTGGCCAGCAGGCGCTTCATCGAAGTATTCTCCACGATGCTGCCGTGGTCGATGATGGCGATGTTGCGGCACAGCTGTTCGGCTTCCTCCAGGTAGTGCGTGGTGAGGATGACCGTGGTGCCGGCGGCGTTGATGCCGCTGACAAACTGCCACATCGAGCGGCGGATCTCGATATCCACGCCCGCCGTGGGTTCGTCGAGAATCAGCAGCTTGGGCTCGTTCATCATGGCGCGGGCGATCATCAGGCGACGCTTCATGCCCCCGGAAAGCATGCGCGCCTGGTGCTGCGCCTTATCCCACAGGCGCAGTTCCTTCAGGTACTTCTCGGCGCGCTCCATCGCGATCTTGCGCGGGATGCCGTAGAAACCGGCCTCGTTCACGCAGATGTCGAACGGCTTCTCGAACTGGTTGAAATTGATTTCCTGGGGTACCAGGCCGATCAGCTGCATGGCTTTGCCGCGCTGCTTGTTCACCGACACGCCAAACACCTGGGCATCGCCGCCGCTGGCGTTCACTAGTGAAGACAGGATGCCGATCAGGGTGGACTTGCCGGCGCCGTTGGGGCCCAGCAGGGCGAAGAAATCGCCGGGCTGGACGGTCAGACTGATGCCTTTGAGGGCTTCAACGCCATTGCTGTAGGTCTTGCGCAGGTTGTCGACAACCAGCGCGGGAGGAGAAGTAGGGGACATGGGCTGCACCGGAGGGGCTAGCCACTTATTATACGTGGCTTGCCCAAGCCGTCCCGAATGGCCTGGCGATCACATCGTTTCCCCCGGAAAACCCATGGCCGACCACTTCAAACTCCGTCTCGTCGACAGCACCATGCTGGCGCCTTCCGTGCGTCACATGGCGTTTGAGCGCGTCGACGGTCAGCCACTGGCCTTTGTGCCGGGGCAGTTCCTGCAGATCCACTTCCATTACGCCGACGGCACGGCCACCAAGCGCAGCTACTCGGTAGGCACCGTGGGTGATGGTTCCTCGCCGGTGCAGCGCATCGAAATCGCCGTGAGCTATGTCGAGGGTGGCGCCGCCACCCAGCTGCTGTGCGAGCTGCCGCACGGTGGCGTGATCGACGCCAGCGGACCGTATGGTCGCTTCTGCCTGCAGGCGGGCGATACCAACGGCCGCTACCTGCTGCTGGCCACCGGCACCGGCGTTACGCCTTATCGCGCCATGCTGCCGCAGATTCAGGCGCTGCTGCAGAAGGGCGGGCGCGAGGTGGTCTTGCTCTACGGCGCCCGCAATGAAACCGAGCTGTTGTATGGCGAGGAGTTCGAGGCGTTCGCTCAGGCCAATCCCGGCTTCACCTTCCATGGCTGCCTGAGCCGCCAGCCGCGTGCCGTGCCGCGCCCCAGCGATCGCCAGGGGCATGTGCAAAACGTGCTGGCCGAGCTGGCGCCGAGCGCCGAGCGCGACATCGCCTACCTGTGCGGCAACCCGAACATGGTCGACGCCGCGTTCGCGGCGTTGAAGGACTTTGGGCTGGCCGTGGCCCAAATTCGCCGCGAGAAGTACATCTCCTCGCGCTGAGCCGGCCCGCGCCCGTTTCCTTAACGCTCTCAGAACCCCGGCCTCAAGTTGCGCCGGGACGTGCCGCTAAATGGAAGGTCCCTGGCAAGCTCTTCGGCCCTCCAGTGACCTTCATCGTCCAAATTGACCAAAAAATGTGACCAGGTTCACATTGTGGAGACGTGCGCGGGTTTTGCATTAAAGACCCCATCGGCCCTGCCGATAGATCCCCAACGTACCTAGCCGACGTGCGGGTGCAGGAAGGGGCCCGTCATGAAAGGTTGGATTCGCCGTACCTGGTTGGTTTGCGTGGTCGCCATGGCGCTAGGCGCGCCGGCGGCGTATGCGAGCGGCGGCACGATTACTTTCGTCGGTGCCATTCTTGCGCCGACTTGTCTGGCCGATGCCGGGGATGTTTCAAGCATGGCGCCGGGTGGTTCGGGTCGGCGCAGTTGCGATGGATCGGGCTCGGGCACCAGCGATTCGGCGTCTTATGTGGTGAAAGTCAGCACGGTGGCTGCCTCGGGTATTGCCGATGATCGCGTGCTTCGTTATTTCTCGAGCTACGCCAGGGCCGCGGGTGAGGACGATGCGGCCGTGAAGCTGGTCACGCAGACTTTCGAATGACGATGGTCTGAGGCTTACTGGTAACTCATCACGAAGGTGACTGTTGCGGTTACCCCTCCCGCCGTGACGGGCGAGCCCGTCTGGTAGTACTGGGCGTAATAGGGCACTGAAAGTGTGCCGTTGCTGGTGGATGTCGCGATCGTCTGGCTGGTGGCTCCGGTGACGTCTACCGCAGCGCTACTGCCGTTAAGAATCTGCACGCCAACATTGCCTGCATTGCCGGCGCCGCTGGTCGGCAGCACGACGCCCTTGGTGGCGGCCGGATTACTCGCCGTCATGGTAATGAGTACGTCCTTGCTCGAGGACTTGCAGGTCAGGTTGATATTGAACGCGGTCTTGCCACCGGTGGCGCCGGTGCCGTTGAGGACAGCGGCATTGATGTTGGGCAGGGTTACCGTGAGGTTCTGCGAGGCGGTGCTTACGCTGCACGAGCCGGTACGGACCGAGCTGGCGCCAAGGTACAGATTTACCGCTGTCATCTGCGTACTGCTGGAGTTCGCCGAACCGCCCGAGATGTACCACCAAAACGGGATCAGCGTGATTCCTGTCAACTGGCCTGACCCAACCGTGATCGGGCCTGTCACCATCAGGTGGCCCACAAACGTGGCGCTTACCGTGCCGCTATAGCTTCCCAGGGCGGCGTTGGATGGCGCAGTGACGGATCCGACCGGATAACCCGCGAACTTGTTCGGACCGTCGTTAACATTGCCGCTCTGGCTGGTAGCCTGCACGGGGCTGGCCGTCACATTCAAGGCGAGGCCCGTGATGTTGGTTTTGAACGTGATGCCCGGGCCGGTGGTGACGTTCGTGGCGTCCAGTGGCGCGAGAGTCTGGCCCGCCTGGATTGTCGCTATGTGGTCGGCTGCCGAGTTGCTGATAGGCAGGCCGGAGCAGGTAAAGACAATGGTCACGGGAGCGGAGGTGGCGATCTCCGATCCCACCGTCGGCGTGGTCGATGGCAGGATCACATCTGGCATGGTGATGGTTGCAGGCCCTGCAGTGCAGTTGGCAGCGGCGGCCGCCAGCGGCGCCCAGCCAAGCGCGCCGCCCATTACCAACAACAGGCTCAGGAGTGGCGCAAAACAGCGCGTGCGGGAAGACCGAAACATCATGAACCACTCCTCGTGATCTGGGCGAGTGCCTGGGGGCGCTCGCAGGTCACCTTGACCTCTTCGTATGTTGTGGCCGGCTGTCCCTTGCTCTTCGCCGGGAGGGCGTAGGAGAACGAGCAGGACTGTGCCTGTCCGCTGTCATCCTGCCAATGAGCGACCAGCAAGCCGCTCTGGTCGACACCGCGCAGCAGGATCTTGCCCGCCTGGCCAGCGACGCCCAGGACGATGCCTTTTCCGTTGGATACTTCAGCGCCAAACGGCAAGGGCTGGCTGTTTTGCAACTGCACGCGCGCTATGAGCGCGCGGCCATTCTCGGTCTTGAATTTGAGCATGACCACCGCACCGGCGTGGGGGGCTACTTGAGCGCTGGTGGCGTCGAGCTGCACGTCCAGCGGCAACCCCTTGGGGTCAATGGTGACGGTGTTGAGGTTGTAGGGCGTCAGATATGGCACGAGCGCATAGCCGAAGCGATCGATGCGAGCGCCAGCGGCATTGCCGAGCCGTGCACCGCCCGCACCTGGGACATAAATGATGCCGACGGTATCGCCCATCGGCTGACCGAAGGTGACGCCACCAGGATGCGCCACCACGGCGCCACTGGCGCTCAGCGATGCCTGTGAATAGCCGCTCCCGCTACCGTAGCTCGCGGCGATCACGGCATAAGGGCTCCGGTAAGCGCCATTCACCGAACCGGCGTTGCCCGTGTTGCTGATATCGCTGTGGGACGCGGTCACGCCGTAATTGAATTGGTTGTCGGCGCCCGCGGAACCGCTGACCACAGCCTGTTCCTGTGTGCCCGCACTCTCGTGCGTGGCGTTGAACGAGAGCGTGGGAGAGTGAACGCTATTGCCAAGCGGCAGGCTGAAGCTGGCAAAGTACTCATTGTCATAGCGTCCCAGCGGGTCTCGCGTGCGTGTGGCCGAGACATTAAAGCTAAGGCGATGAAACGAGTTGCTGTAGCCCACCTGGAACTGGGTGTCGGTGCCTGAACGATTCCAGTAGTCATTCGCCGTGGTATTGACGTAGATCGATCCGCCCTGCTCACCAAGACGTTGGCTCAGCGTAAGAGTGAAGCGATTGCGCTGGCGCTGCAGGCCAGTGGCCTCGACGATGGGATTGTAAGTGCTGCCAGAAAGCGCAGCCTGCTGCGCCGGGCTGAGCAAGTTTTGCGTCGGCACCCCGTCGATGGTTGGCACGATCGCCGGCACCACCTGGGTGAAGGCGTCCATGCCGCGGCGCGCGTAATCGCGAGCCAGCGCGGCATCGGTCAGGCTCAGGAAGCCACCGGTCGAATAGCGATAGGCGGCGACCGATAGCGAAGTGTTGGTGTCCGGAAGGATCTTGCTGTAGGTCACCCGCAGGCTCTGGCCTGAGTGTGTCGAGTAGCCCGGAATGCTGGCATGCGACTGGGTGAGATCCAGTGCGAGTGCACCGTAGCGTGTATTGATGGCACTACCGACAAGGGCGGCGGCATAACCTTCCGCGGCCTGGAGCCCGGCATAGCCCGTCAGTAAGTTGCTGAATCCGTGCTGCAGCGTGCCCTGCGCAACCGTTGGCTTGTGTTCTAGCGAGGCATAGCGGAGCTCGCCAACGGCCACATCGAAGCGCGTAATGCCCGGGCGCAGCAGCTGTGCCACCGATGCATACGGTACGGAGAACGTGCGCGTGCGACCATCGGCCTCGGTGACGGTGACATCCAGGTTGCCGCCGTAGCCGGTCGGGTAGAGATCGTTGATCGTAAAGGGGCCCGGCGCCACCGTGGTCTGATAGATGATCACGCCGTTCTGGCGCACAGTGACCTTGGCATTGGTATTTGCAACGCCCCGTACCATGGGTGCGTAGCCGCGCAGCGAATCGGGCAGCATGCGATCGTCGGTGCTCAGCTGGACACCTCGCACGCCATAGCTGTCAAACACCTGGCCATCGGTATAGGAATCACCCAAGGTCAACATGGCGCGCAGCGATGGCAGGTCGCGCTGCACATAGGTGTTGATGTTTTGCCACTGGCGACGCGACGGTGAGCCCGCGTTGGCAGACTGCCAGACGGCGGTGGAGTCCTGGCGCAGATGCCACAGGCCAATATTCAGGCCGAAATTCAGGCCAAGGAAGGCACTTGTCTGGTCGAAACCGTGGCTGCTGGTACGGTAGCTGTTGAAGTTGTAGTTCAGCAGCGCGGCCGGAACGCCGGCGTCCCAGTACTCCGGACTGACATAGCCACGTGCCGCCTGGCCGAGGTACGCCTGCGGGACGCTCGTATCCAGTCGCAGAGTGGTCATGTCGAAACTCATGCTGGCATCGGGAATCACACTGCCAATGCCGACGCAGGCATGCGGATCCAGCATCTGCGCCACCAGGTCGGGCGACAGGTTTGCCGGATGCAGATTCAGCTGATCGAGCAGCTTGCGGTCCACACAGGGCGTTGCGCCCGACTGCGGCGTGGGCGCGGCAAAGCGTACGCTGGCGCGACCCGTCGGCGAATTATTGAGATACAAGTCCGCACTGTAGTCGCCAGGCAATACTGGGTTGCCACGCTCGAAGCGCGACAGGTCAACCGTGTTCTGACCAGCGCCCGACAGCAGGTTGCGGTCGAAGCTTGCTTCTGCGCCACTGGCGCTGGCGTCAGGGCTGGCAACCGCTGCCGCCGCATGCGCAACATCAACCCAGCCACTCAGCGCCGCGGCAATGCCGACGCAAAGCAGCAAAGGACGGCACCCCAAATGCTTGCGCACGGGCGTCGTCGGGCCGATGGCGCAGACGTCGTTCACTGCGCGACGGCTCCTTTGAAGCTCATGGTGGCGCCGAAGTCATTGATGATGTCGTAGGCAATGACAGTGCCGGCGGCCGGCGCCTGACTCAGTTCTTTCACTGCCAGGCGGACGGAGCCTTGCGGGTCGACCATGCCGGGTTCGGCGGCATACGACTTGTCGCCGACAGTCAGCGACACTTTCGAGAAAGTGATGTAGTAAGGCGTCGGGTTGCGCACTTCCACGGCATAGCCGTGACCTTCGGCGACGGCTTTCCAGGTCACTTGCTCGGGTGCTTTCAGCGGATCGCCCGGCAGATTGGCCGGACGATAGAAAAACTTCAGTCGCGAACGGATCGCGAACTGAAGCGTGTTCTTGCCCTCGGCATTGCTGGGCTTGGGCGGAATTTCCAGCACGTTCAGCCAGAACAGCGACTCGCGGTCGCTCGGAAGCTGAGAGGGCGTCCCGATAATCCGCAGGCTCTGGTCCTTGTTTGCCTCCATGCGGAAGAGCGGCGGAGTGATCAGGAAGGGCACATCGACCTTGTCGGGAGTCGACTGGAGATTGCCGTCATCAATCCATGCTTCGATCAATGCAGGATGGCTGCCCTGATTGGTCAGACGCACAGTGACCTCGCCGTCCTTGGCGGGGAACACAATCCGGGTCCCACCGACAACGACGCTCGCGTGTGCGCTGGCGGCACACAGGCATAGGGCAAGCAGACCCGCGCGAGCGGCGCAGATAAGGCTTTTCATCAGGGTGTCCTGTACTTAAGGCGTTGGTGAAATGCGCCTGGAGCTGCGGCGACGGGAGCGTCCCGTCGCCGCACGGGCGTCGCTTTACAGGTAGATCATCGTGAACTGAACGGTGGGGTTCACCGCGCCAGCTGTAGCGGCGCCCTTGGAGATGTACTGGGCGAAGTAGCTAAGCGTGGCACCCTTGGTGGTGCCGCTGGTCGTGAGGGTCACCACGGGCGACTGCTGCGCGGTGGCATTGGCGCCGTTCAGCGGCATGACGGTCGAGCTGCTGTTCAGCAGCTGCACTTGCACGTTGGTGGCGCCGCCGGCTGGGTTGTTCAGGTTACCGGTTGCTGCATCGATATTGCCGCCGGAGAAGTACGTCTGCACCGTCGACAGGCTGGAGTCGCAATTGGCGACAACCAGGTTGAAACCGGTCTTGCCGGCAGTGGCGCCAGCCGTAGCCAACACGGGGGCGAGCACCAGCGGCAGAGTAACGGTGACGTTGTCCTGGGTGCCGTAGGCGTTGCCATCGACCGTGCAGGTCTGGGCCACAACCTTGCCATTGATCGTGATGGTGCCGTCAACTGCCGAAGCCGACTGCGGAGCCAGCGCGGTGACGCCGAATACGGCAACCATTGCAGCAGAGAGAAGGAGCTTGTTCATGCGGATTCCTTTAAGCGTGTAGTTGGTTAGATCAAGTTTTCGCGCTTCCGGACAAACAGGCGGGCGCCCCCGATTGCGCTGTACGGCCCCTGGTTTCGTGCCCCTTTGGCTCGCCCCCAGATCGCTCACCGTCACAAAAGCAATGGCCGTGCCAACCTGCAGGAAGTCGCCCTCACGGCTTCACAACGGGTTTTTTACGCGGCTGGTTGCTTTGGGCGGTCGGACGATTCTTATGTCGATCCGGGTCACATCAGGCCCGAGGTCAACGGAATGTGCAAATTGTGTCACATTTTTCGACATTTCTTGTTGCCTGTGGCCTTAAGTTCAGGTGCCCGCTGCCGATAAAATTGCCAGAAATGTAAAGTTTGCTTGACATGCCTCCCTGATGTGTCTCAATCTAATGTCAAGGGTGCTTGACATGATCTTGGGGAGGTTGGATGCCACGTCTCAACTACCGGCGATACCAGCAACGGATGCTGGCCGCGATGGCGTTCTATACGGGCTTCATGTTGCTGGTCTGGCCATCCGTGCGGACAGTCACCGGCCTGCCACTGAAAATCTCGTTGGCGTTGGCGCCGTTGGTGCCGATGTTCTATGTGCTGATGCTGCTGGCCCAGCGCATCCGTGACAGCGACGAACTGGAGCAGCGCACGCATCTGATCGCCCTGGGCGTCTCCACCGGTGTCACGGCGGCGCTCAGCCTGCTAGGGGGGTTCCTGTGCATCGCGCACCTGGTGCCCCTGGATGGCTCGGTGCTGATCTGGGTGTTTCCGCTGATGATGATCTGCTACGGCGCCTCGCGCTGGTATGTGGGGCGCGCTTATGGTCTCGACACCGGTTGCGATGGTGGCGAGCGGGTGGCGAGCGCGCTGCGCCTGATGTTGTTGGGCGCCATCGTGGCGGTAGCCGCCGCTTATGGCTGGCGGCATGGCTGGGACGATTTCAGGGTGGGCTTGCTCACGGGCGTGGGTAGCGGCCTTCTGCTGGGCGGCATGGTGAAGGGTGTGTTGCGCAAGCGCGCGGCGGAACGCTCATGAATCATGCGGTGCATCACGGGTCAGCTCCCGCCTTATGAACAACCGTGTTCGTGAGCTTCGTACGGAGCGCGGTTGGTCACAAGCTGACCTTGCCGAGCGATTGGACGTATCACGGCAGACAGTCAATGCGATCGAGACGGGCAAGTACGACCCCAGCCTGCCATTGGCTTTCAAGATCGCGCGGCTGTTCAATTTCTCTATCGAATCCATCTTCGAGCCTGAGCCTTGAGCGACAACCAGGGTACGGGCGAGTGCGAGCCATGCGGAACGAGGGCTAAGTAAGTTATGGCAATCAATGGACGAACGGCTTTACGGCTCGCGGCGGTGGCCGTCGGCCTTGCGGCGCTGGGATGGAATCAACTGCACAAGCGCACCGTCACGGAGCCGGTTGATGCCGCGCCAGTCACCGCTGCGGCCAAGCGGGCCGCGCCGGTCAAGCCGCAGGCCTGGCAGCTCGGCTCGCTTACCCTGACGCCTTGCGAACTGGGCCAACCCAATAGCGGGCTCTCCACGGCCGCCTGGTGCGCACCTTTCGAAGTGCCCGAGAATCGCGACGATCCGCATAGCCGCAGGATCAAGCTCAGGCTGGCCATCATCCGCAGCAGTGCCCAGGTGGCCAGCAAGGACATGCTGGTGATGCTGGCGGGTGGCCCCGGCCAGGCGGCGACTGAGTCGTGGCCCGGTGTGGCCACGGCGCTGCAGCCGTTGACCGCCCATCGTCACGTGCTCCTGCTCGACCAGCGCGGCACCGGTGGCTCCAACCCCCTTACCTGCAAGGCCGAGGGCGATAACGGCGACGATCAGGATGACCTCGAATTCCATCCGGACCGGCTGCGCGCGGAAACCGCCCAGTGCCTCAAGCAACTCGAAGGCAAGGCCGATCCGCGCTTCTACACCACCACGATCGCCGTGCAAGACCTGGAAGAAGTGCGCCGGGCGCTCGGTGCGCCCAGCTTCGACCTGGTCGGTGTCTCCTACGGCACGCGCATGGCGCAGCAATACGCCATGCGCCATCCCGATGCCGTTCGCAGCCTGGTGCTCGACGGCGTGGTGCCCAACGAGCTGATCCTCGGCCAGGACTTTGCGCCGAATCTGGATGACGCGTTGAAGGCGCAGTTTGCGCACTGCACCGCGGACGCGGCCTGCCACAAACGTTTTGGTGATCCGTACCAGACGCTATATCAGCTGCGTGATGCGCTGCGTGCCAACCCGCACAAGGTGAGCTTCCGTGACCCGCAGACTTACCAGAGCGTACAGCGCGTGCTGAGTGAGTATTCGCTGGCCAGCGTGGTGCGCATGTTTGCCTACTCACCGCTCACGGCAGCCCTGCTGCCCTTGTCGATCGACGCCGCTGCGCATGGTGATGTCGGACCGTTGTTGGGCCAGGCGAAGTTGTTGAGCGGTGACCTGTCGGACACCATGAACGGCGGCATGCAGTCGTCGGTCATCTGCAGCGAGGATGCCGATCTGTTGACGATGCGACCGCAGGATGCGCACACCATACTCGGTACGCGCATGGTCGAAACGCTGCAGGCGGTGTGCTCGGTCTGGCCCAGGGGCGCGCGCCCCGACGATTTCCACCAGCCGCTGAAGATCGACAAACCCGTGCTGCTGTTTTCGGGCGAATACGACCCGGTCACGCCGCCGCGCTATGGCGATGCGGTGGCCAGCAACCTGCCGCAATCGCGTCATCTCGTACTCAAAGGGCAGGGTCACAACGTGATCAATGCCGGCTGCGCACCGCAAATCGTCAAGCACTTCATCGAGGGCCTGCAGCCGCAGGCGCTCGATGTGAAATGCCTCGATCGACTGCGCGCCACGCCGATGTTCATCGATTTCAACGGAGCTGCGCCATGATCGAAGTAAGGGATCTGCACAAGGCATTCGGCGCGGTGAAAGCGGTGGATGGCGTCAGCTTCACCGCGCGCGACGGCGAGATCACTGGACTGCTCGGACCCAACGGCGCCGGCAAGACCACCACGCTGCGCATGCTCTACACCTTGATGAAGCCCGATCGCGGCCAGGTGATCGTCGATGGCATCGATGCCGCTACCGACGCGCTCGCCGTGCGCCGCGAACTGGGCGTCCTGCCCGATGCGCGCGGCCTGTACAAGCGCCTCAGCGCGCGCGAAAACATCGACTACTTCGCCAGGCTGCATGGCCTGCCGGATGCGCTGTTGGCGAGTCGGCGCGACGCCCTGATCCGCGCGCTGGAGATGGAAGACATCGCTGACCGCCGCACCGAGGGATTCTCGCAGGGTCAGCGCGTGAAGACCGCCATTGCGCGCGCCTTGATCCACGACCCGCGCAACGTGATTCTCGACGAGCCTACCAACGGCCTCGACGTCATGGCCACTCGAGCGCTGCGCAAATTCATGCAGCGGCTCAAGGCCGAGGGGCGTTGCGTGCTGTTTTCCAGCCATATCATGCAGGAGGTGGCGGCGTTGTGCGATCGCATCGTGGTGATTGCGCATGGCCGCGTGGTGGCCGACGAATCGCCGGCCGCGCTGCGCGAACAAACTGGTGAGGCCAATCTGGAGGATGCCTTCGTGAAGATTATCGGCAGCGATGAGGGACTCGCCGCATGAATGCCGTAACCACGAAGATCGAGCGAAGCCGCGCCTTTGTCACCGTGTTTCTGAAAGAGGTGAAGGAAAACCTGCGCGATCGCCGCACCATCATCAGTGCCTTCCTGACCGGTCCCCTGCTCGGCCCGATCATGCTGGTGATGCTGCTCAACATCACGCTCAACCGTGAGTTCAACAAGGCCGAACAGCCGTTGCCGGTGCCGGTGATCGGCGCCGATTACGCGCCTAACCTGATCGCCGCGCTGAAGGCCGGAGGCATCGTGCCCACGGCTGCCATCAGCAATCCCGAAGTGGCCGTGCGCAAACAGGATGCAGATCTGGTTCTGCGCATTTCGCCCGACTTCGCCACGTCCTGGCGCAGGGGCGAGCCGGTGCAGGTGGATGTGATCTACGACTCCTCGCAGCGTGATGCGAACACCGCCGTCGAGCGGGTCAGCCAGTTGGTGGAGAGTTATGCGCGCCAGCAGGGCGCGATGCGCCTCGTCGCGCGTGGCCTGGCGCCCAGCACCGCGTGGCCGGTAGCGGCGGCCAGGCGTGACCAGGCCACGGCACAGGCGCGCGCGGCCTTGATGTTCTCGATCCTGCCGTATTTCTTCGTGCTCACCGTGTTCATGGGCGGCATGTACCTGGCCATCGATCTGACGGCGGGTGAACGCGAGCGGCAGTCGCTGGAGCCCTTGTTCGCCAACCCGGTATCGCGTTGGAAGATCCTCGCCGGCAAGTTGGCCGCGATCTGCGTATTCTCGATCGCGAGCCTGCTGATCAGCCTGGTTGCATTTGGCGTGGTAGGGCGCTTCATTCCCACCGAGAAGCTCGGCATGGAGCTGGACCTGGGCCTGCACTTCAGTGGACACGTGCTGGTGCTGATGCTGCCGCTGATCGTACTGTTGGCCGCACTGCAATCGATGGTGGCGGCATTCGCCAAGAGCTATCGCGAGGCACAGACGTATCTGTCCCTGCTGATGTTCGTGCCGGTGCTGCCGAGCATCCTGTTGTCAACCATGCCGATCAAGGCGCAGGGCTGGATGTATGCCGTACCGCTGCTCGGCCAGCATCTTGGCATCATGCAGTTGCTGCGCGGCGAAGGCATCGACATGCAGCAACTGGGTCTTTGCCTGGCCGGCAGCCTGGCGGCCGCCGTGGTGGGTGTGTTGGTGACGGCGCATCTCTATCAGTCCGAGCGGCTGGCGATTTCGGGGTGACACACTTCTTCCTCTCCCCTCTGGGGAGAGGACCGAGGTGAGCCCCTAAAAGGGGGTAAAGGGCGGGTGCTTGCGGTAGAGCTAAACAAGAGCCCGCGCTAGGAAAACGCACCGCAAGATTGTCCCCTCATCCCAGCCCTCTCCCCGCCGGGGAGAGGGAGCCAATCACGCGCTACCATGGCGCTTTCCCCTCACCGAGAAAGCCCATGCGCCGCCAACTCCTGGCCCTGAGTCTCGTTGCCGCCCTGGCCGGCTGCAATTCGTCCCATGACAACGCGCCGGCGGCGCAATCCCCCGCGCCTGCACCGGCTTCCACCGCGCCCGTGACGCCGCCGCCGTCGACTGATGCGGAGAACGCGGAGCAGCGCATGGCCGCGTATGCGCCGGTCAAGCTCACCGCCGATCTCTCCGCTTTCGACGACCGGCAGAAGCGGATGATCGCGCTGCTGATCGAGGCGGCCGATGTCACCAACGACATTTACTGGCAGCAGTCCTGGGGCGACAAGGCCGCGCTGATGCAGCGCATTCCGGACGACGTCACGCGTCGCTTTGCCGAGATCAACTACGGACCCTGGGATCGCCTCGACAACGACCAGCCCTTTGTGGCCGGCGTCGGCGCGCGGACGCCGGGCGCACAGTTCTATCCGGCCGACATGACCAAGGACGAGTTCGAGAAGGCCGATCTCAAGGACAAGACCGGGCTTTACAACGTGCTGCGCCGCGACGCCGAAGGCAAGCTCGTCACGGTGCCTTATCACGAAGCCTACAAGGCAGATCTTGAGCGCGCCGCAGGTCTGCTGCGCCAGGCTGCGGCGCTTTCCGACGACAAGGAATTCGCCGGCTATCTGAAGCAGCGTGCGGATGCCTTGCTCAGCGACGACTACCGCCCCAGCGATTTCGCCTGGATGTCGATGAAGAACAATCCGGTCGACATCGTGATCGGTCCCATCGAAACCTATGAAGACCAGCTCTACGGCTACAAGGCCAGCTACGAAAGCTATGTGCTGCTGAAGGACCAGGCCTGGAGCGCCAAGCTGGCGCGCTTCGCCAAGTACCTCCCCGAGCTGCAGCGCGAGTTGCCGGTCGACGAGAAGTACAAGGCCGAGAAGCCCGGCTCCGATGCCGATCTCAATGCCTATTTCGCCGTCTACTACGCGGGTGACGCCAATGTCGGCGCCAAGACCATCGCCATCAACCTGCCCAACGACGAGGAAGTGCAGCTGAAGAAGGGCACGCGCCGCCTGCAGTTGGAAAACGTGATGCAGGCGAAGTTCGACAAGATCATGCTGCCGATCGCCAAAGAGCTGATTGCGGACGACCAGCAAGCGCATCTCACCTTCGACGCCTTCTTCGAGAACACCATGTTCCATGAAGTGGCGCATGGTCTCGGCATCAAGGAGACACTGACCGGCAAGGGCCTGGTGCGTGGTGCGTTGAAGGACCAGGCGTCCAGTTTCGAGGAAGGCAAGGCCGATATCCTCGGCCTGTACATGGTGACCAAGCTGGCCGAGAAAGGTGAGCTGGACAAGTCGAAGTTGATGGACAACTACGTCACCTTCCTCGCCGGCATCCTGCGTTCGGTGCGCTTCGGCGCCAGCGACGCACACGCCAAGGCGAACATGGTGCGTTTCAACTTCTTCAAGCAGCGGGGCGCGTTCTCGCGTGACGATGCCAGCGGCCGTTATCGCGTCGACTTCGACAAGATGACCGCCGCCATGAATGCGTTGTCGGCCAAGCTGCTCACCATCCAGGGCGATGGCGATTACGAGGCGGCCAAGCAGCTCACCGACACCATGGGCACCGTCGACGCGCAGCTGGCCGGCGATTTGAAGCGCCTGGATAAGGCGAAGATTCCGGTGGATATCACGTTCGAACAGGGCCTGGACGTACTGGGTCTCCCCAAACCCCAATAACGCTCCTACAGGGAAGGCGCGGGCGATTCGATGTTGTCCTCCAGATGCGCGCTGGCCCAGGCAGCGACTGCTTCGGGATGCTCAAGATGCAGATGGTGGCCGCCGTCCATATGGCTGACGGCGATCTGCTCCACGCAATCCGCGCGCGCTTGCATCTGCGCTTCTGGCAGGTAGGGGGTTTCTGGCGTCGCCAGCAGCAGGGCTGTGGGTGATTCGATGCCGTGCAGCAGGGCATGAATCTGTCCTTCCGCCAGGCGTATCGGTGATGTCCGGTTGAGCCGGGGGTCGCTGCGCCATTGCCAGCCTCCCTCGACCTTGCGCAGTCCGCGTTCCACGATGGGGCGTGCCTGTTCTGGAGGCAGGCCGCTGGCGACGGTGCGTGCGCCGATGGCGAGGTCGATGGAGGGGAACAGTCGTAACGCTCGAGCGGAAGCGGGAGTTACCGTGAACCCGCTGCGAAATCGATGCAGGGTTTGCCGCCCATTGTCGCCCACCGGACCGATGCCTTCGATCAACAGCAACCGCTCGACGCCATCGGGTACGGCCGCGGCCACCAGTGCCGCGATACCGGCACCGAGCGAATGGCCGAGGAGTCGATAGCGTGTCAGCGCCAGCGCATCGACGGCCGCGAGCACGGCATGAACATAGTCGAGGAAGTGATAGTGCATGCCCGGCGGCAGATGATCCGAATGGCCGTGGCCGGACAGGTCAAGCGCGATGACTTGCCAGCGGTCGGCGAGCAAGGGCGCCAGATGGGCGAAGCTGCCAGCGTTATCCAGCCAGCCATGCAAGGCGAGTAGCGGTGGTGCATCTGCCTTGCCCCAGACTTGGGCGCGTAGGCGAAAATGCGGCAGGGCGATGTCCTTTTCGACCGGTGCATTCATGGGGATTTACCTGAGGGTGAAGGGCTCTTGCCGGGGCGTGTCGTCCGCTGCGGAGTCGGTGGCGAATTCGTCCCAGCCTTGCGTATGGCGCAGCACCAGCGTGGCGAGGCTTTCGACCTGTGCGGGCGAATCGTTGAGTGCCGGGATATAGCGCAATTCGCTGCCGCCGGCCTGGCGGAAGAACTCGTGATTCTGCATGGCGATTTCTTCCAGGGTTTCCAGGCAATCCACGGCAAAGCCCGGGCAGGCGACATCCAGCGTCCTGATACCCGCGCCGGCCAGCTCGCGCACGGTGGCATCGGTGTACGGCTGCAACCAGCGCTCGCGGCCCACGCGCGACTGGAAGCTCACCAGCAGTTGCGTCTCGTCCAGGCGCAAACGCTCGCGCAGGGCGCGCGCCGTGGCCTGGCACTGTTCCTCGTAAGGGTCGCCCAGGCGTACGTAACGCTCCGGAATGCCATGGAACGACAGCAGCAACTTGTCGCCGCGACCGTTCACCGCCCACCAGCGTTCGATGCTGTGGGCAAGCGCCTCAATATGCGCCGCCTCATCGTGGTAATCATTGACGATGCGCAGCTCCGGCGGCCAGCGTAGCGACTTCACCGCATTGGCCACGGCATCGATCACCGAACCGGTGGAGGTTGCCGAGTACTGCGGATAGAGCGGCAGCACCAGCAGGCGACGCACGCCCTCGCGCTGCAGTTGTTCGATCTGACGTTGCACCGACGGCTCGCCATAGCGCATCGCCAGGGCGACGCGAATCGGGCCCGCCGGGCGCAGTCGTTGTAGTGCTTCCCGCAGGCGCGCGGTGAGCGACTCGCTGCCGACGCGCAGCGGCGATCCTTGTGGCGTCCAGATGCGTTGATACGCATGGGCCGACCGGGACGGTCGCACGCGCAGGATCACGCCGTGCAGGATCAGCCACCAGAGCCAGCGCGGGTAATCGATCACGCGCGGGTCGCCGAGAAATTCGGCCAGATAGGGACGTACCGCCTTCGCGGTAGGGGCCTCCGGTGTGCCCAGATTCACCAACAACACTCCCGCCTGAACGGGAAGGTCATCGGAATCGCCGGCGGGGCCGGTATAGTCGTGGCTACGTGGCATCGTGGCGCTAGCGGTGAGAATCGCCGCAGAGTCTGCCACAAGCCGTTTGCGGTGCCGCATGAAGGCTTGCCGCAGGCCGTGCCTGAATCCAGCTTCGGAGTCATCCATGATCAAAGCACCACTGCGTCGTCTTTTGCTTGCCAGTTTGGTCCTGTTGCTGCCGGCCATGGCAGCACACGCGGAGGATCCGCCGCTCGAGCGCGCCCAGAATTCGGTGCGCGTGCTGAAGGAGATCATGGAAGCGCCGGACAAGTCGATCCCGCAGGACCTGCTCAAGGACGCCAAGGCCATTGCGGTGATTCCCGACCTGCTCAAGGTGGGCTTCATCTTTGGCGGCCGCCGCGGCGAGGGCCTGATCTCGGTGAAGAGCCCCGACGGCACCTGGTCCAACCCCAGCTTTATCACCATGACGGGCGGCAGCGTGGGCTTTCAGGCCGGTGTGTCTTCGACCGATGTGATCCTGGTATTCCGCACCCAGCGTGGCGTGGACAGCATCGTCAACGGCAAATTTACCCTTGGCGCTGACGCGGCGGCCGCGGCGGGCCCGGTCGGCCGTACGGCCACGGCATCGACCGATAGCCAGTTCAAGGCCGAGATTTACTCCTACTCGCGCTCTCGTGGTCTGTTCGCTGGCGTTGCGCTGGACGGTTCGGCCTTGCGTATCGACTACGACGCCAACGAGGCCATCTATGGCTCTGGCATCACGCCACGACGCATCTTCGAAGGCGGCGTAAGCAACGTGGCGGGGCCGGTGGTCGACTTCAGGGACCGTCTGGAGGAGTACACTCAGCGCTGATGTGGAGCGGCGGCGCGGCAGCGTGACGGCTGGTTCCGCCGCTTTTACGTCCTTGAGGCCAGATTCATGAGCATCACCCATCTACTCATTCTTCTCGTCGTTGTCGTGCTGATCTTTGGCACCAAGAAACTACGCAATATCGGTGGCGACCTTGGCGGCGCCGTACGCGACTTCAAAAAGGGCTTGGACGGCGGCGACGGTGACGGCTCCAAGCCGGCCCCGCCCCAGCAGGACGACCGCCTGCGCGCCGACCCGCCGCCAGCTGCGGCCGCTCAGAACCAGCACGACACCACCGAGCAGAAGTAAATCGGACTAGCGGGTCATGATTGAAATCAGCTTCGGCAAGCTGATCCTGCTCGCGCTTGTGGCGCTGATCGTGCTCGGCCCGGAGAAACTCCCCGGCGCCGCCCGCACGGCTGGCGCCTTGTTGCGTCGCGTGCGGACCGGCTGGGACAGCGTGCGCGCCGAGGTCGAGCGCGAACTGCAGATCGAGGAAATTCGTCGCCAGGCGCGCGAGGCGGCGGACCGGGCGACGGCAGCCCAGGCCGAGTTGGACGCTACTCTGCGCAAGATGCAGCCGGTCGGCAACGCGGCGGTTTCGCCCGCACCGGCTACGAGCGAGGCGCCGGTCGAAACCGTCGCGCCTATGCTCGACCCTGCGCCACCCAAGGAAGCTCCGCATGGCGGCGTCTGAGCAACAAGGTCCCGAAGCCGATGGTTTGGAGCAAGGCCTGTTCTCCCATCTGATCGAACTGCGCACCCGCTTGATGCGTGCGTTGATCACGGTCGTGGTGGTGCTGGTCGCGTTGATCCCATTCGCCAATCGCCTGTACACCGAGCTGGCGCAGCCCTTGGTGAAGCGGCTGCCTCAAGGTGCGCACCTGATCGCCACCGAAGTGGCCGGCGGCTTCGTGACGCCGCTGAAGCTGGCGTTCTACACGGCGCTGTTTATCGGCATGCCGATGATCCTCTACCAGCTGTGGGCCTTCGTCAGCCCGGGCCTGTATCGCAACGAGAAGCGCCTGGCGCGGCCGCTGCTGGCCGCCGCGCTGCTGTTGTTCTACCTGGGCTGCGCCTTCGCCTATTTCCTGGTGCTGCCCGCGGCCTTCCGCTTCCTCACGGCGGTGACGCCGGTGGGCGTGGAGATGATGACGGACATCTCGCATTACCTCGATTTCGTGATGCTGATGTTCTTTGCCTTCGGCCTGTGCTTCCAGGTACCGGTCATCGTGGTGGTGCTGGCGGCGATCGGTGTCGTCAACCTTGAGCAGCTGCGCAACGGGCGGCGTTATGCGATCGTGGGCGCGTTTACGATTTCCGCCTTCATCACGCCGCCGGATATCACCTCGATGATCATGCTGGCCATTCCGATGTGCCTGCTCTACGAACTGGGCGTGCTGGCGGTGCGCTGGCTGCTGAAGCCGGGTCAGACGGAGCGAGCATGAGCGACGTCGCCGCCCGCATCGAAGAGCTGAAGGCCACGTTACAGCTGCAGCCCCATGTGGAGGGGGGACACTATCGCCGGGTGTACCCGCAGCCATCGGCTTCGGACCATCCGGATGGCCGTTCCGCCCTGAGCGCCATCCATTACCTGCTCGAGGCAGGTGAGTTCAGCAGCTGGCACCGCGTAGATGCCGAAGAAGCCTGGCATTTCGTCGAAGGCGAACCGCTGGAGCTGCTGATCTTCGATCCGGACAACAAGAGTCTGGAGCGCTGCTGCCTGGGCCCGCTGGCACCTGGCGTGCGGCCAATGGCCGTGGTGCCGGCCGGTTCCTGGCAGGCCGCACGGCCTCTGGGCAGCCACACTTTGGTGACTTGCCTGGTGGCGCCCGCGTTCGAGTACGACGGCTTCGAACTGTTGGACGAGCACGATCCGCTGGCCGGCCACCTGGCCGGTCTGGCGCCGGAGATTGATTCGACCTGAGCCTGACCGCCCCTCCCGTTCGGGTCGCCCCACGGGGAGAGGGAATAAAGCCTGCGCCTCAGTGCTTGCTGATCGGCGTAGCCGCAGGCGCGACGCGATTGAGCGCCAACCCCTTCAGTACGTTGAGCGCTTGCGACAAGGCGTAGTCCTGCGTGGCGAGCTTGGCGTTTTCCGCGCTGCCGTCGTTATCGATGTCCCGCCCCAGCTTGCTGTCTTCGTTGGCGAGGTGGTTGGGCAGATCCGCTTCTGAGCTGACCAGCACCGGCGCGCTGTCGGCCTTGTTGACGGCCAGGTCCGCCAGGGCGATATCGGGCTTGATGCCTTCGGCCTGGATCGAGGTGCCGCTGGGCGTGTAGTAACGCGCCGTGGTGATCTTCACCGCATGGTCGTTGTCCAGCGGCAACACGGTTTGCACGACGCCCTTGCCAAACGTGCGCCGGCCCACGATCAGGGCACGACGGTTGTCCTTGAGTGCGCCGGCGACGATCTCGGCCGCTGAGGCGGTGCCGTTGTCGACCAGTACCACCATCGGTGCGCCATTGAGGATGTCGCCCGGGTGCGCCTCGAAGCTCAAGTTGGAATCCTGCAGGCGGCCACGGGTGGTCACGATGGTGCCGCTATTGAGGAAGTCGTCGCTGACGCCGACCGCCGCCGTGAGCAGGCCGCCCGGGTTGGAGCGCAGGTCGAGAATGACCCCTTTGGGCTGGCCGTGCTTCTTGATGAACTCGCCCAGCTTCTTTTCGAGGTCGGGCGTGGTGTCGTCCTGGAACTGGCTGAGGCGCACATAGGCGTAGCCGGGCTCCAGTTCGCGCACTTTCACGCTGGTGATCGAGATGCGTTCGCGCACCAGCGGCATGTCGATCGGCTTGTCACTCTTCTCGTGCAGGATGGTCAGGGTGACCTTGCTGCCCGGGTCGCCACGCAACTGCTTGAACATGTCGTCGATGTTCTCGGTTTCCACCGGCTTGCCATCGATCTTGATGATCGTGTCGCCGGGCTTGATGCCGGCGCGCGCAGCAGGGGTGTCGTCGATGGGGGCAATGATGCGCAACGTGCCGTCCACCTGCAGGACTTCGATGCCGAGGCCGCCGTACTGGCCGGTGGTGTCCTCGTTGAGCTCGTTCAGGCCCTCCTTGTCCAGGTACTCGCTGTGCGGGTCGAGACCGGTGAGCATGCCGCTGATGGCGGCCTTCATCAGGGTCTTGTTGTCCACCGGCTCCACGTAGGCCTGTCGAACGATTTCGTAGACGCGGCTGAAGTTGCGGATATCGTCCAGATCCACGCGATCGGGCACGGAAGACGCGGTCGCTGGGGCGGCCGATGGCTTGGCGCCCTTGACTTGCGCAGGCGCGGTCTGGGCCTGCGCCAGCGGCGTCGCCAGCAGCAGGACGGCGAGGCTCAAGGTGGAAAACCGCATGGGTGGGGACTCCGGGGAAAACCAAAGGGGGCGTCGCCGATGATCCATCAGCGCAACGCGCTTGGACCACCAGACCGCGCCGGAATTCAATATCACGACACGCAGGTTAGCCTGCGACGCTGCGTAGCTGGCGTCAACGCTGGCGGCCGAGCCAGCTGCGCGGGTCCACCGGCTTGTTGTTCTGGCGCAGCTCGAAATACACGCCCGTGTTGACGCCGATAGGTGCGGTCGCCGTGCCGATCACCTGGCCGACCTCCACCTGGTCGCCCACGCCGCGCAGCAGGGTTTCGTTATTGCCATACATGCTCATCCAGCCGCTGCCGTGGCTGACGATAAGCAGCATCCCGTAGCCGCGCAGAAACGCGGCGTAGACCACGCGGCCGCTGGCCACCGCATGCACTTCGCTACCCCCGGCCGCCTTGATCAAGACACCATTGCCATACGTGTTCACCACGCCATTGGCGGGCCAGGGCAGGTTGCCACGGATGTTGGCGAGCCCCTTGCCGGCTGGCGGCACCGGAGTCGTGGCGTTGGCGCGGGCGGCTCGCTCGGCCTCCTTGGCGGCCTCGTCGATGGCCTTCTGCAGCTTTTCGAGCAGTTGGTTGAGCGAGGCCTCGTTCTGTTTCAAGGCGGCCAGGCGCTGGGCCTGGTCCTTGTATTGGGCATCGGTGTCGGCCACCAGCTGGGCCTGGGCTGCCCGTTGCTGCTCCAGCGTCCTGGCCTGGGTCTCGCGCTCGGCGCGACTGGCCTGGAGAGCCTGCTGCTGGGCGGTGATCTCGGTTTCCAGGTCCTGCAGCTTGGCCAGGTCGCCCATCAGCTTTTGTACGCGCTGGACGCGGTCTTCCTGGAAGTACTTGGAGTAGGCCAGGGCCTGTGCGATGCGTGCGACATCATCATCACCCATCAACAAGCGCAGATCCGAGCCTCGGCCCAGGGCGTAGGTGGCGCGGAGCAGGTCGGCAATGGCCGCGCGCTGGCCTTCGAGACTCTTGTTCAGTTCAGCCCGCTGCTGTTGCAACTGCTCCAGGTCGTGCTGTTTGGTCGCCAGCTGGGCGTCAGTTTCGCGCACGGCTTTGGCCGCGCCAGCCACGGCATTGGCCTGCTTGGCCAGTTCGGCATTGGCGCTGTCGCGTTTGGCGGCCGTTTCGGCCTGGTCCTTGGCCAGTGCCTCCATCTTGCTGCGCACATCCGACAACTTCTTCTCGGCCTCGGCTTGTTCGGCCTTGGTCTTGACGTCCTGGGCCGCCCAGGAAGGCATGGCGATGAAGGAGAGCACGAGCGCGCCGGTGATGGCGCGGGCGAAGGGACGGGCACGATCAGGAGGCTTGGGCATCGGGCGATTATCACCGAGCTCCATGACCGCATGCGAGCCGGTGACGCCGGAGTATCGACTGGGGGCGGCTGTAAGAGCTTATTCAAATGCTCCACAAGAAGGCTTGGAGCGGCCCGAAACGTCACTTCGCCTAAGTCGTCATCCCTGCGCTCTCTGGGATGGCGATTTAAGTCGAGCATTTCTTGGCATCTTGAAGAGGCTCCAAGCGTCCTGCTCAAGCGCTCAGCGAGATGCTTTGAATAAGCCTCGAGTATGACGGCGTGGTTTTGTTATCACGTACAAAAACACTTGCGAATGAAACTTTCATTTGGACGTATAGATTGCTTTGACGCGACGCAGCATTTGTGCTTTAGTCGAGTCCACACTTGTACACGTGGCAGCGGAACCCTCGGCTCCGTTGAGACTACGTGTCTCTTTCCATCGGCCGGGGAGGCAAGATGGCGCAGGCAGGTCCAGCGACGCTTTACGACGCTGCGTTTGAGCACGACAGCTGTGGTTTTGGTCTGGTCGCACAAATTGACGGGCGCGCCAGTGCCTGGGTGGTAGACACCGCTTTTACGGCGCTGGCCAAACTTTCTCATCGTGGCGGCGTCAATGCCGACGGCGTCAGTGGCGACGGCTGCGGCGTGCTCTTCCATCGTCCGCTGGATTGGTTGAAGGCGTTGGCATCTGAGGCGGGCATAGCGCTTGGTGAACGTTTCGCTGCGGGTGTGGTGTTTCTTGATCCCACGGGCGGAGAGGCCTCTGCCGCGACGCTGGAAGATCATCTACGCGAGGAGGGCCTGCGCATAGCAGGCTGGCGCGACGTGGCAGTGAACGCCGAGGCCTGTGGTCCGCTGGCTGCCGCGGCCATGCCGCATGTGCGCCAGGTCTTCGTCGAACCCGCCGCTGGCATGGACGACGCCGTGTTCGAGCGTGCCCTGTTCCGCGCGCGCCGTCGTGCCGAAAGCACGCTGACCGCGGATGAACATTTCTACGTGGTGACCTTGTCCGCCCAGGTCGTGGGCTATAAGGCGATGGCAGCGCCGGGTCGCCTGCGCGACGTATTCGCGGATCTCGCGCACCCGGCACTGGCCGCTGATGCGGTGGTGTTCCATCAGCGCTTCTCCACCAATACGACGCCGCAGTGGCGCCTGGCCCAGCCATTCCGCCTGCTGGCCCACAACGGTGAGATCAACACGATACGCGCCAATCGCCGCTGGATGCAGGCGCGCGAATCCATCCTGCATTCGCCGCTGGTGGATCTGTCGGATATCGGTCCGCTGGTACGCCAGACCGGTTCCGATTCGGAGACGCTCGACAACGCACTCGAGGTGTTGCTCGCCGGTGGCCTGGATCTGCTTGCCGCCATGCGTGTGCTGGTCCCGCCGGCCTTCGCCGCGCGCGAGGGCATCGACGAAGACCTTGCCGCGTTCTACGAGTACTACGCGCTGCACAGCGAGCCCTGGGACGGTCCGGCCGGCCTGGTGATGTGCGATGGCCACTACGCCGCGTGCACTTTGGACCGTAACGGCCTGCGTCCAGCGCGATGGGCCTTGTCGGCCGACAATCACCTGATCGTCGCCTCCGAAGCGGGCCTGTGGGACGTGCCGTCATCACAGGTCGTGGCCAAGGGACGGCTGGCGCCGGGCGAAATGATCGCCGTCGATCTGGTGCAGCACCGCCTGCTGCGCGACGCCGACATCGACGATATCAATCGCCGACGTGCGCCGTATCGCGATTGGCTGCGCGCCGGCGTGAGTTACCTGGAGTCGGACCTGATCGATCCCTCGCTGGCCGCCGAGCCGCTGCCAGCGGACGAACTGCGCCGTTACCAGAAGCTCTACGGCCTCTCGCGCGAAGAACGCGAAACCGTGCTCAAGGCCATGGTGGAGTTGGAGCAGGAGGCCACGGGTTCGATGGGAGACGACACGCCCATCGCGGCGATGTCGCGCCAGGTGCGGCCGCTGTTTGACCGCTTCCGCCAAGCCTTTGCCCAGGTCACCAATCCACCGATCGATCCGCTGCGCGAAAAGCTGGTGATGTCGCTGGTGACGCAGATCGGGCCCGAGAGCAATGTGTTCGATCTCACGCCCGAGAACGCGAAGCAGGTGCTGATCAATTCGCCGGTGCTGTCGCAGCGCAAGTTGCGCCAATTGCTGGCCCTGCCGCAGTTCGCCGGTACGCCGCGCTTCGATCTCATGTATGCGCCGGAAGAAGGGCTGGAAGCGGCGCTGCACCGACTTTGCCTGGATGTCGAAAAGGCGGTGCGCGAAGGTTGCCCGCTGGTGTTCCTGAGCGACCGCTATCCGAACAAGGACCAGCTGCCCATCCACTCGCTGCTCGCCGTGGGCGCGGTGCACGCGCACCTGATCGATCGCTCGCTGCGATGTCAGTGCAACATCGTGGTCGAGACGGCCACGCCGCGCGACGCGCACCAGTTCGCCTGCCTGATCGGCTTCGGTGCCACGGCTATCTATCCGTGGCTGGCCTACCAGAGTCTGTTCGAGCTTGGTCGCGAAGGGCATATCGCCAGCGATCGTTTCGAAGTGGGTCGCAGTTATCGGCGCGGTATTCGCAAGGGCCTGCTGAAGATCCTGTCGAAGATGGGTATCTCCACCGTCGCTGGCTATCGCGGCGCGCAGCTGTTCGAAATCGTCGGGCTGGCGCCGGAGGTGGTGGCGCTGTGCTTCCCGGGTACGCCGTCGCGTATCGGTGGCGCAGGCTTTGCGGAACTGGAACACGACCAACGCCTGTTGGCCGCCGAGGCGTGGAACGAGGCGTTGCCGCTACGTGCAGGCGGACTGTACAAGTTCGTCTACGGCGGCGAATACCACATGTACAACCCGGACGTGATCGCCAGCCTGCAGAAAGCCGTGCGTACCGGCAGCAGCGCGGATTACCGCATCTACGCCGACTACGTCGATCACCGCCCGCCGTCCGCGCTGCGCGACCTGCTCACGCCGCGTCCGCTCGGCGAATCGGTGCCACTGGACGAAGTCGAGTCGGTCGAGAGCATCCTGCGCCGCTTCGATTCGGCCGGCATGTCGCTGGGCGCACTGTCGCCCGAAGCGCATGAGGCGCTGGCGATCGCAATGAATCGCCTCGGCGCGCGCAGCAATTCGGGCGAGGGCGGAGAAGACCCTGCGCGCTACGGCACCGAGAAGACTTCGAAGATCAAGCAGGTCGCCTCGGGTCGCTTCGGTGTCACGCCGGCATACCTGGTCAATGCCGAAGTGCTGCAGATCAAGATCGCCCAGGGCGCCAAGCCGGGCGAAGGTGGCCAGCTCCCGGGCCACAAGGTGGATGCCACCATCGCGCGCTTGCGCTATGCCAAGCCGGGTATCGGCTTGATTTCGCCGCCGCCGCACCACGACATCTATTCGATCGAAGACCTGGCCGAGCTGATCCATGACCTCAAGGAGGTCAATCCTTCGGCCCTGGTCTCGGTGAAGCTGGTCAGTCATGCCGGCGTCGGTACGGTCGCGGCGGGCGTGGTGAAGGCAGGTGCCGATCTCATCACGGTTAGCGGCCACGATGGCGGCACCGGTGCCAGTCCGCTGACTTCGATCAAATACGCGGGCACGCCGTGGGAGCTGGGCCTGGCGGAGACACAGCAGACGCTGCGCCGCAACGACCTGCGTGGTCGCGTGCGCCTGCAGACCGACGGTGGCCTGAAGACTGGCCTGGACGTGATCAAGGCCGCCTTGCTCGGTGCGGAAAGCTTCGGTTTCGGTACCGGCCCAATGGTCGCGCTAGGCTGCAAATACCTTCGCATCTGCCACTTGAACAATTGCGCCACCGGCGTGGCCACCCAGCATGCGGTGCTGCGCAAGGAGCACTTCATCGGCCTGCCGGAAATGGTGATCAACTATTTCCGTTTCGTCGCCGAGGACGTACGTGCGCATCTGGCGCAGCTGGGCGTGCACAGCCTGGACGAGATCATCGGTCGCGCCGATCTGCTGGAGCAGCTCGATGGCACCACGCCGGTCCAGCACAAGTTGGATCTGCTGCCGTTGATCGGTACCGGCTCATTGGGCTCCAGCGTCGATTTCGCCTGCACCTTGCCGCGCAATCCGATGCGCGACGAAGCCGAGCTGGCCTCGCGGATCGATGTCGCGACGCGCGAGGCGGTGGTACACCGCCTCGGTGGTGTGTTCACCTTCGATATCGCCAATACCGACCGTGCGATCGGCGCACGTCTTTCCGGTGAAGTGGCTCGTCGCCATGGTGACCATGGCATGGACGAACATCCCCTCGTGCTGAAGCTCAACGGCGCGGCGGGTCAGAGCCTTGGTGCATGGAATGCCGGTGGCGTGCGCATCGATCTCACCGGCGAAGCGAACGACGGCGTCGGCAAGGGCATGGCCGGCGGCCGCATCGTGGTTCGCCCCCCCGCTGACTCGCCCTTTGCCAGTCAGGATGCATCGATCATCGGCAATACCTGCCTCTATGGCGCCACCGATGGCGAGCTGTTCGCTGCGGGTCGCGCGGGCGAGCGTTTCGCCGTACGCAACTCAGGCGCGCTGGCGGTGGTGGAAGGCGCGGGCGACCACTGCTGCGAATACATGACCGGTGGCGTGGTGGCCGTGCTCGGCAAAGTCGGCCTCAACTTCGGTGCGGGCATGACGGGAGGCTTCGCCTATGTGCTCGATCTCGAGCGTACCTTCGTCGACTGCTACAACCACGAACTGGTAGACATCCTGCGCATTTCGCCCGAGGGCATGGAGCATTACATGCAGCATCTGCGCGGCCTGGTGGCGCGTCACGTCGAGCTCACCGGCAGCGATTGGGGCCGCCACATCCTGCAGGATTTCCGTGGCCTCCAATACAAGTTCTGGCTGGTGAAGCCGAAGGCCGCGAGCCTGTCGGCCCTGGCTGAAGAGCTGAGGAGCGCGGCATGAGCGACAAGGACTTCCAGTTCCTCAATGTGCCACGACAGACGCCGCGTACGGTGCCTGTATCGATTCGCGTGCTCGGCTATGGCGAGATCTCGGGTGATTTTGGCGCGTCGCAGGCGGGTACCCAGGCCGAGCGCTGCATCGACTGCGGCAATCCGTATTGCGAGCACGCCTGCCCGGTACACAACTACATTCCGAACTGGCTCAAGCTGGTGGAAGAAGGCCGCCTGATGGAGGCGGCGACGCTGATGCACGAGACCAATCCGCTGCCGGAAATCTGTGGGCGCGTCTGCCCGCAGGATCGCCTGTGCGAGGGTGCCTGTACGCTGGAACAAACGGCGTTTGGTGCGGTGACCATTGGCAGCATCGAACGTTGGGTTACGGACGAAGCGTTACGCCAGGGATGGCGCCCTGATCTTTCCGCCGTGCGCGAGACCGGCAAGCGGGTCGCCATGGTCGGTGCGGGCCCGGCCGGGTTGGCTTGCGCCGATCGCCTGCGTCGTGCCGGCATCGCCGCCGATGTCTACGACAGCCAGCGGGAAATCGGCGGCCTGCTCACCTTCGGCATTCCGCCGTTCAAGCTGGACAAGGCCGTGGTGCGCACGCGCCGCGAGTTGCTCGAAGGCATGGGCGTGAACTTCCTGCTTGGCCGCGAAGTGGGGCGTGATATCGAATTCGGCCAGTTGTTGGACGAATACGATGCGGTGTTCGTCGGCACCGGTGCCTATACCTATGTCGATGCCCAGCTGCCGGGACGTGAGCTGCACGGCGTGCACGACGCGCTGCCGTTCCTCATTGCCAATACCGAGCGACTGCTGCGCGACGAATCGCCTCCGCCGGCGTTCGACTTCCGCGGCAAACACGTTGTCGTGCTTGGCGGCGGCGACACCGGTATGGACTGCAATCGCACGGCGATCCGCCTGGGCGCGGCGAGCGTCACCTGCGTGTATCGCCGCGACGAGGCGAACATGCCGGGCTCCGCACGCGAGGTGAATTACAGCCGCGAGGAAGGCGTCACCTTCCTGTTCCAGCGCCAGCCGCTGGAGATACTCGGTGGCGCGCGCGGCAACGTGCGCGGCGTGCGGGTGATCGAAACGGCCCTGGTCGATGACGGTTCCGGCCGCATGCGTCCGCAGAACGTGGCGGGCACCGAATACGTCATCGACGCCGACGTGGTGATCCAGTCGTTCGGCTTCCTGCCCAGTCCGCCTGATTGGCTGCGCACGCATGGCGTATCGCTGGACCGCACGGGACGCATCGTCACCGGCGCCAACGGCAACCTGCCGCACCAGACCAGCCACCCGCGCATTTTCGCCGGCGGCGACAACGTGCGCGGCGCCGACCTGGTGGTGCGCGCGGTCTACGACGGTCGCGAGGCGGCTGGATCGATCGTGCAGATGCTGCAGGAAGTCGATGCACCCGCGCTCGCGCATGCCTGAGGCCAGTCAGGCACCGTGAGTGACCAGGGTGACGGTGTCGTGCACGAAGCGGCCATCGTCCGCGATGGCGAAGTGCTCGCGCACCGTGCTGGGCGCAACCAATGGCAGGCTGCGTATGGCTGCGATGTGCTCGGCACAGGTTCGGGTGCGCGCCGCCCACTCGTCGAATCGCGTTGCCTGCAGGCGCGCGAGGGTGTCGCCGGCGTTTTTATCACCCGCATGGAGGGCGCGTCGAGCTCACTCAGGTTACGCTGCGGCCCTCCGGTCTTCCGGGTTACAAGCTGGTGTTGCTGTTGCCGGAAGCCGGTGGCCGCTGACGCTTTAAGGAGCAAATGATATGCGTCTTGGCCTCGCCGCCAATCAACTTCATCACACCCATGCGGATGCGGCGCTGTTCCGCTGGCTGCGTGCCAGCGAAGCCGGCATCCGCGAACTGGGGCTCGGCCTGCACACGGTGGGGCGAACCTATGATGCGATCTTGCGTGCAGGGCATCTGGAGAGTTATGCGGCCCTGCGTCGCTATCCTTATGGACGCGAGGGCGGCTTGATGAAGCTGGTTGCCGAGGTGGTCGGCCTCGGTGACGACCGCGTGTTGGATGGTGCGATCTACCTGATCGATCCGGTCGATCCCTCGTCAGTCTTTCCGGAAGCGGTGGCGTTGAAGCGGCAGTGCGTGATCCACGGCAAGCCGTTTATCTCGACGGTGGCATCGGCACGCGATTGGATCGAGTTCGAGCGTATCCATGCCGGCTGCGCGGCCGATCCGGGCGCCGACAGGTTCTATGCGCTGGAAACGCAGACGGCGGCCTTGATTGCGCACGATGCGATGAAGCCGCAGATGCTTGCCTATGCCGACGAGCATTTCGACGTGCTCTCGCGTTTTGCCCGCCGCGTCGGCACTGGAACGACCGGCCAGCGGCTGAATGAACTGGCCTGGAGCCGCGGCTGGCCCAAGGACTCGCCGTGGGTGGAACGTTACGAGAGTGGTCCCATGGGCGGTGATGCGCAGATCGCCGACTTGGTGCTGGAAGGCCACTGCCAGCGCGCGATCTTCTTCGAGGACCCGCATGTGGCGCGCCAGCACGAGGCCGACATCCAGCTGCTCGAACGCGCTGTGACCACCCGTACCGACGAGGCGGTGTGCATGACTTCGCCCAAGGTGGCTGCGCGCTGGGCGGCGGCCGTGCGGCGGCGCGCGGCTGCGTGAACCGGCACAGGCGCACGGGCTTTCGCCAGTTCTATACTCCCGGCAGTGCCCAGTACGTCGCTAGGCCAGGGGCCAGTGTCGACGGGGGAAACCGGGACGGCGCGCCGAGCGATCGGCGCGCCGTTTTTTTTAAGGTTCGGCGCTGGTGCGGGCGCAACTGCTCACCCACAATGCCTGAATGAAGCCGGGAGCCCTTTCGATATGTGCCTGATCGCGTTGGCATGGGAAGCCCATCCGCGCTGGCGCCTTCTGCTGGCAGGAAATCGCGACGAGTTCCATGCGCGCCCCAGCCTGCCGCTGGCGCGCTGGGGGCAAGCGCCGATCATTGCCGGCAAGGATCTGGAGGCCGGCGGCACCTGGCTAGGCGTGACCGACGCCGGTTGCTGCAGCGTCGTCACCAACGTGCGTGATCCGCGCGATCCGCAACACGGGCGTTCACGTGGCCTGCTGGCGCTGGACTATCTCAACGGCAGCGCCGATGCCGTGACGCACGCCAACGGTCTGCTGGCAACGGCAGCGGATTACCGTCCGTTCAACCTGCTGACCTTCGATACGCGGCAGGCGTTCTATCTGGGCAACCGGCCCGACGCACGTGCCCAGGCCATCACGCCTGGCGTACACGGGCTGTCCAATGCCGACTTCAATACTCCGTGGCCGAAGACTCGCACGCTGATGCAACGTCTGCAGGCGTGGCTTGATGCTCGCGAGGATGATGAGTTCGCGCCGCTATTCAGTGCCCTCGCCGATCCGCATGGGTATCCGGATGACGAGCTGCCGGACACAGGCGTGGGACTGGAGCGCGAGCGCCGGCTGTCTTCCGCCTTCATTAGCGGGGAGCATTACGGTACCCGTGCCAGCACGGTGGTGGCGATCGGCTATGACGGTCGCGGTGTGGTGGTCGAACGCCGTTTCGGGCCTTTCGGTCGCCCTGAGGGTGAGACGGCGATACCGCTGGTGGCGGCGGGCTGAAGCATCGGCGATCGGCTCGCTCGGGGCACCCTTGGCCCTCGTCCCGCCGGCAGCGGGCGCACTCAATCTTCGCCGGAGCGGGCTTCGGGGAATTCGCCGTCGACGTAGAACCACTGGCCGTGTTCGCGCACGAAGCGACTGACCTCATGCATGCGCTGTGCCTTGCCGCCGCCATAGCGCAGACGTGCGATGAACTCCACCGTGGCTTCATCGTTGGCGCTTTCGTGGCGCCTCACCGTAAGCCCAAGCCAGGTCGGCGCAGGCTGTTGCGCGCCGAGTTTCAACGTGGCGGGGCGAGTGCTGGCGTGCCAGGTGGCCAGCAGGTAGTCCTCGCGCTTGAGCACATAGGCACTGTAACGCGAACGCATCAGTTGCTCGGCGGTGGTTGCGTGGCCGCCCTCATGCAGCGGCCCACAGCAATGGGCGTAGCCGGCAGCGTTGCCACAAGGGCAGGGGGTGAGCGTGTCGATCGCTTGCACGTAAGGTCGCATGGTCGCTGGAGGTGTGGCGGGCAACGCGCCATTGGGCGCATCGTGGCGCGAACGCCGTCCGAAATCCATTGATTCGCGCGGGCACCTTCCGCCGGGCGGCGCGGATCGCCCCGGCCCTGCTGCCGGGGGTAAAGGTCTGGTCGGGCTATCCCTCCCCGACAGATGCCTGCCGCTGCCAAACACGGCAGCGGTTGTTGGCTGGCATGGTGATGTCGTCCACCAGCTTGAAACCGGCCGCGTCGGCGAGCGCGTCCACTGCTTCGGCATCGCGGATGCGCATGTGCGCGCCACGCGCCTGCAGCCACTGGTCGAACGCGGCATTGCTGTCGCTGGTGTAGTGCCCGTCGTAGTTGAACGGTCCGTAGACGATCAGCTTCGCATCATCCGTGGTCGCATCGGCCAGATGATCGAATAGCTGCTCCACTTCATCCCAGCCCATGATGTGCAGCGTGTTGGCGCTGAATACCGCGTCATGACGCTGTGTCGGCCACCTGCCACTGACATCCAGTTCGATGGGCGCGGGTGTGTTTGGCAGCCTGGCTTCGTTTAGCCAAAGCTGGATGCCGGGCAAGTTCTCTACCCGATCCGTACATTGCCAAACCAGCTGCGGCAACGCTGCGGCGAAATGCACGGCGTGCTGGCCGGTGCCGCTGCCGATCTCCAGCACGTTCTGGCGATCGGCGAAATGAACACGCAACACGTCGAGTATCGGATCCCGGTTGCGCTCGCAGGATGGCGCGTTCGGTTTATCTGCACCCATCAGGCGACGCGTCGACCACTCAGCACGCGCGCGGGCAGCATCAGCAGCGCGCCGAGAAAGGCGAATACCGCACTCACCGTGATACCCACCAGACGCAACGGCAAGCTCAGCAGCCACACGATCGGGTACAGCACGATGGCCAGCAGCGCCAGCGGCCAGCAGAACACCAGCAGCAACAGCCACAGCAGGAAACCAACCATGGGACGATCCTCGTGTCAGAACCGGCGCCACTCTAGCGCAGCGGATGGGCTCGCGAGTAGATGACTCCCGTCACCCCATCGGCTTGACGCCGATCAGCCACGCATGCAGCGCGAAGGCGAACACCGCCCAGCCCACGATGCCTGCCACCACCGTGATGACGTCACTCTTCGCCGTGCCGGCGGGATAGACCACCCCGGCCAGTCGATCGCGGCGGCGGGCGCTGACGAAATCGACGACGGCCCATAGCAGAAAGGCACCGAACAACACGACATCGTGCAACATGCCGGTGGCCAGCAGATGGCCGAAAGCCCAGGTCTTTACGCCAGCCAGCATCGGGTGGCCGAGCCTGGCCTTGAAATGATTGTTCGGCACATAGGCGGCCGCGACGAGGATGAAGGCGAGCAGGGTGAACAGTGCGTTGAGATGCCGCAGCCATATCGGCGGCACATAGAGGAGTACCGGTTGATGTCTCGCCAGTCCAAAGCCCCAGCAGATCATCACGAAGCCGACGATGGATGCCAGCGCGTAAAGCCCTTTCCAGCGCTTCTCGCCGATACGGGCGATCTGTCGACTGCGCCAATCGTTGGCCAAGATGCGAATCGAGTGCGCACCGAGGAAGATCACCAAACCGAGGATCAGCAGCGCCATGAGCTCACCTTGGGTGTGTTGGGCTGCGGCGATTATAGGCACGGGACCACCCATGCCGTGACGGCTCGAAGCTAGTCGGCGCGAGGGATAACCCGGACGACGAAAGCCAGTGAGTCCTTGTACAGCACGAAGGCACCACCGTTTGGCCGCCAGGCGTCACCCGCCTGCAACAGCCCCGCGGCTGTCCCGGCGGTGCCTCGCAGTACGTAGAGCAGCGCGCAGGTGGTGTCGGTCGCGTGACTGCCGGGCTCCTGGCAAACGGCCACCGAACCCTGCGCTTGTGCGCGTCGCACCATCAGGTTGAAGTCGCGTGTCGGGCCGCCGACAAGGGCCGCATCGACGTGCGCTTCGCCCGCGAACGCGAACGGTTCGTAAGGTGTGTGCAAAGGGTGCTCGAGCGTGCCATCAAGCGTCATGGTGAAGCCGGCGCCGTCGAGCAGGGCGATATGACGGTCGATGCCAGGAAACGCAGAGAACGGCGCTGCGCTGTTCACTTCGGCCACGCTCACGCGCCACAGGAAATGCTCGTTGTCGGCATCGACCGGAAAGCGTGCGATCTCGCGCGTCACGCCCATGCCATTCTTCCAAGGCTGGGGCAGGCAATCCGCGGCGCGAATGATGCCGGATGTCATGCCACTTTCTCGATCACGCGGGTGAACGGAGGCAGCGATTTCAGCATGCGTTCGCCGTAACGCTTGAGCACCACGCGACGATCCAGCAGCACGATGCGGCCATGATCGGTTTCGGTGCGGATCAAGCGCCCGCAATACTGCGTCAGCAGACGCGTTGCTTCCGGCACGGTCACTTCGATAAAGGGGTTGCGCCCACGCGATTCCAGCCATTCCGCATAGGTCGCGCCGACCGGATCGGTGGGCACGGCAAATGGCAGCTGGGTAATCACCACGGTTTCGCAAAGCTTGCCGGGAAGGTCCAGGCCTTCACCGAACGATGCGAGCCCGAACAAGGTGCTGCCCTTGCCGGCTTCGATATCGGCGATGTGCTCGGCCACCAACTGTGCCTTGCCCAACGAGCCTTGCGCGCGCACCTTGCGCACGTGTTCGATCGGCAGCTTCTGCAAGACGCGGTCGAGCTTGATGCGCGAAGTGAACAGCACCAGGTTGCCGGCATCCCAGTCGAGATGTTCGGCCAGCCAGTCGCAAATTTCCTGCGTGTGGTCTTCGCGTGCATCGGGCAACGAACGCATCGCGGGCACTTCCAGTCGCGCTTGTGCTGCAAGGTCGAATGGCGACGGCAGGCTTAGCGTGACTGCATCGTTCGGCAGGCCCACGGCATCGGCGAAACCGCGGAAATTGCCGCCTGCGCTCAGCGTGGCCGAGGTCATCACTACGCCGCTCGCATTCCCCCAAAGCACGCTGCGTAGCAGCCCACCGGCCGACACCGAAGAAGCATGGCAAACCAGCTGCTGGTCGACGCTCAGCGTGACCCAGCGCGCCAGCGGCGGTGCATTTTCGCCATCGCTGGCCGACCATGCACGCCAGGTGCGGGTTTGCCGGTCGATGCGTTCCAGCGCCATGCCCAGCTCGCGCGAAAGCGCTTCATGGGTGGGGCCGCTCTCGGTCATCTCGAGTACGGCGCGGCGCACCGCACCGATCCAGCGTTCCACTTCGCTGGTGAACACGTAGAGCACGCGCGCATGTTCCACCCAGGCTTCGGGCAGTTGGCCGAGCGAGCCGCGATACATGGGCTCGTCATCGTCCGGCGAGGGCAGCCAGGCGAGACGGATCTCCTTCTCCAGCTCCTCCAGCGCGTCGCTGAGTTCCTGCAGCTTTTCGTCGCCGGCATCGAGTGAAAGCTTGCCGATCACTTCCTTGTCGGTGAGCGAATAGGCGGCATGGATCTGTCGGCCGAGGCGGCTGAGCTGGCGCACGGCGATACTCATGTACACATCGGAGGCACCGCGATCGATCGCCTTGGACGGTACGTGGTGGCCTTCGTCGAAGATGTATAGCGTCTCGTCCGGCTTGGGCAGGATCACGCCGCCGAAGCCTTCTTCCTCGCGCGGCATGGTGAGATCGGCAAGCACCAGATCCTGGTTTGCCACCACAATGTCCGCGTCACCCACCGCGCGACGTGCAGCGAAGAACGGACAGCTCATGAACTGGCCACATTTGCGGCTGGTGCAACCGCCTGCGCTGGTGGTGATCATCGGGCGCAGCACGTCGCTGATCGGCTCGGGCGACGCATCGATGTCGCCATCCCATTCACCACGGTCGAACAGGCCGGCGAGCTTGGACAGCGCCTTCTTGTCGCGCTCCTGCGGCGGCTTTGTCCACAGCGCGAGGTCGGCATCGAAGCCCAGCCCCAGCTGAGCCGTCTCGTTGAGGCTGTTGCCGGCCATATTGAGGTTGCGCGGACACAGGTAACGCCCGCGCCCCTTGGCCAGGGCCACCTTCGCCTCGGTGCCGTTGAGCTTGAGATACAGCGGGATATCGCGCTGTACCAGCTGTTCCTGCAGCGCGACGGTTGCGGTGGCGATCAACAGCTTTTTCTTCTGCGCCCGCGCCACTTCGACGCCAGCGATCAGATAGGCCATCGACTTGCCGGTACCCGTGGGCGCCTCGATCACCGCGACACCGCCTTCCTGCGCCAGCGCCTTGGCCACCTCGGCGATCATCTTTCCCTGCGACGCACGCGCACGAAAGCCTGGCAGGCCGTCTTTCAGGCGCGTATAGGAGGCGCGGATGGCGTCTTTGGTTTCGTCGGTGAGCATGGGGTGGGTCAGGCGAGCGCTGTCGCGGCAGGCGAGCATTCTCGCATGGCCGGCCCCTACCTGCCGGGGGAGCAGGGCCGCGTCAGTGCGATGTGTTAATGGCCAATGCCACGGCTTCCGCCACCCGAATGCCGTCAACGGCGGCAGAAAGAATGCCGCCGGCGTAGCCAGCGCCTTCGCCGGCTGGATACAGGCCGCGTGTATTGAGGCTCTGGTAGTCGTCGCCGCGGCGGAGGCGTACTGGCGACGAGGTGCGTGTTTCCACGCCGGTCAGCAAAGCGTCGTGCATGGCGAAGCCCTTGATCTGGCGATCGAAGGCCGGCAGTGCTTCGCGAATGGCTTCGATGGCGTAGGCGGGCAGGGCGGGCGCCAGATCGGTGAGATGCACGCCGGGTTTGTACGAAGGCTGCACACTGCCGAGTTCGCGGGACGGCTTGCCGGCGATGAAGTCGCCCACCAGCTGTGCCGGCGCGTCGTAGGTGCCGCCGCCCAGTTCGAATGCCCGCGATTCCAGTGCGCGCTGCAGCGCAAGGCCGGCCAACACGCTGCCGCTGTCGTCGAACGCGGCGAAATCGCTGGGCTCAATGCCGACCACGATGGCCGCATTGGCATTGCGCTCGTTGCGCGAGTACTGGCTCATGCCGTTGGTGACCACGCGACCCGGTTCGGAGGTGGCGGCTACCACGGTGCCGCCAGGACACATGCAGAAGCTGTAGACCGAGCGGCCCCGGCCTTGATGAGCACCGCTTGCGTGATGCACGAGCTTGTAGTCGGCCGCGCCAAGAATCGGGTGGCCGGCATGGTTGCCGAAGCGTGCACGATCGATGATCGATTGCGGATGTTCGATGCGAAAGCCGATGGAGAACGGCTTGGCCTCCATGTACACGCCACGCTCGTGCAGCATGCTGAACGTGTCGCGGGCGCTATGGCCGATGGCCATGACGACATGATCGCTGCGCAGCTGCTCGCCGCTGGCCAAAACCACGCCGCGCACGTGGCGTACGCCGTCGGTATCCGTTTCCACCAGCACATCGTCCACGCGCTGCTTGAAGCGGATTTCCCCGCCCAGCGACTCGATCGTCGCGCGCATGTTTTCCACCATCGTCACCAGACGAAAGGTGCCGATATGTGGCTTGCTGACGTAGAGGATTTCCTCCGGCGCGCCCGCCTTGACGAATTCGGCGAGCACCTTGCGACCGTGATGCTTGGGGTCGGAGATTTGGCTGTACAGCTTGCCGTCGGAAAACGTGCCGGCGCCGCCCTCACCGAACTGCACGTTCGATTCCGGTTCCAGCTGGCGCTTGCGCCAGAGACCCCAGGTATCGACGGTGCGTTCGCGCACCGCCTTGCCACGGTCGAGGATGATCGGTCGGTACCCCATCTGCGCCAGCAGCAAGCCGACGAACAGGCCACACGGGCCGGTGCCAACCACGACGGGGCGGTGGCTCAACGCGGCCGGTGCCTGCGCCACGAAGTGGTAGCTGGTGTCCGGCGTGGGCTGCACGTGCTTGTCGTCGGCGTGGCGCTTGAGGATCGCCGCTTCATCGGCCACATCCACGTCCAGGGTGTAGATCAGCTGGATCGCACTGCGCTTGCGCGCGTCATAGCCGCGGCGGAACACCGTATAGCCGCGCAGCGCGTCCTTGCCGAGACCGAGCTTGGCGCGGATGGCGGCCTCGATGGCGCCTTCAGCGTGATCCAGCGGTAGCTTGATATCGGTGAGTCGCAACATACGGAGTTCCGGGCGTGGGGTCAGCGGTAACCCGGCATTTTCGCACGCCCGGGCCGTTGCTTCCCGTCACTTGCGCAGGCCCTGGTGGCGCAAGGGCCTGCGGCTACCGGATCAGCCCTCGCTGGCGATCCTGCGCAAGGTCTGTTCAAACGCTTCCGGCGGCTGGCCGCCCTGGATCAGGTAACGGTCGTTGACGATCACCGAAGGCACCGCCTGGATGCCTTGCGACTGGTAGAACTGCTCCTGCGCGCGCACGTCCTGGGCATAGCGGTCCTGCGCCAGGACTTCGCGGGCGGTAACCGGGTTCAGGCCGACCTTGCCCGCCACGTCCACCAGCACATCGTGCGAGCTCACGTCACGGCCATCGGTGAAATAGGCGGTGAGCAAGGCTTGCTTCAGCTCAGGCTGGCGACCTTCCAGTGCAGCCCAGTGCAGCAGCCGGTGCGCATCGAACGTATTCACTATGCGGCTGCGCTTGGCCAGGTTGAAGGTGAAGCCCACGGCTTCGCCGCGCTGGCGGATAGCCTCGCCGTTCTTGGCGATCTGTTCGGGCGTGCTGCCGTACTTGCGCGCTATGTGCTCGACGACGTCTTCACCTTCCGGCGCCATCTGCGGGTTCAGCTCGAACGGCTGGAAATGCATCTCAACGGTGACCGAGTCACCCAGGCGGTGCAGCGCCTGTTCCAGCGACTTCAGCCCGATGGCGCACCAGGGACATACCACGTCGGAGACGAAGTCGATCTTGAGCGGTTTGGTCATGACGATTCCTGAAAGGCGGGGCGCGAAAAGCGCAATGCCTCCAAGGTGGGGGCATAGTCAGCCCCGATCAATCCGCGTCAAGGGGCCGGCGACACCGGCCCCTTGCTGTCGCTGGCTTCAGGGCTTGCCGATAAAGTCCATCTTGCCCAGCTCCACGCCGCCCTGGCGCAGGATGGCGTAGGCGGTGGTGGTGTGGAAGAACAGGTTCGGGATCACGAAGTGCAGCAGGTAGCCTTCGCCTTCGAACTGCTGCTCGCCAGTGCGGGTCTTGATGGTCACGGTGCGCGTTTCGCTGCCGTCGATCTGCTCAGGCTTGAAGGTCTTGATGTACTCGATGGCACGGTCGATGCGCGCGTAAAGTTCGGCGAAATTCGCTTCGTTGTCCTCGAACTTCAGCGGCTCCACACCGGCAAGACGGGCGCAGCCGTTCTTGGCCATATCGGTGGCGATCTGCACCTGGCGGGCCAGCGGCAGCATGTCGGGCGTCAGCCGAGCCTGAATCAACAACGCGGGATCGAACTTGCGGGCTTCGGCATGCGCCTCGCCCTTACGCAGCACGTGCTGCAGGTTGCTCAGTGCGCGCAGGAAAACAGGGACAGCAGCCTGGTACATCGACAATGTCATGGGGAGTGCTCCGAGGGTTCGGTGGGAGTAACAGAAGATGGAATGGGGACGACCGAAGATAGTTCAGCGGGCAACGTTACCGCGTCTGCCTTCGCCAGGTCGACCGTGTGGCGCGTGATACGCCAGGCGAGGACGCTGCCGACGGCCAACAGCACCGCGGACAGCACAAAGGCCAGTCCGGGCAGATGAATGGGCGAGCTCGGTGAGATCGAGAACGAAAACACCTGGGCGAACAGGAACGGTCCGAAGATGCCGGCAAAACTTGCCAGGCTGCTGATCGCGCCCTGCAGCCGACCCTGTTCATGGGGATCGACCTGATGCGTCATGATCGACTGGATCGGCGGCTGCGACAGGCCCCACAAGGCCATCAACGGAATGCCCAGCAGGAAGACGAAGCCGGTACTGGCCAGGCCCATGACCAGGAAGGCACCGATGCCGCACAACATGCCGCCAAGCAACAGGCGGCGTTCGCCAAACTTCGGCGCCAGGCGACGGGTCAGCACGGCCTGCACCAGGCCGTCGCAGGCACCTACCAGCATCAACACATAGCCCACGGCTTGCGGACCCCAACCGTAGCGGTAATCCGCATACAGCACGAAGGTCGTTTGCAGCACGTAGTGCGCGAGATAAACCAGGAACATCACCACCGCCAGACCAAGTACCAGCGGGTAGCGGCGCAGCAACTTCAGTGAGCCCAGCGGATGCGCGCTATGGAACTCGAAGTGCGCGGTGCGGCGTTCCTTGGGTAGCGATTCGGGCAGCACGAACAAGCCATACATGAAATTGCAGGCCGCCAGACCCGCCGCTACCCAGAACGGCAGGCGCAAGTCGAAATGGCCGAGGAAGCCCCCCAGGCCCGGGCCGATGATGAAGCCCAGCCCGAACGCACTGCCGAGGATGCCGAAGGCCGCGGCGCGCTTTTCCTTCGGCGTGATGTCCGCGATATACGCGTTCGCCGTGGTGAAGCTTGCCGCGGTCATGCCCAGGATCACGCGCGCCACGAACAGCAGCCACAGCGTGGGCGCCAGCGCCAACACCACAAAGTCGATGGCCAACCCGGCGTTGGAAATCAGGATCACCGGCCGCCGCCCGAAGCGATCCGACAGCGCGCCCTGTACCGGCGAGAAGGCAAACTGGATGATGGCGAACACCGTGCCGAACACGCCCACCCACCAGGCCGCATTGGCGATACCGCCACCGGCCAGTTGCTGAATCAGATGAGGCAGCACCGGGATGACGATGCCGAACGCCAGCATGTCCAGCACCACCGTGATGAAGATGAACACCACCGCCGCGCGACGGCGCGGATGGAGTTCGTCAATGGCAGGCTGGTCCATGAGACGTAGCTGACGGGGGAGGCGTGCACGATAGCGGATTGTGTGTGTCGCGGTGTGTGCGGTGCAGTAAAGACTGGCGGCCGTGCGCGTGCTTCCTCTCCCCTCCGGGGAGAGGATTGAGGTGAGGGGCGGGTGCTCGCGGGAAGGCCGCAAAAAGACCGTATTAACCAACAACGAGGCTAGATTGGCCCCTCACCCCAACCCTCTCCCCAAAGGGGAGAGGGAGCAGGTCAGGGTTGCGGTGGCTGGGTCAGTTCGCGCGCGTCCAGATACCCGTCGTGGTTCCGGTCCAGCTTGTGGAACTGCCGCCGCAGATTGTCCTGGAATTGCTTGAGCGTAATCGGCCGGCCGTGGCCGCCAGGCAGTTCGTCGCCTTCCAGCACGCCGTTGCCGTCGCGGTCCATGCGGCGAAAGCCTTCGCTCATGTGTTCCACATACTCGGCTTCACTGACGCGGCCATCGCCGTCGGTGTCGAACTCGCGCAGATACTCAGCCGGGGTGCTCTGCGACCAGGCCGCCAGTGGCCGCAGGATCAAGCCGGTCAGCACGATGGCGCGCGCAAAGCGCATCAGGCGGCCTCGGTCCGGCGGCGTAGCACGGCGAGCGGCTGCGCCCAGGTGGCACCAGGCCGGCGCTTGCTGGTGACCAGGGTGAGGTCGCTGGGCTGGAACACGTTGATATTGTGCGTGGCCGGGGTGGTGAGAATGTACTGGGCGCGGGTGGACTTGAGGAAGGCACCCACCTTGTCGATGTTGAAAATGTCCAGGTGCGCGAACGGCTCGTCGATAAAGACGAAGCCGCCCGGGCGATCCTCATCGCGCATCAACGCCACCAGCAACAGCAGTGACTTCATCACCTGCTGGCCGCCGGAAGCCTCGCCGTCGTCCATGCCGATCCAGCCCTTCTTGTCGAACTCGAAGCGTACGTTGAGGCCGGCCGAGGCCAGCGCCAGGTCTTCGTTGGACAGCTCGGGCAGTTCCACTTCCACGCCGATGCCGGCCAGTTCGGCCAGGATCTTCAGGTTCCGCGCATAGCGCTTGACGGTATTGCGCAGCACGTTGAGATAGGCCGCGCGCGCTTCGCTGGTGATGCGTGCAGCGCGTTCCAGATGCTGGCGCCGGCGCACGAGGTCCTGCTTGAGGCCTTCGTGATCGCCGGCCAGCTTGTCGCGCAGTGGCACGCAGCCGGCATCCGACTCCCAGTGGCCTTCGTTGAGGCGGCGTTCGATACGCTCGATCTCGCGCCTCGCCGCGGCGGGCGATTCATAGCGCTCGCGCAGTTCGGTCATGGCCTGGCGGTTGCGCTTGCCCGGTCGTACGTGGCTGCGTTTGTGGCGGAAGGCCTTGAGGCGCTCGATCTGCTCGTTGCGGAACTGGCTGAACTGGCGCGTGCCGTCGGCCAGCTGCTGCTGGGTCTGCTTGTGCTCGCGCGCCTCGTTGTCGCGCTGGCGCGAGTTGTGCTGGCGTTTTTCGCGCACGGCTTCGTAGTGCATGTCGGCGGCGGCGTAACTGTCGGCACAGCGCTGCACGTCATCCTGCAAGCTTGCCTGCGCCTCGTGGGCCGCGGCGAATTCGTCGGCACGATCGGCCAATTGGCCACTGGCATTGGCGCCGCGCAGCAGGTTCTCCGCATCGCTGGCATGCTGCTGCCACTGCTTGCGCTGATCGGTGAGCGCATGCAGCTGTTCCTCGATGCGCTGCAGGCGCGCTTCGCCTTCGCGCAGCTGGCGTTCGCGCGCGGCGCTGCCGAAGTAAACATCGTCGACACCAAGATGACGGCCGCCACGGCGTTCGCGGAAATAGCCTTGCGGGGTGATCCAGTCCTGCTCCTTGCCCAGCTTGGTGCCATCGGACACATCGTCGACGCGGCGGATGCGGTCGAGCTGGCGCAACAGCCATTCCGGCGCCGCCGCCTTGAAGTCGACCACTTCCAGTAGCGAACCACGCGTGGGCGCGGTAGTCGGCGCACGATCGGCCACCACGAAATGCTTGTAGCGATGCTGTTCGCCGAGACGCCATGCGGCCTCGCGATCGCGCGGATGGTCCAGCAGCACCACATGGCGATAGCCGGCGAGTACCGCTTCCACCGCGGCCTGCCAGCGCGGCTCGCTGATCTCCACGATCTCGCTGAGCATGCTGTGGCCGATGCCGGCGTCGTCCAGTGCGCGGCGAAAGGTCTGCTCGAATTCCGGTGTGTAGCGCTGGCCGCGGCGCCAGGCGCCGAGCTGCGCGGTGAGCGTGCTGAGCTCCTCGCGCAGACGGCCTTCCTCGCCCTGCAGTCGAGTCAGCTGGCTGCGCGCATCGATCAGCACGCGGCCTTGCGCGTCATGGTCGGCGCCATCCTGCGCGGCGACCTGTTCGCGCAGGCGCAACTCCTGCTTCAGCAGCACTTCGTTTTCGGTATACGCGCGGCGCGCTTCATCCAATTGGCGCTGTGCCTGCTGGCGCGTGCCATCAGCCAGCTTCTGTTCGCCGCGCAGGTGTTCTTCGTTGGCATCGAGCGCGATCAGGCGCTGGTCCAGCTCGACATCGCGCTGCGACAGTTCACGACATTTGCGCTTGAGCCCGAGCAGCTGCGGGCGCGCGCCTCGGATGGCGGCGTGCAGTTCGGCCAGCTCGGTACGCGGAAGCACGTCGGCGACCAGCTCGGTACGTTCACGACCCAGCGCATCCCATTCCTGCCACGAACGCACGCGCCCTTCGGTTTCCTGCAGGCTTACGCCGATCAGCGAAAGCTGATGTTCCAGTCCGTGCTGTTCACGGTCGGCCTCGGCTTGTTCGTTGCGGGCGCGCTGGTAGTCGTCCAGCACGGTCTTGTCGCCAAATACATCGAACACCAGTTCCAGCAGTGACTTGGGCGGCAACTGGCAGAGCTTGTCGGTCGCGCCCTGTTCCAACGTGAGCACACGGCGGATCGCCTGCGACAGACCGGCGCCTTCCAGGCGCACGCGGTATTCGCGCAGGCCCAGCCAGTCGCCGCGCGCTTCGATTTCGTCCACGCTCACATTACCGCCCATCACGGCGTACTGGCGCTGCCATTCGCCACCCTTCTTCTGGATGCGCACGGCGAGGGTGACTTCGTTGTCCATCAACGGGAAGAACGGGCGCTCGCCGCGCGGCCCCGGGATGTTGCCCACGCGCGCGCGCAGCCACGCGAACGGCTTGCCGTTGTGGCGCAGGTAGCTCTTGTAGTCGCGGTTACCGGCACAGTCGATGGTGAGCAGGGTGCGCAACGCGTCGAGCAAGGTGGTCTTGCCGGAACCGTTGGGCCCCACCACGGTGACGATATTGGTATCCAGCGGCAGGCTGAAGCGCTGCCAGTAATCCCAGTGGATGACTTCGAGGCTGCGGAAATCAAACATCGCTGGTCACTTCGCTGTCTTCGAGATCTTCCGCTTCGTCATAGAGCGGTTCATCGTTGTCGTCATCACGGCGGGCCGGTACCAGGCCGGCCAGCAGGTCGCCCAGGGCGCCATCGAGAATGCGTCGCGCCGTGCGTTCGTAATCGAAGACCAGATCGAGTATCGGCCCCTCGGCCAGCTCACCCTTGCGGCGCACGATGAAACCGTGGCGTGCCAGCAGGCCCAGGTTGAAGTTCACTCGTGTCTTGCCGCCGAGCCGGTCGCCGAAGTCAGCCAGCAAGGTGCGCTCGGCCACCACCGGCGACAGCGAGGGGTCGCGAGAAATGGGTTTCGCTTCCGCAAACATCAGCGTCTGCGAGGCATCGGCCTCGGCCTGCTGGCGCTCGAGCTGGCGCTGGCGCTTGGGTAGCACGATCAAGGCCCAGAGCACCACGAGCAGTGCAATCGCATCGCGATCGAGCTGCAAGGTATTGGAGATCCAGCTGTCGCTGCCGCCGAAGACATGGCGCTCGCTACTGCGCGCTACCGCGACGCTGATATAAGCCGAGTAGGGATGCTCACGCAGTTCCAGGCCAACGCTGGCCAGCCGGCGATCGAGCTCCTCGCGGAAGCCTTCGTCCAGCAGCGCCTTACGTGCCTGCACGTCGTCGCGCGGCAACCAGCGCTGGGCCAGCAGGCGGGCGACCAGCGACGCGGTTTCGTCATGCATCGGGTTGTTCCCTGGGTGAAGGTGGGCTGGGTGGATGCAGGCGGCCCGCACTGACCAGCGCGATCGCAGCCAGGCCCGGGTCGATCAGGCGTGGTTCGATTTCCAAAGCCAGCGGAAGCCGTGCGAGATCGGCGGTTGGCCCCTGTAGTGCTGACGACTCGGGGTCACCAAGCAGGCCGAGCAGGGAGAGCCGATAGGCGCTCAGTGCGTAGTCTTCGCCACGCAGGGCATCGCTGAGTTCCAGCGGCTGGGTGAGTGCGGCGAGTTCGCCGTGCCAGGCCAGCAGCGGCGCGAGATCGTCCTCGTCCATCGGCAGGTCGGCCGTGGTGGGCGTGCTCTCGGCAGCGGGAATATCGGTGTTTTCCGCCGCCGCGCGTTCGCGTTCGAGCAATTCGAACTCGGCCACGTCGAGCGCGATCTGGTCCTGCAGGAGCGGCGGTTGCAGCGGCAGCAACGCGGCATCGTCGGCGTGTTGGGCCAATGCGTCGGGACTGAGCGAACGCAGCCATGCTACGAGATCGGACGACGACAATCCGGTTCGGCCCAGATGCACGCGATGCTGGTCGATCTTGTTGAGCTCGCGCTGGAAGGTGCCGGCCTGCCGCAGCAGCGCGCTTTGCGCCCGACCCACCGCTTGTGCGAGACGGTGCGTGGCGGGATCAAGGTCGGCGCTATCCGCAATGCGGCTTACGACCTCGGTGCCTTTCTCCACCCAGTCCCATACCGATTCCAACCGCGTGGCGGCATGACGGATGCGATGTTCGGAACCCGACAGTACGGCGCGATCGAAGTCTTCCTTCAACTCCGATAGGCGCGACAGTAGATGGCTCAGTTCGTCGGCGGAGAGTCGGCCCACCGCCTGGCCTGCAGCCAACTGCGCGGTGAGATAGCCGAGGCCGTCCTCATCGTCTCGCTCGAACTCCAGCAAGGTGGCCACGGCGGCCAGTGCCTTGCGGCCGAGCGGGCTGATTCGGTAGCGCTGGGTTTCGGCATCCCAGGTCAACAGCTCGTGGTCCTTCAAACGCTGCACCACGGTTTCCAGCTTCACTGGATCGACGAAGGCGAGCTGGTCGCGAATCTCCGCCGGTGTCCACTCGGGTGCATGCGCGCGTGCGCCCAGCGTGCGCAGTATCAGCAGGCGCAGCAGCACCTGCGCTTCACTGCCATGGAACAGCGCACTGAACGCGCGCAGCAGCGAGCGGCCGCGTAGAAGTGGGAATACCGCCGGCAGATCCTCGGCGGTAATACCTTCGCGCAGTACATCCTGCAGACGCTCGTCGGCGTCCGCGCTATCGACCAAACTCATCAAACCGTTGCCTGCGCCTTCAGCGTCCGCCGTGGATGCCGATGAATTGCAGGAACTCCGAGCGGGTACGCGCGTCGTCGCGGAAAGCGCCCAGCATCTGGCTGGTGATCATCGACACGCCACGCTTGTGCACACCACGCGTGGTCATGCACTCGTGGCTGGCGTCGATCACCACGGCCACGCCGGCTGGCTGCAGGTTTTCCTGGATGCACTGGGCGATCTGCGCGGTGAGCTTTTCCTGCACCTGGAAGCGGCGCGCATAGGCATCGACCACGCGTGCCAGCTTGCTGATGCCCACCACGCGATTGGTCGGCAGGTAGCCCACGTGGGCACGGCCGATGATCGGCGCCATGTGGTGCTCGCAATGGCTCTCGAATTCGATGTCGCGCAGCACGACCATTTCGTCGTAGCCGTGGACTTCCTTGAAGGTGCGGCGCAGGTATTCGCCCGGATCGGTCTGGTAACCGGAGAACCAGTCGCGGTAGGCCTTGACCACGCGCTTGGGGGTATCCAGCAGACCCTCGCGGCTGGGATCTTCGCCCGACCAGCGCAGCAGAACGCGTACGGCCTCCTCGGCCTGCTCGCGGGTGACGTCAGTCGGTTCAGGGCGGTCGCTCATGCGGGGTCCTTCGGCTACAGCACAGACCTGTCAGTGTAGCGCCCTCGTCAAGTCTTGCGCCCGCCACGCACGCGCAAGTCATTGCGGATCGGGCACGAAATGGCCCGGGAAAGGCTCGGGCAGGCCCGGTTGCGGCACGCCGGGCGACGGGATCACGCCCTGGGCGATCAGGCGCTCGCGCGTGTCGTAGTAAAGCGTGACCACGTCATCCGGCGTGGCCGAGCTGCGCTTGAAGTCGGTGTAGCTCACCGACGATTCCTCCCGCGGGCCGTGACCGGTGCCGAGCGGGCCGGTGGCATCGAGGGTTCGTACCGGCGGTACCACGGCCGTGACGGAAGCTGGCGCAGGCGGCGGCGGGAGAGGGCTCGCGGCCGCGGACTCGGCGGCTTTCTGGGCTCCGCTCGCAGCCTCCGGCGCCATCGGCAGGATCGCGCGCGGTAAAGGCCGGGCGCGGAACACAGCCACGCCGATCACCCCGACATTGTTCGGTCGACCCGTGTGCGTTGCGTAGCTCTGCGCGGCATCCGCAAAGACGAAGTCCGCCACTTGCGAAAGACTCTTGCGCCAACCGCGTATATCGGTCGACGTATAGGCGCCGAGCACATAACCCGTTTGTGACCAGTCGGCCGTGTCGCCCGATATGGCATTCACACCATCGACCGAAATCACGCTCAGGACGCGCTCTCCCTCGATGTTGCGCAGATGAATCTGGTAGCGGTGGCCAGGCTGTCCCGCCACGTAATAGCGCCCCTGATAGCGGTAGACCGGCAGCTCTTGTTCCGCCGTGCGGTCATACACGCCCAGATCCACCAGCCGACCGACCGCGCTGGCCGCGGTGCTCGCAGCCAAAGCGGCTGCCATGCTCAGGGCGATGATTGAGGTTTTCATGCGACGACTCCGGCACGCATCGCCAACCGATGCATCTGATGGAACGTCGCTGTCTGCCCAATGGGGTTTGAGGGAGCGTGGCGTGCTGGGAGTGCAGCCTGTTGCTGCGGATTTCGACGCGGGGTCTAGGGAGGAGACCCGCCGGTTAGCCGTGGGGCTTCGTCATTCGCTCAGCCTTTCTCAGCAGCTGCCGGCGGTGGTTCCGGGTGTCGTGCTGCGCATCGTGTAGATTCCGATCGGCGCGCTCCAGGGCGGCCGTGATCTTTGGCGCACAACCCGCCTCGGCAGCCAGTTGGCGTGCCTGATGCACATGTCGGAGGGCTTCGGCGATGCTGGCGCTGCAACGGCGCGTGGAGGCGGCAGTGCGAGTGATCAGCGCGTTGATGTCCGTCATGTCGTCAACTCCTGCACACCTGAGGGATGTTCACGCCGTGAGCGGTCGTGCTGCTCGCCATCCGTTCAACGAACGGCGCTGGCTGATCATCCCGAAAACGTCGTCGCGCACAGGTCGAGATGCGGCTTACATGATGCTCCCAACGGGGCGCAGGACTCCATCCCCCGGCAAGGGCAACACCTGGCGGCTCGCTGCCGTCGTGGGACCCTGCCCTGATACCAGGAAATCCATCCTTTCATCCAGGATGACGGCGACAGAGAAGCAGGCCTTTGTGCTGCTTCAGGGCTTTTCCCATTCCATCAGAAACCACGCGGAGATCGACGAGCCGGGCGTGAGGTATTGCGCGGGGGCGAGGTTGAAGGCGTCGGGCGGGCCACTCTGCGGTTCGGCGCAGGTGGCGTGGGCGGTTTCGTCATAGACCACCCAGTGCCTGCAATCGGAGCTAAGCCGAACGCTTTGCCCATCGCGATGAAGGCGTACCGGTTTGTCGTTGAGGAAGCAGTCGTCCCAGGGCCCCGGCGGCGGGGCCGCCAAAGGCAGGGAAGCGATGCCCTCTGCATCGCGCGGGTAGATTCGGCTGGGTTCGAAATCGAGTCGCTCCGGTTTCCGGAACCATGGATGCCATCCGATGGTGGCCGGCATGGGGTGCGCACCGGCGGTGATCGTCAGCGTCAACCTCAATCGGCTCTCACCGATTTCGATGCGCTGTTGGGCGGTGCCGCCAAACGGCCAGCGTTCGTCCTCGGGCAGTTGCAGCGAGAGACTTACGTGCGACGCCGCCTGTTCGTCGACCTGCCAGGGCATGCCGAAGCCAACGCCGTGGATCGCGTGGCCGCCAAGATTGAGCGGAAGCCGGTAGCGCTGCCCCAGGAAATGGAACTGGCCGTGGCGAATGCGCCCCGCCCACGGCAGCATCGGATAACTTCCCCACGCGATCATGGCCGGGTTCTGGCTATCGTGGCCGACCAGCCACGGCACCCCTTCAAACGTGATCTGCGCGAGACGACCACCGGCGGTGGGGGCGATGTCGACGGCGAGCGCACCACTGGCGATCCGGACCAGTGGGCCGGGGGCCAGTGGACTCAAGGCGTCGTCGTGTGGTTGCACGTGCCCAGGGACATCACTTGCCATAGGGATGGAGCGTGATGATCTTGCCCTGCTCGTCATAGCGCAGCTCGGTCATCTTGATCGAACGCAGGTGGGTGACGCCGCCCGACAAAATCGAGTCGTGATAGAACAGATACCACTTGCCGTCGACTTCGCAAATCGAGTGATGCGTGGTCCAGCCGACGACCTCGGTGAGGATCTGTCCCTGGTAAGTGAACGGGCCATACGGGTTGTCGCTGGTTGCATAGCAGAGGAAGTGCGTATTGCCGGTGGAATAGGACAAGTAATACTTGCCCTGGTACCGGTGCATCCATGGCCCTTCGAAATAACGACGAGCGTGATCGCTGGCCAGCAACGCCTGTCCGTTCTCATCCAGAATGCGGATTTCGCGCGGCGCTTCGGCAAACTGCTTCATGTCGTCGCTGAGCCTCGCGACACGCGGTCCCAACGCGGGCTCGTCGTCACGGGGTTCTTCGTGCGCTTCGGCGTAGTTATTGTCGCGATATTTCTGCAGCTGGCCGCCCCAGATACCGCCGAAATACATATAGAACGCACCATCGTCATCGGCATGCACCGCCGGATCGATGGAGTAGCTGCCGTGAATTGCCGCTGGCTCGGCAACGAAGGGACCTTCCGGGCGGTTGGCCACGGCTACCCCGATCTGGAAGATGCCGTCAGCGCGCTTGGCCGGGAAATACAGGTAGTACTGGCCATCCTTGCACGCCGCATCGGGCGCCCACATCTGCCGCTCCGCCCATGGCACGTCCTTGACGTGCAAGGCGACGCCGCAGTCGACCGCTTCGCTATCGGGCGAGGCCATGCGGAAGACGTGGTAGTCCTCCATGCAGAAATGGTCGCCGTTGTCGTTGAACGGAACGCCGCCCTCGATATCGTGCGACGGGTAGATATAGATGGCGCCGTCGAATACATGCGCAGAAGGGTCTGCGGTGTAGATATGCGTAACCAGCGGCTGCGAAATGGCCTGGTCTGCCAAGGACGTTAGTTGGATCTGTGCGGATTCATCGGACATGGTTGATACCGAACTGGGATTGCGCCGGGTTCACGCATTCGCGCCGGCGGGGAGTCGTCGTTCACCAAGCTCGTGCTCGATGCGCAGCTCCAGGGATTTGTCGATCTTGTAAAAAAACATCAGCGCCGCGCCGAGCAAGAACGGGATGGAGCAGAACAGGCTGACGGTCAGGCGTATGCCGTTGACGACGTCCGCTGACTGGGTGTCCGCACCCGCCTGATAGCCGTGATAGGCGAGGATGCCGGCCACCAGCGCACCACCCATGCTGAGTCCAAACTTCAGGCCGCACAGCATGGCCGAAAAGATGATGGCGGTAGCGCGTCGACGGTTTTTCCATTCGGAATAATCCGCGACGTCGGCAATCATTGCCCACAACAGCGGAATGGTGATGCCGTAGAAGAAGCCATGAAAGATGTACGAGACAACGACCAGACCGATGGCATCGGGTGGATAGAAATAGAAGGCCAGCAGGAACAGGGTCGAGGCGAACAATGCGCCGCCGAACACATCGCGTTTGCCGAAGCGGTCAGCGAGCCGCTTGGAGAAGCCGATGCCGACAATCATGAAGATGATGCCCAGACCGTTGAACAAGCTGAAGGCCGAGGTTGGCGCATCCTTCGGCCAGCTGAATTCGGTCAGTCCCATGCCGGCCAGCAGGTGGTTCAAGCCCGCGATAAAACTGTTGAAGCCAATGCGGTCGAGGAAGGCGGTCAGTGACGCGTCGTCCAGGTAATACTTGAAATAGTAGATATACGTGCCGCCCTTGAGCGCGAGATTGACGAACAGCAGGATGGTGACGGCCAGCATGATCTGCCAGGGCTTGTTCCTGGCCAGGTCGGCCAGGTCGTCACGCACGCTGGCGCTCTGCTCTGCCGTGGGCGTGATGCGTTCCTTGGTGGTAAAGAACGTGATCAGGAAAAACACCGTTCCGACGATGGCGAACAGCGTCATCGTGTTGTGGAAGCCGCGTGCCTTGTCGCCGCCGCCAAGCATCAGCACCAGCGGCAGCAACAGCACCTGGACAATGAACTGCGCCACCATCACCGCCACGAAGCGGTAGGACGAAAGGCTGTTGCGCTGCGCCATGCTGCCGGTGAGCACGCCGCTCAACGCGGAATAGGGGAGATTGTTGGCGATATAGACCAGCACGAGCAGCGAGTAGGTGGCCATCGCATAGGTCACCTTGCCTTGTTCGCCCAGCGACGGTGTGCTGAAGGCCAGCAGGGAAAGTGCGCCGAACGGCAACGCAGTCCACAGCACCCACGGGCGGAACTTGCCCCAGCGCGTGTGGGTGCGATCGGCGATCAGGCCCATGACGGGCGTGAACACGAAAGCGCCCAGGGTGCCGACAACAAACATGATGGTCGCCGCCGTGCCCGCAGGAATGCGGAACACGTCGGTATAGAAGAACGCCAGGAAGGTGACCAGCGTCTGGAAAATCAGGTTGGCAGCCAGATCGCCAAGGCTGTAGCCGACCTTTTCCGTCACCGAGAGTGTTTGGGATGTGTTGTTCATGCGCGCTGATTCATCGCTTCGTCGGGCCGTGGTGAGTGTGACGTACAAACGGCAAGCAGGGTCATGAGACGGTGCGGCCCGCCTGGCTTGGAGAAGCCGGGCGGGCCGCCGATACATCAAGTGAATCCGCTATCAGAAGCTGCCACGGATGCCGAGCATGATCGTATAGCCCGGGGTGTAGTAGGTATACGCGGCATTCTCGTAGGTGAACGTCGTGCGCAGGGCCGCCTTGGTCATGTTGATGACATTCAAGGTGAGCATCGGCTTCGACTTCCACTGGGCGAACTGGTAGCTGGCCGACATGTCGAGCTGGCCACGCGCATCCGTCTTGATCTGGCCGTAGGGCAGACCATTCTGGTTCGGCGAGGAGCTGATCTGCGCGGCGTTCCAGACATAGGACAGGCGGACCATCGCGCCGAAGTTTTCCCAATAGGTCGTCACGTTATAGGTATGCGGCGAAATGCCGATGGCCTGTGCCGGTACGCCGCTGCCGATGTTGTTCTGCGAGACGACGGTCCAGTTCGCCGTGATGCCGAGTCCCTTGGTGATGAAGTCCAGTGGCTGCACCCAGTTCGCTTCGGCGCCCTTGATGAAGAGCGTGCCGTCGGCATTCACCTGCTGCGTGACCTGCACTTGCGCCGCCGCAGGGCCGCCGCGCAGGTTGATCGCCTGCTGCTGCGTATCGGTCAGGCTCGCGAACGGAATGCCCAGCCGGCTGAACGGAATCAGGTTGGTACCATTGACCGTGAAACCGGTGATGCGCTTGCCGAACAGGTTGAGGCCCACGTAGCCCTCGCCGCCCGTATACCACTCGCCACCGAAGTCCAGGTTGGTGGACAGGTACGGCTTCAGGTTGGGATTGCCCTGGGTGGCAATGGCCGCCGCAGGATCACTGAAGTTGGTGTTGGGCACCATGGAGCTGGGGTCGGGGCGGGTCATCGAGCGCGAGGCTGCCAGGCGCACAATGATGTCGTCAGCCGCGCTATAGGCCAGGTTGAACGACGGCAGGTAGTAGCCGTAATTGCTCTTCAGGGTGACGAACTGCAGCTGGCCTCCGATCGACGAAGGACCCTCGATGGACTGATCGGTATAGGCATGGCGCACGCCGCCGTTGACACGCAGGTCGCGTCCCCAAAGGTCGTACTTGCCATTGCCTTCCAGGAACCACGCCCACGTTCTTTCTTGAATGTTGGCGCTATTGGCACCCGTGGCAGCTGACGTCGCGATCGGTGCGGTGGCGTTGAGATAGTTGTAGTTACTCAGGGCCTGGAGCGCGGCGAAATTGGTCTGGATGAAGCCGCCCGGGCCGGGCGACAGATACTGGGAAAGCGCTGAGTTCGGAACGGCGGCCTCGAGCGTCCTCTGCCACGCGGCGCTGTTGTCGTAGGCATTGATCGCGCGCGAGATGTCGTCGTACGCGATGCCGACCTTGAGGTTGTTGCTGTCGTCGCCGAATTGCAGGCTCTGGCTGGCGCCCTTGTTATCGGTGACACGCCGCTCTTTCTGGAGGTTGACGCGATACCACTGCCAGCCCAGGTTCGGGTTATTCAGGTCGACGTTCGGCGTGATGCTCGGGAAGTTGCCGCCGATGTTGCTGTAAGACGTCGTGATGCCCTGGCCCGTCGGGGTCTGGACCAAGAGCGAGGGCTGCTCGTTGAGATACCAACTGCGCTGTGTATAGCCCTGGAAGTCGAGCTTGAATTCATCATTCGTGCCGAACAGCAACTCACCGCCCGGATTGATGTTGTAGAACTTGACGTGCTCGTTGTATTCGCGCTGCTCCAGGAAATACTGGGAGTTGCCGAACGTGGCCTGGGTCACTACGTTGTTCGCATCCACCTGCATATTGGTCGGGATGCCCTGACCGTTGCGGCCGACCAGGTTCATATCCTGACGATCGAAGTCCTGTTCCTTTTTGGAGAACAAGGTGTCGAGGTAGAAATGCGCCTGTTCGTTGGGGCGGAATTCGAACGACATCAAGGCCGACTGGTGGTCGTTGGTGCCATTGATGAAAGTGGGGCGGCCCAGGCGCGGAATCAGCGCGTTGGCGATCTGCCCCGTGGTCAGGCCCGGGTTGTTGGCCAACAGCCACGCGTTGTTGATCGTCTGGCCCGCCACCAGGCCAGCACCGGCGCCGACCGGCACCGTCCCCGGAATGACCCAGCCGCCGCCAGCGGGGCTGCATGAACCCGAGGCGATGCCGCACTGGGCCGCGGTCAGGTGCGGTGTGGTCCAGCCGACCGATTCGAAACCGCGTACGTCGTAATCGGACTTCGCTCCGGTGAGGCCGATCAGCGCGCCGAAGGTGTTGTCGGCACTGGTCCAGCTACCAATCAGGGAGCCACGCGGTTTTACGTCGCTGCCGATCGAGTTATAGCTGCCCTGCGCCGAATAGGTCAGGTGCGTGCCGGGGTTGTCGAACGGACGCGTTGTGCGCATGTCCACCACGCCGGCCACGCCGCCTTCGGTCTGGCTGGCTTCCGACGTCTTGTTCACCGTCAGCTGCGTGAAGAACTCGGTGGGCAGCAGGTTCAGATCGACTTCGCGGTTCTGGTTCTGCGAGTCGAGCGTACCGGAGGAGGCGATGGCCGCCTGGTTGCCGTTGAGTAGGATCTTGGTGAAGTTCGTGCCCAGGCCGCGGATCTGAATGTTCACGCCTTCGCCGGTGACGTCTCGCGAAATCTGCACACCGGGAACGCGAGCCAGCGCTTCGGCGATATTCGTCGCCGGGAACTTGCCGATGTCCTCGGCAAACACCGTGTCGATGACATTGGTCGAGTCGCGCTTGGCGTCGGTCGAAAACTGCAGGCTGCTGCGATAGCTGCCACTGACGTTGACGGCGCCGAGCTGCTTGACCGGAGCTGGCTGATCGTTAGGTCCCTGCGCCGCGCCGGGTGCGGCGGGCGTGGTGGCGGTGCCCTGCGCATCAGCCTGAGCTTGCGACGACGTCTGAGCCTGCGACTGGTCGTCTGCCTGGGCGGTTCCCACCATACCCAGCAAAGCAAGACTCAAAGCATGGGCCAACACTGTTTTTGCACACTGGATCTTCACCGTACTCCCTCCCTCATTTCTTGTACCTTTTTGTGTCCCCTTGGAGCGCCCCCTGCGTGCTCGCCAACTGGACGATTGGATGCGACGACTTACTGGGGCGATCTGCCTAGATGGCCTAGCCGAACGGTAGCGCTAACATTTTGAACTCGCACGCTGCATGGCAGCATTGGCCGATGTAACCCAAGAAAACAGCAAAAAGGCCGGAAAATACGCCGCCGAATGGAAATTGAAGGGGCGCTTTTCTTCGAGCCAAAACGCGGTCTGGCGTGGGCAATTGTCGCTGTAGTAGTGTTAGCGCTACCACGACGCTTGGGCTGCGCGGCACGTGTCGATGCTGCAGCGCAGAAAAAGGCACGCTGGATCTGGCCCTGTTTTGGTTGCCTCGACTTCCATTTGAACCAGGGGATGGCCACAAGGGCCGGCAAGTTTGGATGTGATATGGACGATGTCAGTCAGATGATGGCCGCCTCGAGGCCGGGCACGAAGATCGGCCGCTTTCGCTGGCGCGTCTGCGCCATGCTGCTGGCGGCAACCACCATCAATTACATCGACCGCCAGGTCTTTGGGGTACTGGCGCCGTTTCTGCAGGACAAGATCGGCTGGAACGAGATCGAATACGGCCACATCGTCACAGCGTTCCAGGCCGCCTATGCGATTGGCCTGCTCTGTGCCGGCGCCGTCATCGACAAGTTCGGCACGCGTATCGGCTACGCCCTCGCCATCGGTATCTGGAGTCTGGCCGCGATGGGCCACTCGCTCGCCACCGGCGTCGTCAGTTTCGCGGTGGCGCGCTTTGCCTTGGGCCTGGGCGAGTCGGGTAACTTCCCGGCTGCGATCAAGGCGGTGGCCGAATGGTTTCCACAACGGGAACGCGCGCTGGCCGCGGGCATCTTCAACTCGGGCTCGAATATCGGCGCGATCGCGGCGCCCTTGCTGGTGCCGATCGCCGCGGCCAAGTGGGGCTGGCAGGCCGCCTTTCTTTTCACCGGTGCGCTGAGCGCCACCTGGCTGCTGGTATGGCTGCTGACCTACCGCACTCCGGATCAGCAGCCGCGCCTGTCGGCCGCCGAGCGGGCCTATATTGGCCATGAACCGCCCGCGCCACGCGCTCGCGTCCCCTGGTCGAAACTGCTGCGTTATCGGCAGTCCTGGGCGATGGTTGCCGCGAAATTCATCACCGATCCGATCTGGTGGTTCTTTATCTTCTGGCTGCCGAAATTTCTGCATGCCACCTATGGCCTTTCCCTGTTGGGGCTCGGGCCGCCGTTGATCGTGATCTTCGTGCTTGCCGACCTCGGCAGCATCAGTGGTGGCTGGCTGGCCGGCCGCCTGATCCGGTCGGGTTGGAGCGTCAACCGTGCGCGCAAGGGCGCGATGCTGATCTGTGCGTTGATGATCGTGCCGGTTATTTTCGCGGCGAAGGCGAACAACTTGTGGCTGGCCGTCGCGCTGGTCGGGCTGGCAACGGCCGGGCACCAAGGCTGGTCGGCCAATGTCTATACGCTGGCGTCAGACATGTTTCCGCGCCATGCGGTCGCTTCGGTGGTCGGCATCGGCGGCTTCGCCGGCGCGGTGGGAGGCATGCTGATATCCACCGTGATTGGCCTGTTGCTGCAGGCCACCGGAAGCTATGTACCCGTCTTCATGATGGCCGGCTTCGCCTATCTTCTGGCCCTGGTCGTGGTCCAGTGGCTGGTGCCCCGACTGGAACCGGCGCGACTGGATGAGCCTCCGTCAGCCACCTCACCTCCTTCACCCATCGTCGCAGCGGAGTAGTGTCACCATGAAAAACGCGTTCGTCCTGTGGCTCGCGCTGGCGCTTGCGGTGCCCGCCCTGCATGCGCAAGACACCGCCTTGGCCGCTGGCCAGCAAAAGTTCCTTGGCAGTGCCTATGGCAAGAAGCAGGCGCCGGACTTTGCCAGCTACTGGAACAAGGTCACACCGGAAAACGCGGGCAAATGGGGCAGCGTAGAGGCGGTGCGTGGCGAGATGAACTGGACCGCGCTCGACGAGGCATACCACTTCGCCAAGTCGCATGGCATGCCATTCCACATGCACGTGCTGGTCTGGGGCCAACAGCAGCCCGCGTGGATCAGCAAGCTGCCACCTGACGAACAACGCCGGGAAATCGAGCAGTGGTTTTCCTCCGTCGCGGAACGCTATCCGGACGCGGATTTCGTGGAAGTGGTCAACGAGCCTCTGCAGCACCCACCCACCGGGGGCCATAAGGACAGCGGCAACTACATGCAGGCGCTGGGCGGCAGCGGCGCCACGGGCTGGGGCTGGATCATCAACGCGTTCCGCATGGCACGTCAGCACTTTCCCCACGCCAAGTTGTTGATCAACGACTACAGCATCACGCGTAGCAACAGAGATACCCAGCGCTACCGCCAGATCATCGAGCTGTTGCAGAAGGAGCATCTGATCGACGGCATCGGCTTGCAGGAGCACGCGTTCGAGACCACGCCCGACGTACCGCTGTCGGTGCATCGCGCGAACCTGGATGTGCTGGCGGCGACGGGCTTGCCGATCTATATCACCGAGCTCGATATCGATGGCCGCGACGACAGCCAACAGCTCAAGAACTACCAGCGCGTGTTCCCGCTGTTCTGGGAGCATCCGGACGTCAAGGGCATCACGCTATGGGGTTTCCGACCGGGCCTGTGGCGCGACAAGCAGGGTGCCTACCTGGTCCGCAAGGATGGCAGCGAGCGCCCGGCACTGGTCTGGTTGCGTAACTACGTGCATGGCGAAAACGCACCCGTTACCGGAGAATCACGTCCGCAAGCGCATTGATGTCCAGAGAGGTCCCATAGCGCCGATCCGTCCATTCGCCACTTTCATCTCGCCGCATCACTTGAAGAGAAACGTACTCCCGCCATGAATACCGGAACGCATCCCCTGGCCTTGCATGAAGATCGCCTGTTCTCGTCCGATGCCGTGCAGCGTGCGATCGCACGCCGCTTGTATGCGCTGGTCGCCAAACTGCCGATCATCAGCCCGCATGGCCATACCGATCCGTCGTGGTTCGCCGACAACCAGGCCTTCGCCAACGCGACCGAGCTGCTGCTGCTGCCGGATCATTACGTGTTCCGCATGCTTTACAGCCAGGGCATTTCGCTGGACGCGCTTGGCATCCCGCGTGGCGATGGTTCCCGTGCCAGCGTCGATCCGCGGGAAGCATGGCGCCTGCTCGCGAAGAATTTCCACTTGTTCCGTGGTACGCCGTCATCGATGTGGCTCAACCATGTCTTCCATGACGTGTTCGGCCTGCGCGTGCGGCTGGATGCGAGCACGTCCGATCAGTACTACGACCACATCACCGAGGCGCTGCAACAGCCCGCCTTCCGTCCGCGTGCCTTGTTCGAGCGCTTCAATATCGAATTGATCGCCACGACGGAATCGCCGCTCGATCCTTTGCTGCACCACGCCGCCATTCGCGAGAGCGGATGGGGTGGCCGCGTCATCACGGCATACCGGCCGGATCCCGTGGTCGATCCCGAGCACGAGCAGTTCCCGTTCGCCCTGAAAGCCTTCGGCGAGATCACCGGAGAGGACGTCTATAGCTGGAGCGGCTACCTGCGCGCGCATCGCCAGCGACGCGATTACTTCGCCAGGGCAGGCGCGACCTCGACCGATCATGGGCATCCGAGTGCGGCGACCGCCAATCTATCGCCAGCCGAAGCGAGCAAGCTGTTCGACAAGGTCGTCAGCGGCAAGGCCACGGCGGCGGACGCGGAACTGTTCCGCGCGCAGATCCTCACCGAGATGGCCGCCATGAGTCTCGACGACGGCCTGGTGATGCAGCTGCACCCCGGTTGCTTCCGCAATCACAATCACCAGCTGTTCGAGCGCTACGGCCGCGACAAGGGCGCCGACATGCCGCTGCGCACCGAATACATCCAGGCGCTCAAGCCGCTGCTGGATCGCTTCGGCAACGAGCCGGGCTTCAAACTGATCCTGTTCACCCTGGACGAAAGCACCTATAGCCGCGAGCTGGCCCCGTTGGCTGGCCACTATCCCGCGCTCTTCCTGGGACCGGCGTGGTGGTTCCACGATGCGCCGGAAGGCATGTGGCGTTTCCGCGAACAGACGCTAAGCAGCGGCGGCTTCTACAACACCGTCGGTTTCAACGATGACACGCGCGCCTTCCTGTCGATTCCGGCGCGTCATGACGTGGCGCGCAGGGTCGATTGCGCGTTCCTCGCCAAGCTGGTGGCTGAGCACCGCATGGATGAGGACGAGGCGGCGGAGTTGGTGGTTGATCTCGCCTATAACTTGCCGAAAAAGGCCTACAAACTTTAAGGACATCGCTCGTCGTCCCTTCACCGTCATCCCAGCGGAAGCTGGGATCCAGCGCCTTTCGCTCTGCTGTGGCGTGGACGCGACCCGGCCCGCCGCAGGCGAGCCCGGTCGCTGAGCCCCTCATACAGGGCGACAAAACCACGACATAATCAGCGTCATCGCGAGCACCCGCCCCTCACCCCAACCCTCTCCCCGCAGGGGAGAGGGAGCTGAAGGCAAAGAGCGCAGTCGCCGTCATGTCGACATGACTCAGTGATAGCGATAAAGCCGGACCCGAAACACACCGAACTTCCCCGAGGGAAGGCGAAGCTCGCGTCCCTGGTTGCTGTCGTCGCCGTTAATCGTCCGACCCGCCTTCCAAACACCGCCTTCGTATTGGCCTTCCTGGATGGATTCGATCCCGGCGATGGGGTTGGCCGGATCCTTCGACACAAACGTCAGGATCATGCCCGTGCCGGCCACGATGAACTCGTCTGCACCCAGTCGCACGATCAGGCCGCCGTGGGCGCCAGGCAATTCGGCTTCTTCCTTGGCGCCAACCGAGATGCCGGGAAGCTGTTTGAAATGGACGTCGAACCGGTAGGGGTCGAAAGCCACCTGCTGCGGAGAAAGATCGACGGTGCCGTCGAACGCGGTGGGTGTGCGAATGCCGACCAGCTTGCCGGTGCCCTGGTTGGCAAGCACCAGCGGGGACAGCTGTTCGATGACGCCATAGGCCTCGCCCAGCGTGGCGGTATCCTCGGCTGAAAGAAACTCAGGTGCGTAAGGCGAGAAGCCCATCGCCCGCAGGCTGCCGAACGCATAGAACGCATTCGCCGCGATGTCCGCCGCGCTGACCCGGCCGGTTTCGGGAATAAAGAATGCCTGCCCGGGCCGTGCGTATTTGTTCGCCCATTCGACAAAGTTCGGGAAGTAGAGATCGGGTGCGAGAAAATCGAGGGCGGGCGCGGCGGCCTTCCAGACGTCGAACACCTGCGGCAGGGGGCCGCCGCTCGGGTACTGGCCGGGCAGTCGGCCAGGTCGCATCAGAGCAGCATTGACGAACATCGGCAGCGCATACACCGCCTTGCCGCTCGCCGCGACCTTGCCGGTGTAGCTTGCCTCGGTCCACGCGTTGAACAGCTCGTCGGTCTGGGGGCTTTCGCCGAAGGTCGCGGCCCAGCTGGCCCCGGTCTTGTAGCCATGGGCTTGCCACGCCTGGCGCAGTGGCGGCGCCAGCGCGTCCTTGTGCGCGGCGAGATAGTCGGTCAACCGAGCCGGCACCGACGCGGCGAAAGCGGCATTCGCCGCCGCGCTGTGGTCGCGTGCCTCCGGCAGCATGCCGACTTCGTTTTCGACCTGCACCATCAGCACGGTGTGCTCGTGTGCATCGGTGTCTTTGAGGTGCTGCATCAGCGCAGTAAAAGCGCGGGTATCGGCGTCGAGATTGGCCTGGCTCAACGCCGAGAGTATTTCGAGGCCGCTGCCGTCCGTGCGCGCGGCGCGAGGAAAGCGTGCCTGGTCGCGCTTGACCCAGGCCGGCGCGTAACTGGACATGCTGTTCTTCCAGCTGCCGAACCAGAGCAGCGCGAGCTTCATCCGGTGCTGCCGAGCGGTTGCGACCAGGTGGTCGATGCTGGAGAAATCGAAGTGCCCCTCCTGTGGTTCGATCAGCTCCCAGTAGGCGGGAGCGAGCACCGTGTTGAGATGCATGGCCTGGAGCCTGGGCCACAGCTCTTGCAGGTAGTCCGGACTGGAAGCCGATGAATTTTCCAGCTCGCCACCGCGTAGCAGAAAAGGCGCGCCGTCGACGATCAGCTGGGTCGTACCATGCTCAAGGCTCAAGTGTGGCGTGGCCGCGGTGGCTGGCTTGTCCGCCGCAAAAACGGCCGGGCCGGAGAGGCTCAGCGCACACAGCAGCAGTCCTGCTTGCTTGAACACCGGCTTGATCTTATTCAACACGGTATGTCTCCCCGCCGGCATAGTGGCCTCAGTCAGTCGGCCCAGTGGACCGCTACCAGCGCGCTCGTCACGGCCGCTGGCGTGGCATTGCCGAGCACGGCGTAGGCATCACTCAGGGCCGTCATAAAGCGCTTGTCGGCCGAGAGCGGGGCGAAGACCGTGTCGAGCTGGAGGAAGGCCGCGACGTCGCCGCCTGGATCGCCAGTGGTGGCAGCGGCAAGGCTGGAAAGCACATCGTTCAGCGGGTCGACCAGGGCCACGCCGTTGCGTGCCTGTCTGCGCACGAAATGCATCCACGCGGCGATGGGCAGGCATAGCGGCGCTATCGGTCGGCCCAGCGCGAGCGCATCGCCAATGGTGCTGAGCAAACGTACCGGCAACTTCTGCGAGCCGTCCCAGGCGATCTGCGAGAGGCGATGGCGGATCGACGGATTGCGGAAGCGTTCGAGGATCGCATCGATATAGGCGCCGGCATCCATACCCTCGGGCAGGGCGATGGCCGGCGCGATGGAGTCGCGCATCAGTCGCGCCACGAAACCCGCGAGCCTTGGCTCGCTCATGGCATCGCCGACGGTCTCGAGGTCCATCAAGGAGCCCAGGTAGGCCAGCGACGAATGCGCGCCATTGAGCAGGCGAAGCTTGGCGCGGTCATAACCGGCGATGTCATGGCTCATGGTGACGCCGACGCACTCGAACGGTGGGCGCTCGTTGCAGAAGCGGTCCTCGATCACCCACTGCGTATACGTCTCGCGCTGGATCGGCCAGGCGTCCACGCAGCCGAGCTCGCCCTGGACGCGCTCGCGCAGCGCATCGTCGGAAGCCGGCGTAATGCTGTCCACCATCGAGCAGGGAAAGGCCACCTCGGCCTCGATCCAGTCGGCCAGGTCGGCATCGATGCGCCGCGCATACTGCAGGACGGCGCGGCGCAGACGATGGCCGTTGTCGGCAAGATTGTCGCAACTGAGCACGGTGTACGGGGCCAGTCCAAGCTTCTGGCGCGCGCGCAGGCCGGCGACGAGATAGCCGATGGCGCTATGCGGCGATGCGGGCGAGGCGAGGTCATGCACGATGTCGGCATGGCTCACGTCGAGGTCCTGGCCAGCTAGGCAATAACCCTTTTCGGTAATCGTCAGCGTCACCAGTCGAACCGCGGGATCGGCGAGTCGGGCCAGTACGGCGGCTGGTTCCTCGCGCGCGCACAGCAACTCTCGGATCGAGCCGATCACGCGCAGCTGGCTTTGTTCGCCCAGCAGGGCGAGCGTGTACAGGCCGTCTTGCGGTTGCAGCGCGTTGCGTACGTCGGCGCTGTGCAGGGACACGCCGCAGATCGCCCAGTCCGGATGATCGGTCAGCAGGTCGTCGAGATATACCGCCTGGTGCGCGCGGTGGAACGCGCCGGGGCCGATATGGACGATGCCGATGCGGGTATCGCCTGGCCTATAGGCCGGTTTGAGTACCGATGACGGCAAGCCGGCCAGCGTTTTCAAGGACAGTCGCGTGGCCTGCTGCGATGGGATCTCGGCCATCAGCGCTTCACCTCGAAACCGCCCTGGGCGAGGAAAGCGCGCATATCGGCCTCACGCAACAAGTTGACGTCGCCGGGTACGGAATGTTTGAGGCAGGCGGCTGCGATGGCGAAGTCGAGCGCGTCCTTGTCACTCATATGGCGCAGCAAGCCATGCAGAAGGCCGGCCGCAAACGCATCGCCGCCGCCAATGCGGTCAACGATGCCGCTCAGCGCATACGCCTTCGTGCTCAGCACGCGTTCGCGCACGGCCAGCATGCCTGCCAGTTCCTGGTGGTCGACACTGCGGTGCTTGCGTTCGGTCGCCGCCATATGGCGCAGGCGCGGCCACGCGGCGAACGCGGCGGCTGCCGCCGCTGCAAAGCGCTCCGCCGCGGTCTTGTGTGGAAAGTCTGTGCCGAGGATCAGGGCCACGTCGCGGTCGTTGCCAAAGATCAGGTCGGCCTCGGCCACGATCTCGCGCAGCAGGGCCGGTGCTTCCATCACCCGCGCACCCCACAGCTTGCTGCGGAAATTGCAGTCGAACGAAATTGCCACGCCGGCCTCGCGCGCCGCCCGCGCCGCGGCCAGGGCTGCTTGCGCGGTGGGTTTGCCCAGGGCCAGGTTGATCCCCGACAGGTGCAGCCACTGTGCGCCGGCAAGCAGGCGTGGCCAGTCGTAAGCCTTGGCCGGGGTACGCGCGAATACCGAATCCGCGCGATCGTAAAGCACCTCGGAAGGACGCTGCATCGCACCCGGCGAAAGGAAATACAGCCCCATGCGACCGTCGGCATAACGCAGGCCGGCGGTATCCACGCCATGGCGCCGCAACTCGCCGGCGCAGGCATGACCGAGCGTGTTGTCCGGCAGCGCGCTGACCATCGCACTGTCATGGCCAAGAATGGCCAGCGACGCCGCTACATTCGCTTCGGCGCCACCGAAGTGTGCATCGAAGCGCGGTGACTGCAGCGGCAATTCATGCCCCGGTGGCGACAGCCGCATCATCAGTTCGCCGAAGAAGATGATCCGGTTTTTGCCGTTGTTGTTCTTGGTTTCGTTACGCATTGCGTTTTCCATTAGTGCTGGACGACGACGTCCTTGACCAGGCGGATATCGGCGCTGGATGCGCCGATCTGCACCTGGTAGTTGCCCGGATCGACGGCATACGCATGCCGCACGTCGTCGTAATACTTGAGATCGTTGGCGGGCGAGATATCGAAGCTGACGCTACGCTCCTCGCCCGGTTGCAGGTTGATGCGCTGGAAGCTGCGAAGTTCCTTGGTCGCCCGCACATGTGGCGTATTCAGCGGGCGCAGGTATAGCTGGACGACTTCGTCTCCGGCGCGCTGGCCCGAGTTCTTCACTTTCAGCGTGACCTTGAGGTGATCCTTCGCCGCGACTTGGTTGCGATCGAGCTGCAGGTCCGAGTAAGTGAAGTGCGTATACGACAGACCATGGCCGAACGCATACAGCGGCTCGCCCTTGAAGTAGCGATAGGTGCGTCCGTTCATGCTGTAGTCATCGAAGGCCGGCAGCTTTTCGTCGCCCTTGTAGAAGGTCACCGGCAAACGCCCGGCGGGATTGACGTCGCCGAACAACACATCGGCGACGGCATTGCCGCCGCGCTGACCCGGATACCAGGCGAACAGGATTGCCGGCACATGCTGCTTGGCCCAGTCGACGGCCAACGCTGAGCCCGCGGTCAACACCAGCACCACGGGCTTGCCTGTCGCCTGCAAGGCTTCGAGCAACTTTTCCTGCGTCTGCGGCAGGCGCAGATCGGTGCGATCGCCGCCCGCAAAGCCAGGATAATTGACCTTCATCTCCTCGCCCTCGACGTCGCCGGTCAGGCCGCCCACGAAGACGACCACGTCGGCATGGCGCGCCGCCTCGAGCGCTTCCTCGAACGGCGGCTTGGCACCCGGCAGGCGCCAGGCCAGCTGCACGTCGGCATTCTTGGCACCCTTCGCGTATTCCAGGCGCAGATCGTAGGTCTTGCCTGCGACCAGATCGACGAAGGCACTTTGCCTGGGCGGATGAACGCCGGTGTCCCAGGCGTCAATCAGCGGATGGCCGTCGAGGACCAGGCGGAAACCGTCGCTGGCAGCGGCGCTCAATTCGTAGCGGCCCGATACCGGCGGCAGCAGCTGACCGCTCCAGCGCACGCTGAAGTGATTGCTTTCCAGAGCCTGCGAGGCGGGCAATTCGCCACGGCTGATCAGGTCGTCCACCGGGGTGCTGTGATCCCAGCGAAAACTGACCTTGGCATCGGTGCGCGTCAGTACCGGCGAAGACACAAAGTCGTTGCCGCGGAAATACTCACCCTTGAGGCCGTGCTCGGTGGCGTTGGCCGAGGGGCGCAAATAGACGGGCTCGATCAAGGTCGCCGCGCCCGGCCCGTTGAGGCCTTCGACCAGGGCGGCGCCGTGGGCATAGGTCACTTGCGCGTTCGGCACGGCCTGGCGGATACCTTGCAGGATCGTCACCGGCGCAGCCGGCGTGCCGTAGTAATTGCCCAGCAGTGGCGCGACCTCGTCTGCGTTCGGGCCGATTACCGCGATGTGGCGTAGGTCGTGCGAAAGCGGCAACACGCCATCGTTCTTCAGCAGCACGATCGATTCTTGCGCGGCGCGTCGCGCCAGCTGGTCATGCGCCGGCGACTGATTGACGGAGTAGGGAATCTGCGCATAGCGCACCCGTTCAGGTGGGTCGAACATGCCAAGACGGAAGCGCGTCAGCATCAGTCGCTTGAGCGCGGCGTCAATCTCGCCCTCGCTGATCAAGCCCTGTTGCACGGCCTGGGTCAGCGCCGCATAGGTTTTGCCGCAGTTGAGATCGTCGCCGTTCTTCACCGCCAGCGCCGCCGCCTGTTCGGCGGTAGGCACGATCTTGTGCTGGAGATAGATATCCTCGACCGAGTCGCAGTCGGAGACGACGTAGCCGTTGAAGCCCCAGCGCTTGCGCAGGATGTCCTGCAGCAAGCGGGGACTGGCCGAGGCCGATTCGCCGTTGACGCGGTTGTACGCGCCCATCACCGCATCGACCTTGGCCTCCTGTACCAGGGCCTGGAAAGCCGGCAGGTAGGTTTCGAACAAATCGCGTTCGCTGGGATGCACATCGAAATGATGGCGGTCCGCTTCGGGGCCGCTATGCACGGCGAAGTGCTTGGCGGTCGCGTCGAGTTTCCGATAGGTCGGATCGTCGCCTTGCAGGCCACGCACGAAGTTCACGCCCATGCGCGAGGTAAGGAACGGGTCTTCGCCGTAGGTTTCCTGTCCCCGACCCCAGCGCGGGTCGCGGAAGATATTGATGTTCGGCGACCAGAAGGTCAGGCCCTCATAGCGGGCGTGCATGTCGTGCCGTTCGAACTCGTTGTACTTGGCGCGCGCTTCGTCGCTGATCGTGGTGGCCACCTGGCCCATCAACGCCGTATCGAACGTCGCCGAAAGTCCAATCGCCTGGGGGAAGACCGTGGCCTGGCCGGCACGAGCAACGCCGTGCAAACCCTCATTCCACCAGTCATAGGCGGGTACGCCCAGACGCGGAATCGCAGGGGCACTGTTCTGCATCTGCGCCACCTTTTCCTCCAGCGTCATACGCGCGACGAGATCGGCGGCGCGCTCCGCGAAGCTGCGGTTGAGGTCGAGGTAGGTGGGTGTCGGTGCAGGCGCGGCCGTAGCGGGCACGCAGAAGGCCTGTGCGCTTACCGTGAGCAAGGCGGCGGCCATAATCGCGCGCCAGGTCGGCAACGACGAACCGGGGAGCCGAGCCATCGACACATTCTTCAAGCTGTTGTGCATGTTCATTGCTTCTTATTCGTTCCCAAGCTGGCGCGCATAAGGCCCCACGACGGCGCCGACGAAACCGCCGGCGACGTCGGTGCTGAGCAGGGTTCCGTCTTCGTCGCGACGTAGCCACTTCCAACCGGAGCCGTCGTCATACGCGAATGAATAGGCGCCGCCGTCCGCAGCGATCTTCAGTTTCAGTTGCTTGGTTTCCTTCGGCAGTACCGTCGTAGCGACGAGTGCCTGGTCGTCACCACGGTGACGAAGAAGCGACACCACCACCTGGTCGCCGACGCGCTTCGCACCAAAGGCGTACCAGTAATGCTCGTTCTGGAAGCTCGCGATGCCCGCCTCGGTTCCCGCCTGCGCCGGCAGAGTCAGCGAGGTACTGGCCTCAAACACCAGATGCTGCTGTCGCCGCGCGAGGAAGGACGGATTGCGCAGCGTGTCCAGGCCTTCCGGCAGCGGATGGATCGCCAGTTTGCCGGGATGGCTGTGCAGGTCGGCCCATTCCTGTTTCGGCACGCGCACGTACATCCAGACCGGATCGAGCGTGGTGCTGGCAAACCCATCGCGCCAGCTGAAGTTGCCGCTCAATGACGTCTGAGTTGCATCGCGCTGCATGGACGTCGGGCCCGCTACGATCTGCGGAATCGCGCGGCCATGCGGCAGGATGATGGGCCAGCCGTCCTTCCAGGTCACCGGCAGCAGGAAGGTCTCGCGCCCGGTGTTGTAGTGCACGCGATCGTATGCGCGGCTGGCCAGGAATACGGCCCACCAGCTGCCATCGGGTGTTTCGACCAGGTTGGCGTGGCCGGCATTGGTGATTGCGTCGGCACGATCCTCTGGAAGATCGCGCTGGGTCAGGATCGGATTGTCCGCATAAGGAACGTACGGTCCCCATACGGAGCGGCTGCGCAGCACCACCTGCGAGTGCTGAGGTCCGGTGCCGCCTTCGGCGCAGACGAGGTAGTACCAGCCCTCGCGCTTGTACACGCGCGGTCCCTCGATCCAGATCGGCTTCTTCGACAGGTCGACGCCGCCGTTGATCACCACTCGACGCGGACCGACTGGCTTGTAATGGGCCAGATCGAGTTCCTGCATCCAGATCGCGCGATGCCCCTCGTACAGCGGCTTCCCTTCGGGCGCGTCGTTGTTGAGCAGGTAGACCTTGCCATCGTCGTCGAAGAACAGCGACGGATCGATGCCACCGATGCTTGGCAACCAGATCGGGTCGGACCACGGGCCGGCTGGATTCTTGGCGGTGGCGATGAAGTTGCCGCCGCTGTCGACGGCGGTATTGGCCACGTAGAACGTGCCGTCGTGGTAGGCGATGTTCGGCGCGAACACGCCCCGCGACAGGCTCAAGCCGTCGAAATTCAGCTGGGACGGACGATCGATGACGTGGCCGATCGGCGTCCAATGCACCAGATCGCGGCTCTCGTACACCGGAATGCCGGGAAAGTAGCCGAAGCTTGAGGTGACCAGGTAGTAGCGGTCGCCGACCCGGACCACGCTGGGGTCCGGATTGAAGCCGGCGAGTATGGGATTGCGATACTGGTCCGGCGATACCGGCTGCTCGAATGCCGTGTCGTGGCCGCGATACTCGAACCAGTCAAACAGCACCGGTTCCTGCGCGCGCGCAGACATGCCGGCCATGCCGATGAGCAGCATGAGGCCGGCGCGAAGGGAAGCACGCTTGCTTCCCCTTGGCGAAAATACTTTGCGTTCGGCGAGGCCGAGTAGCCGGGACAGTGCCATCACCAGTCCCACATCGAGCCGTCTTCCAGGCGCGCGATCGGCAGCTGCTTCGGCGCGTAGGGATAACGCGCCGCCAGCTTCTCGTCGATGGTGACGCCGTGTCCCGCCGATTCGCCGCAATGCAGCCGGCCTTCGCGGAAGAAGTAGTTGTGTGGGAATACTTCGTTCGTTTCGTCCGAATGGAACATGTATTCCTGGATGCCGAAGTTCGGCACCCAGGTATCGAAGTGCAGCGCGGCGCCCATGCATACCGGCGACAGGTCGGTGGCGCCATGGAAGCCGGTGCGCACCTGATGCAGCGCGGCGAAATCGGCCAGACGGCGCAGATGGGTGATGCCACCGCCGTGCACGATGGTGGTGCGAATATAGTCGATCAGCTGGTTCTCGATCAGGTGCTTGCAGTCCCAGATCGAGTTGAACACTTCGCCTACTGCCAATGGCGTGACCGAATGCTGGCGGATGATTTCGAAGGACTTCTGGTTCTCCGCCGGGGTGGCGTCTTCCAGCCAGAACATCCGATACGGTTCCAGGCTGCGCGCAAGCCGTGCCGCTTCGATGGGCGTCAGGCGATGGTGCGCGTCGTGCAGCAGCTCAACACCGGTGCCGTGATCGGCGCGTAGGCGTTCGAACAGCTGCGGCACGATCTCCAGGTATTTCGGCGTCGACCACACCGTTTCGGCTGGCAATTCGCTTTCGGCAGGCTCGTAGGGCTTGCCGCCGCTGGAAATGCCATAGGCCTTCTTCACGCCCGGCACGCCGCATTGCGCGCGCACCGCGAGGAAGCCCTGCTCGATATAGCTGGCGACCTGTTCGCTGGTTTCGCTGATGTCCCGGCCATTGGCGTGGCAGTACACCAGCGCGCCTTCGCGCGAACGCCCGCCGAGCAGCTGGTACACCGGCATGCCAGCCAGCTTGCCCAGGATGTCCCACAGCGCCATATCGACCGCGGCAATCGCCGTCATGGTCACCGGACCGCGCCGCCAATAGGCACCGCGATAAAGGAACTGCCAGATGTCTTCGATGCGGCCCGCATCGCGCCCGATCAGGTTCGGTACGACGTGTTCCTGCAGGTAGGCGGCCACGGCCAATTCGCGGCCATTGAGGGTGGCATCGCCGATGCCGCTGATGCCCGAGCGGGTTTCGATCTTCAGCGTGACGAAGTTGCGCCCCGGGCAGGTCACGATGACGCGCGCGGCGATGATTTCGCGGTCGCGCACCGAACCGTTGGCGGTGACTTCAGGGGAGGGGGTGGTGCTCATGGCCGGGTTCCTTGCTTGGCTTCTTGTGTTGGCGTGATGGGCAGCTCGAACGGCCCGGCCGGCAGGCCGGAGCCGTCGTAAAGGGTGCAGATCGGGCTATCGGCCCAGCAGTAGCGCACGCGCTTGATCTCGCTGGCGGGAAGGGCCGCGCGCAATACGACCTGATTGCCGTGGATATCGGCGCTGGCGTAGTGGCAGGAGTCCGCCTGGGCTCCGCATAGTTCGAAGCCGACCGGGTTGTCCGCGCCATAGACGACCAGCTTGTCGGTGACATCGCCGAACGTGAGCGTTACCGCATCGCCGTTGTGCTGTGCCGACGTGGGCACCGGACCGGACGGCGGCAGGGTCTCGCCATAGATCACATGGCGCGCTGCGCGGGCGAGGCGCCGCCCCAGTTCCTGCTTGTTGGCCGGATGGATGTCCGAGCGCTCGCCGATATCGACTGCCACGGCGAGACCCGAGTGCGGGTCCTGCGCGGCAGCGAGGCGCTGCGCCTCGCGCACCTGGGCCGATCCGCTTTCTACCGGGTGGGTCGGCGCCGCACCATAACCGGCGAGCTGCACGATCAGCATCGGCAGGTTCGCACCGAAGCGCGCGCGCAGATCGCTACGCAGGCCGTCGAGCAGAGCAAGGTAGTTCGACGCGTGACTCGTGTTCGATTCGCCCTGGTACCACAGGATGCCGCGCAGGCCGTAGTTGCCCAAGGGCGCGATCATGCCGTTGTGGATCGTGGTCAGGCCGGAGGTCGACAGCCATGGCGGGCTCGGCGGCGGTCCGTAGGACGAAGGCACCATCTGGTACTGCCAGGCGTCGCCCAAGGCAACCGTCGAGCCGTCGGCTAGGCGCAGTGCGCGCTTGGCCGTGGGGCCATAAAGGCCGTCGTCGCGATAGGTGCCGAGTACATTGATGACGACAAGGTTGTCGCCCTCATGCAGTACGCCGGGCGGCAGCGTGTAGGAGCGATCGTCGCCGCCATAACCGGTGCCCACCCAATGACCATTGACCCAGGTCTGGTCGGCCTCGTTGACCGTGCCCAGCGACAGCACCGCGCCCTGCGCCGCTTGTTCTGCGGTCAGCTTTACCGTGGTGCGATACCACAGCATGCCGGTGAAGTTCGCCAGCTCAGGCATCTCCCAGCGCTGCCAGGCGCCACGATCGAGCGGGGCCGGGCGCCAGCCGTCATTGACGAGGTGCGCGGGGTTCCACGGTTCGTTGGTCGCGCTGACGCCGGGGCGCGAACGCCACCAGTCCTGCCACAGGCGCGCCCACTGCTCGCCAGCGCGTGCGCGGTCCTTCGCGTACAGATCGAGCAGGTCCAGCGAGGCGTCGTAGCCGCCGACCTTGCGCAAGGCCTGCGCGCTCATCCACGGCTCGATGCGCGAACCGCCCCAGGCCGAGACGATCAGGCCCATCGGCACCTGCACGGTCTTCTGCAGCTCGCGTGCGTAGTAGTAGCAGGCGGCGGAAAACTCAGGAATGTTTTCCGGCGTGGTCTTCAGCCAATGATTGGCGGCAGGGATGCTGTCCTGTGGCGTGACGCTGCTGATGTTGTCGACCGTCAGCATGCGGATGCGGTCGTTCGATGCGTTCTGGATTTCAGAGCGCGAGTCCAGCGTGCGCTTGACCTGCAACACCATGTTGGATTGGCCGGTACACAGAAACACATCGCCGACCAGCACGTCATCGAGCGTCTGCGAGCTGCCGTCCGCCGCCGTCACCTTGAGGGTATAGGGGCCACCCGCCGGCAACGCAGGCAGCGAGGCCTGCCAGCGGCCACTTGCATCGGCTCGGGCGCTTGCGCGCTTGCCGGCGAAGGCGATCTCCAGCTTCTCGCCCGCTTGGGCATTGCCCCAGACAGGATTGACGCGGTCGCGTTGCAGCACTGCGTGATCCTGGAAGAGCGTGTTCAACAGAGGCGCATCGTCGCTCTTGGCCTGCGCGTTGAGCGCGCTGAAGCCAAGCAATGCGGCAAGCACGGCTGCGCTGCGGCGAGCCTTGAATGGAATGGGCATAGCGTGGGTCACCATGGTCAATGGCCAGGAACGTACGGAAAGGAAAGCGACTGGTAATACTCAAGCGGATGCTGTGGAGGCGCGAAGCCTGGTGGCAACGGCAGGCCGGAGACACTCTGGAAGTAGGCGATGCTGGCATCGCGCCACCATTGCGCCTCCTTCTCCTGGATGGCCAGGAAGGCGGCGACCTGACGGTAACGCTCAGGATCGATATGGCCATCCAGATGACTCCAGGTCGCGCGCATCTGCTTCACTTCGTCGACGCCGCGGGTGTAATGCGCCACCAGCTCGTACCAGAGCGTCTGGCCCGAATGCATGCGGTAGTCCCACGGCAGGTGGTGGAACCAGAGCAGGTCTTGCTCCGGCGTCTGCGCCGCATCATTGAACTGCGCCGCGAGCGGCCCCGCGTACTGGGCAACCGCGTTGCTGCCGCTGCTGTCGCGGTCGAAGCCGATGCCGTGGCTGTCCGCGCGGTGGTAGTAGACCGGGGTCCAATCGGCTCGCGGACCGCCGGCAAACCATGGCTGCGGGCCGTAATGATGGCCATTCCCCATCAGGTGATGCAGGCCCAGTGGCGTCATGTAGTCGACCACCGCCTCGCGCGACACCATCATCATGTCGACGACGGGTTTGACGAAGGCCTCGTCATTGCTGAAGGTCATGCGCACCCATTCCTCGGCGATGGCGCGCGAGGACAGCGACGGGTTCCAGGCCAGGCGACCGAACGCGAACCAGTTGGCCTGATTGAATTCCGAACCGGACCAGTCGCGGTCGGTGCCGATATTGGCGACACCGGCCATGCCGGTCAGCGCGTAGCCATGCAGCGAACCGTCGATCACTTTGGCCACGGTGGAACCTTTGCCGTGCACCATGGTGTCGGCCTGCAAGGCCTCTTCGAACAGCGGGCCCAGATAGGCCAGATGCGTGGCGAAGCCCAGGTATTCCTTGGTGATCTGGAATTCCATCATCAGCGGCGTCTTCGGCATCGCGCCGAACAGCGGGCTGAAGGGCTCCCTGGGCTGGAAATCGATCGGCCCGTTCTTCACCTGCAGCAGCACGTTGGCGCGGAATTGGCCATCGAGCGGCTTGAACTCGGTATAGGCCTGCTTGGCGCGGTCGTCGGGCTGCTCGTGCGAATAGACGAAGGCGCGCCAGATCACGATGCCGTCATGCGGCGCCAGCGCATCGGCCAGCATGTTCGCGCCATCCGCGTGATTGCGGCCGTAGTCTTGGGGTCCCGGCTGGCCTTCGGAGTTGGCCTTGACCAGGAAGCCGCCGAAATCCGGCACGTACTTGTAGATTTCGTCGGCTTTCGCGCGCCACCAGCGCTGCACCTGCGGATCGAGCGGATCGGCGGTCTTCAGTCCGCCAAGTTCGATCGGCGAGCTGAAGCGAACGCTGAGGTAGACGCGAATGCCATAAGGGCGCAGCACGCCGGCCAGCGCCTTCACCTTCTCCAGATACAGCGGAGTCAGGATCTGGGCGTCGGCGTTGACGTTGTTGAGCACGCTGCCATTGATGCCGATGGAGGCATTGGCGCGCGCATAGTCGGTATAGCGCGGGTCGAGCCAGTCGGGCAGTTTTTGCCAGTCCCAGATCGAGTTGCCGGCATAGCCACGTTCCACGTGGCCGTCGAGATTGTCCCAGTGGTCGAGAACGCGCAGCTGGATATGCGGCGATTCGCGCAGATCGAGATGAGCGATCGATTGCGCTGTTTGCAGCAGGCGCAGGAAATGGAACGCGCCATACATGACGCCGACATCGTCATTGCCGACGATGACCGTCGCCGCATGGCCATTCACCACGACACTGCGGATCAGATAGCCCTCGTGGCCGAGATCCTTGGTATTCAAGCGCAGACCCGCGATCAGCGCTGATGATGCCGGCGTAGCGGCGATGATCGCGCCATCGCTGGTGACGCTATCCGACAGCGGCGGCGCATGGCCGAGCAGCCCACCCAGCCCGCGCAACAATTCCTGGCGGGTGACCGCTTGGGTGGGTGTCGCGGCGCCCGCGATCAATTGCGAGGCATGGATGCGATTTGCCTCGGCCTGCGCGGAAGCGAGCGGGCGGTAGCGTAACCACAGGTCGTAGCCATCCTCGGCGAATGCGTGGGTCGTGCATAGCGCCGCCGCCAGCATCAGCATGGCCAACGCGACGCTGCGGCAAAACGAGCGCTTGCGCGAATGGCCCGCGGGCATCGACGATGTCCCACGGATTGTCTTGCTGGCAGCAGATCCTGGTACCGCTAACATATGTAAGAATTTCCCCGTATCCGGTCCCATATCACGACTGATATCGATTTCGGTGGCCACCGCGACGCGACTTGTGCGGTTTCGAATCCGCTAGAAGGAAACGGCATTGAAGAAGACAAGCAAGAAATCGGTTCGTCGCAAGGGATTCGCCGTCACCATCGATGAGGTGGCGGCGCTGGCCAAGGTGTCGCCGATGACGGTGTCGCGCGTTATCAATGGTCACAGCACGGTGCGCGAATCGACCCGCGAGCGGGTCATGCAGGCCGTGAGTCAGCTGGGCTATATCCCGAACCAGGCGGCGAGTTCGCTGGCTGCCGCCCAGGATGCGCGTATCGCCCTGATCTACACCAACCCCAGTGCCGGCTACTTGCGCGAACTGTTGCTCGGCGCCTTGCACGGTACGGCGCGCACGGCAGCGCAGTTGGTGATCGATGACTGGGACGGGCTCGACCCCAGCGCCGAGCGCAAGGCGGCGCGCGCGCTCGCCAAAGGCGTGGCTGGCGTGATCCTGCCGCCGCCGTTGTGCGAGTCCAAGGTGGTGATCGAGGAGTTGGTCAATGCGGGCGTGCCGGCCGTGGCGATCGCCTCGGGACGCTTCAATCACGATATTTCCAGCGTCCGCGTCGATGACTTCCTCGCCAGCAAGGAGCTCACCGAATACCTGATCCAGATGGGGCACACGCGCATCGGATGCATCAAGGGCCATCCCAACCAAACCGCCAGCACGCGCCGCTTCGAGGGCTACCAGGCGGCGCTCAAGGAAGCCGGCATTCCGTTCGATACGGCGCTGGTCCAGCAGGGCTATTTCACTTATCGCTCCGCATTGCCCGCCGTGGAGACCTTGCTGGCCCTGCGCAAGCCGCCGAGCGCCATCTTCGCCGGCAACGACGATATGGCGGCCGCGGCGATCTCGGTGGCGCATCGACGTGGCTTGGATGTGCCGCGCGATCTCTCCATCGTGGGTTTCGATGACACGTCGGCCGCGACTACCGTCTGGCCCGAGCTCACCACCATCCGCCAACCGATCGCGACCATGGCGGACTCGGCCATCGACATCCTGCTGCGGACGATTCGCCGCAAGGAAAACGACACCCGGGTGGTGGTCGATCATGTGGTTGCGCATCAGCTGATCAAGCGCGATTCGGTCGCACCTTGCGCGGCGCCCGCCGGTAAGTTGCGGGGCTGACGAGCAGCCCCGCTTCTTATCAAGAGCCTCGGTGGGGCGAGGCTCGAACTCGGTGGGGCGAGGCTCGACCTCGGTGGGGCGAGGCCATGGGGCGGGGGCGAGCACGCGCTTCAGCCTTCCATCTGTTCCAGTTCCTTGCCGCGGGTCTCGTGCACATAGCGCTGCACGAAGAACACCGACACCACGGCAGCAGCGGCATAAAGGCCGTAGGCGCCGGCCAGGCCGATGCCGGCCAGCAGGATGGGAAAACTCACGGTGATGACGAAGTTCGAGGTCCATTGCGCGGCGCCTGCCACGGCCAGGCCCGAGCCGCGAATCTGGTTGGGGAACATTTCACCCAGCATCACCCACATCACCGGCCCCCACGACATATTGAAAAAGGCCACGTAGACGTTGGCGGCGACCAGGGCCAGCGTACCCATCGGATGGGACAGCGCGAGCTTGCCGCTGGCGTCCAGCCCGGCATGGGCGAACGCGAAGGTGACCAGGATCAGGCTGATGGCCATGCCCAGCGAGCCGACCCACAGCAGCGGCTTGCGGCCCACCTTGTCGATCAGCATGACGGCAACCAGGCAGGCGCCGATGCTTAAGGCGCCGGAAAGCACATTGATCAGCAGCGCATCGCTCTCGGAAAAGCCGACGGCTTGCCACAACACCGCGCCGTAATAGAACACCACGTTGATGCCGACCAATTGCTGGAACGTAGCCAGGCCGACGCCGACCCAGACGATGGGGCGGATCTTGCCGCTGACCTTGTCCTTCAGGTCGGACAAGCGCGGGCGATGGCGGTCGTGCGCCAGCGAGGCGCCGATCTCGGCCAGCATGGTTCGCGCCTTGCTTTCGCCATACAGCTGGGTCAGCACCGCGGAGGCTTCCGCGTCGCGCTTCCTCACCACCAGGTAGCGCGGGCTTTCGGGAATAAACAGTAGCGAGACGAAGAACAGCGAGGAGGGCAGTGCCTGCATCCAGAACATCCAGCGCCAGGCGGCCTGATTCAGCCATAGCGCCTCGGTCGATGCGCCAGCCGCCTTTGCCAGCAGGTAATTGCTGAGGAAGGCGCAGAACAATCCACCGATGATCGCGATCTGTTGCACGGTGGCCAATCGGCCCCGATAGCGCGCCGGTGCGACCTCGGCGATATACGCCGGAGCGATCACGCTGGCGGCGCCGACGGCAAAACCGCCCATCACGCGCGCGGCGACAAACCACAACGCCGATCCCGCCGCACCCGCGCCAAGCGCCGAAAGCAGGAACAGCACGGCCGAGATGATCAGGACCGCGCGTCGGCCCCAAAGGTCGGACACGCGCCCGGCGAAAAACGCGCCGAGTGCGCAGCCCAGCAGCATCGAGGCGACGACCAGGCCGACTACGGTCGAACTGGCGTGGAACGCCGTGCTGAGTCCTTCGACCGTGCCGTTGATGACGCCGCTGTCGAAGCCAAACAAAAAGCCGCCAAGCGTGGCGACGCAACTGATCTGAACGATGAGCCGGGTGTTTTCCTCAGCCCTTGCGGGGAGGGCATTTTCGAACAGGACGTTTTCCATACTTTAGGTGTCTCTTGGCCATAGTCTGGGTTCCGTCCACCGAAGAGTTGTGGCCCGGCTCACCGTTGATGGCGTCTCTCCACGGGAGGGAGGAGAGACGCCATCCCGCTTTAACGCGACAGGTACTGGTTGAGCAGGTTCTCGTAGCGCTCCTGCTTGCCGCTACGCTGGGTCGGCTCACCGTTCTTCACGGCCAGGGCGCGCAGGTCGTCCAGGCTGAGCTTGGCCAGTTCGAAGTCGCGGCCGGGGCCGTTGTCGAAGCTGGCATAGCGATCGGCGCGCCACTGTTCCCACGGCGATGCCGTCAACAATCCATGGGCGACTTCCAGGCCACGGGCGAACGAATCCATGCCACCGATATGGGCCAGGAACAAATCGTCGGCATCGGTCGACTCGCGGCGCACTTTGGCGTCGAAGTTCAGGCCGCCCGGTGCCAGTCCACCCTGACGCAGGACCACCAGCATGGCCCCGACGGTGTCGTACAGGTCGCTCGGGAACTGGTCGGTATCCCAGCCGTTCTGCGCATTGCCACGATTGGCGTCGATGCTGCCGAGCAGGCCGTGATTGGAAGCCACCTGCAGATCGTGCTCAAACGTATGGCCAGCCAGCGTGGCGTGGTTCGCTTCGATGTTGAGCTTGAAATCCTTGTCCAGGCCGTGCTGTTGCAGGAAACCGGCGACGGTGGCGGAGTCGAAGTCGTACTGATGGTTCATCGGCTCCATCGGCTTGGGCTCGATCAGGAAGTTGCCCTTGAAGCCGATGCTGCGCCCATAGTCGCGTGCCATGGTCAGGAAGCGCCCGAAGTGCTCCAGCTCACGCTTCATATTGGTGTTGTGCAGCGAGGCGTAACCTTCACGGCCACCCCAGAACACATAGTTGCTGCCGCCGAGTTCGACGGTGGCATCCAGGGCCGCCTTGATCTGCACGGCCGCGCGCGACACCACCGCGAAATCGGGGTTGGTCGCCGCACCATTCATATAGCGAGGATGGCTGAACAGGTTCGCCGTACCCCACAGCAGCTTGACGCCGGTGGCGTTCTGGCGCTCCTTGGCCAGCGCGACCATATGCTTCAGGTTCTTCTCGTACTCGCCGATGTCATCGGCATCCGGTGCCATGTCGATGTCGTGGAAGCAGTAATACGGCACGCCGAGCTTGGTGAAGAATTCGAATGCGGCATCGATCTTCGCTTCGGCGCGGCCGAGCGGCGCGGACTCCACGTCCCACGGATAGTGGCGCGTGCCCGGACCAAACGGATCGTGGCCCATGTTGCAGAAGCTGTGCCAGTAGCAGACTGCGAAGCGCAGATGCTCGGCCATGGTCTTGTCGCCGATCTTCTTGTTGGCGTCGTAGTGCTTGAACGCCAGCGGGTTATCCGACTGGCGACCTTCGAACGGAATGCTGCCGATACCGGGGAAGTATTCGCGTTTGCCGATAAAAGGAGTGCTCATGAGGTTCAAATCCTTGTCGAGGAGTGCGGGCGTCGGAGTCGGCGACGCATCAAACGGTGTGCGTGGATTAACGATTCGCGTAGAACGAGACGGCTGCGCCAAGATGGCGCAGGAATTGGCGATAGGGGTTTCGGTAAGCGGCGGCGGCTTTGGCGTCCGGGCGCGTCGAAAGCGCGGGCTCGATCAGGACATGCTCGCGCGTGAGGTCGGCAAGCTCCGTGCTTCCTCCAGTCGCGTGGTCATGGGCCCATAGGGCTTGCAACGCCGCACCAAAGGCGGCGCCTTCGGCCTGGGTGGGTACATCCACCGGGAGCTCGAATACGTCGGCGACCATCTGCCGCCACGCGGCACTATGGCTGCCACCGCCGGTCAGGCGGATCGCGTCGAAGTGCAGGCCGGCCTTCAGCCATGCGTCGTAGCCGTTGCGCAACGCGTAGGTCGCGCCTTCCATGGCAGCGCGATACGCGTTGCCGCGCGTCAGGTTGGCCATATCCACGCCATGCAGGCTGGCGCGTGCGTTCGGCATATCCGGCGTGCGCTCGCCGTTGAAGAACGGCAGCATCACCAGGCCGTCGGCGCCAGGTGCGGTATCGGCCATCACCGTGTCGCCGTCACGGCTGCTGAAGCCGAACGCGCGCGCCACGCTTTCGGTGGCGACGGTGCAATTCATCGTGCAGATCAGCGGCAACCAACCACCCGTGGATGAGCAGAAGGCAGCCCATTCGGCCGTGTCGCTCACCACCGGATGATCGGCGTAGGCGAATAGCGTGCCGGACGTGCCCAGGCTCATGCTCAAGACGCCGGGCACAACGTTGCCGGTGCCGATCGCCGCCATCATGTTGTCGCCGCCGCCGGCGGATACGCGCACGTTGCGCGGCAAGCCGAGTTCATCGGCGATGGCCGGCGCGATGGTAAAGCTCGCGTCAGCCTCGACCAGCGGCGGCAGGCACGCGGCGAGGTCACGTTGCTGATCCGTCGCCGCCAGCATGGACGAGGACCACTGACGCGTACGCACATCCAGCCAACCGGTACCCGACGCGTCGCCGTATTCCATCCAGCGTTCGCCGGTGAGCCAGAAGTTCACGTAGTCGTGCGGCAGCATGATCGTCGCCAGCTGCTGATAGACCGTTGGCCGGTGCTTGCGTGTCCACGGCAGTTTCGATGCGGTATAGCCGGCCAGGATGGTATTGCCGGCCAATGCCACACTCCGCTGGACGCCGCCAGCGTTCGCGGTGATCTCGTCGCATTCAATCTGGGTACTGGTATCGCACCACAACTTGGCGGGTGCCAAGACCTTGCCGGCAGCGTCGACCGGCACGAAACCATGTTGCTGCCCCGATACGCCAACAGCGATCACGCGCGCGCGCAGGCTCGTATCGAGTTTTGCGAAACAGGCGCGGATCGCATCGATCCACCACTCGGCGTGTTGCTCGCGACTTCCATCGTCACCAGCGATCAATTCCAGCGCGTGACCATGCGTGGCGACGACGCGACGTAGCGAAGGATCGTAAGCGACAAGCTTGACGCTCTGGGTACCAACATCAAGTCCAACAACAAGGCTCATCTGCGTTCCACGACGATAAATGTTAGCGCTACCACTTAAGCTAACGGAGAAGTATGAGGCTGGCAAGAACAGCTATAGGGTCATTTGCAGTGAGCGAAAAACGAAGGGCCGCCGGGGCGACGAGGTCGCGAGTGAAATGCCGTGCGGCACTGCAAAAATTACGTCGGACAGACGTTCGAAGTGGCAGCATTGGGAGCGTTAGTCGCGCCCGCCCGGGATGACGAGGCTTGCGCGCCGCGCCACCCTAGACAGGCCTGGCCGCCGATGTAGTGGTGTTCGCAAGCCGCGTCGTTATGCCAATTCAGGTCGCGCGTTCGCGATGGAGCACGCATGAGGAACGAGGGTGAGCGCGTCGAACGCGAGCGTCGCTTTCTCTCGCTCTGGTAGGTTTGTGGAAATGCTGTGCTGCATCAGAGGTCGCACTCTCAAAGCGGCGTGACACGAGCTGGCGGCGTCCGATCCCCGGAACCGGGAGGGCGGGCTCGACGATGCTTCATTGAGCCGAGCCGCTCATGGGGGGGGCAGGGGGGACCTGCTGGTCCGGCGTGCCGGTGTCCTGCCAGGTACCCGCGCGATCCTGACGGCCGGGGCATCGGTGGCAAAAGCAGGGCCGCTCGGCTGGCAGCCAGTGGAGCGGGTTCGCACGCAAAACCGCGCGCCGTCTCACATGAGCGGTTAACCCGTGGACGGATTCGTGATGTAAGCACCGACCCCAAATCGCGCCGTTGCGCGATACGAGCTTGCGACCAGCCATGCGCCACCGGCAATCGCAAACGAGATGGTCAGTGCCGTCCACTGGGTTCGATCGGTCGGTGTGGCGATCACCCCCGGACCCCAGACGAGCAGCGTGATGATGCTCAGCATGGTCGCTTCCAGCGTGGCGGCCAGGCGCGGAACGACGCCGAGAAGGATGGCCATGCTGGCGGCAATGCTTCCGGCACCGGTCAGGTAGACCCAGGCCAGGCGAAACGGCAGCCAGGCCGGGACGAAGGCGACGGTCTGTTCGCTATAGAAGAAATGGGAGAGCCCGATCATGGGCAGCGAAAGGGCAAACACCACTCTCGCGCAGCGGATGCCCGTCTTGCCGGTGATGCAGCCGAGGCCCTTCCGCCTGCCGCTATCGGCCAGTGATGCGTGGAGAGTCCATCCGCCAGCGAAGATCACGGCAATCTCGCCGAAGCCCAGCCAGGTAGCCTCCAACTGCGGCATGACCACCACGGCCGGCACTTTCAGCAACAGCCAAAACAGCAAATAGACGGCCAATACGGCGGCAGTGATTCTGGCCGTGCCTCGAAAGAGCAAACCCATACCGGTGATCAATTCGATGACGGCGCAGGCATAGGCAAGCAGCTGTCGGCCTGGCAAATGCTCGATCGGGATGCGTTGCCAGACCAGGGCGACGTCGCCATAGATCAGCCCCAGGACACCCAGGCCGATCATGGTCAGCGCGAAGAACACGCGCGCCAGGCCGGGGCTTGCCGCGGAGCTCTTGCGGCGGTCGTCGGTACTCAGCACCGGCGATCCGAATCGCGTGTGGCCCGGTCGAGCTGATCTTTCCATACCCCGTCTCCTTCACTGTGTGAGTAACACGCGGACATCGGTGCTGGCACGGTTCCAGCTGGCGTTGGTACGAACGTGAGCAGGCTTGCTTAAGGCTGGTTGATCAAGGAACGCCCGATAGGCGCTGCGCCAGTTCGACGCTGCGTGGTGCGGCGAGTCCCCCGTAACGCGTGTCGATCTGGTCGAGCAGTTGTCTTGCCGGCCCGGTGGCGCCGTTGGCGATCAGGCCTTGGGCTTGGTCGAGCTGTTGGCTGAGCAGGCTGTCCATGGTGGCACGGCAGCTGGCGAGTTTGCCCGGTTCCGCCGGCCGATGCACGGCGAGCGACTTCAGTGCACGTTCCAGCGACGCGCCATCGGCCAGCTCGTGGCCCGCCCAGGGCCTGGGTTCGTTGTCGACATCGAATACGCAGCACGCCTGCAGTGATCGCCGGCTCTGCTTGTCGGCATCCTCATGGAAGGCATCGCGCTGGCCGGTGAGGTAGACCACGCGCGTCGCTTCCTGGAACCTGTAAAGCAGGTCTCGGGGCGGAACGGGGACCTGCTCGCCGATGACATCGCTGCCCGCTTCGAGCAGGGCGCCGTGGAACAGGTCGGGATAACCGAGGGCCAGCCGAAGGGCCACGCGGGAGCCGCCGGAGAAGCCGCCGACGTAAACCCTGGAAGGGTCGACGTGATAGCGCGATATGACATTGTGTGCCGCCAACAGCGCGAGTGGGTCGCGCCGGTCGAGCACGTTGGCATCGTTGCCGGACTGGGCCGCGCTTACCAGGATGACGCCGAGTCGATCCAGCGCAGGTATCCAGCGTGGCGGGACTTCGGCTTGCGACCAGGGCGGCACGAACACCAGCAACGCATAGCCGTCGGGAGGTTCGTGCGCCGGGACATAAAGTGCGAAGCGCTCCCGTGCCAGATCGATCGGCTGCTCGCTGACGCTTACATGCGATGCTTCGGCCTGTTGCTGCAGGCGCAGCGCGTTCAACGGACTGACCAGGCGGCGCGCGAGTTCCGCGCTACTCGCGTAGGTCGAGTACTGCGTAAACGTCACATCGCTCAGCAGGCCCGTCCTCCCGGCGGCAGGGTCCCCTGCTGCTGCCGTCAGCGGCATCAGTAACATGCTCAGCGGAAGCAGATAACGCCAGATCATCGGTGCAGGCTAACATCGGCACCGTGGCGCGGCATTGGCCACAACCGGTAGTCGAGCCGCTCGATGCCTGATTTTTGAGCGAACCCGCCCTCCCGCCAGGCAAGTCTCCGGACTTGATCTCCCCGCTCATCCATGTGACGCGCGGCTGCCTGCGGGCCGGTCGCGACGAGGGTAGCGATGCGGGAGCGCATCGGGCACATGATCGGTCGCACCCGTGTGGTGAAGCCAGCATGCGGCTTGCGGCCGTATGAAGTCTCAGTGGGACGCAGCGGGTGTTTCGACCTCCTGCTCGAGCGCCGAACTTCTCGCTCCTGCTCCTTCTCCCCTTCGGGCGACCCGAAGGTAGTCCTTGTGGGGGAGAAGGTCGGGATGAGGACGGGTGCTTGCGATAGCGCGACAAACGCGCCTATTCGCCAGCGTGCCGCTTACGCAGCGGGCGTTTCGACTGCCTGCCGGCAGCCGAGTTACTTTTCTTTTGCTGGCCCAAAAGAAAAGTAACCCAAAGAAAATGGCCTCTAGAGCTGGTAGCACTCCGTGGGATAGAAGCGTTGGACGGTTTACGCGAGCAGACAGTTGGCTGCCCAAGGCGAGACACAGCGGCTACACCGCAACGCGCCAAGGCGGTGAAGACTTAAAGCAGGTCCGGCCGACGGTCGAAACGGTTGCCGTAGCCGCGTGCCCTGATCGCTGCCACACCCTCCACGCCTTAAGCCCTCTGCGCTTCGGCGCGTTGCGGTGTAGCCGCGGTGTGTCGGCCGTGGGCCGCCACTCATTCGGCTGGCCACGCCCGTCAGGCTCGTATCCCGCGCCATGCTATGAGCTCTCAAGGCCATTTTCTTTGGGTTACTTTTCTTTTGGGCCAGCAAAAGAAAAGTGACCCGGACCGCGGCAGCGGTTCGGAACGCCCGCTGCGTAAGCGGCCATCTGGCGATATCGCTCGGTCAACGCGTGACCGCAAGCCCCAACCCCTCGTTGCGGCGTGATCGCGAGCACCCGACCCTCATCCCAAGCTTCTCTCCCACAGGGACTACCTTCGGGTCGCCCGGAGGGGAGAAGGAGCGAGAAGCTCGGCGCTCAAACGGGAGCGGCGTCCCACAAGGACATCCTTTGGTCGCAAGCCGCGCACTGGCCCCAGCGCCGGGTACCGTTGATCATGCCCAAGCGGCGTTCCAGCGCAACCTAAGGATGAGATTCGATCGCTGATCAGCACTCCCGATAAATTCCCAGGGCATGGAAAGGGGGGGCGAGAGCCGGTGCGAAAACCAGTGCACAGAGAGCTTCACTGGGGTACTTCGATGCCGCGACGTCATATTCAAGGAATGGACATGCGGCGAGATCATGATGGACGAATAGCTTGCGCCACTCAGGTGTCATGAAACCAATCACAAAGGTTTTGTCATGGTTCGTCTAAGCTGCGTTCTCGTATTTGCTGCAGGCATGTTGCTCATGGCCCCTGATGGGCAGGCGAAAGAAGCGCCTATCGCTACGAAGGTTTTGGTGATCGGGCATCGAGGCGCGAGTGCATTGCGGCCGGAACACACGCTGGCTTCCTATGGCAAGGCGATGGCCGATGGCGCCGATTTCATCGAGCCGGACCTGGTGATGACGCGCGACGGCGTGCCGGTGGCGCGCCACGAGAACGAAATCGGCGGCACCACCGACGTCGCGCAGCATCCCGAGTTCGCCGCACGCAAGGTCACCAAGACGATCGACGGCCGCGCGGTCACCGGTTGGTTCACCGAGGACTTCACCCTGGATGAGCTGAAGACGCTACGCGCACGCGAACGCCTGCCTGCGTTTCGCAGCACGGCTTATGACGGCCAGTTCCAGATTCCTACCCTGGACGAAATCATCGACTTCGTTGCCACCGAGTCGGCCACCAGCGGTCGCGTGGTCGGCATCATTCCCGAGATCAAGCACAGTACGTATTTCCAGAAAGCCGGCTTGCCGATGGAAGATCGCGTGCTGGCGATTCTCGCTGCGCACGCCTACACCCGCACCGCGCCGGTGGAAATCCAGTCATTCGAGGTCGCCAACCTGCGCTATCTGCGCGGCAAGCTGGGTAAGACCCATCCGAATATCCGCTTGCTGCAACTGATCGATGACGCGGCGACGCATCCGTACGATGTCGTTGCTGCGGGCGGCAAGCTGAGCTACGGCGACATGCTGACGCCGGCAGGGTTGCGCGAGATCGCCAGCTATGCCGGTGCGATTGGCCCGAACATCCGCGCCATCATTCCGCTCGCCGCCGATGGCAGCCTGGGCCAGCCGACGCCGCTGGTGCGGAACGCGCATGCAGCGAAGCTGGAGGTCCACCCCTATACCTTCCGTCCGGAAAACCACTTCCAGGCCAGGAACTTCTGGCAGGGCAGTGATCCGACGACCTTCAATGAGGCCGGCTCCGTGGCCGAGATGCGCGCTTACCTCGATGCGGGCATCGATGCCTTCTTCACCGATGATCCGGCCTTGGGCCGCCGCGCCGTCGACGGCCGCCAGGCGCTATAAGATGGCTGCTGCGACGGGTCACGACACCACCTCACTGCTGGGATCCTCTTATGCGTAGCGCCATGCGTCGTATTGTCGGCATCCTAGTGGCACTCGGCTTGGCCGTGCCCGCGGCGGCGGCGCCGGTTGTGCTCATTTCCATCGACGGCCTGCGACCGGCCGACGTACTGGACGCGCAACATCGCGGCCTGAAGATTCCGAACCTGCAGGCCTTCATTACGCAGGGCGCCTTTGCCGAAAGCGTGCGTGGCGTGCTGCCCACGACGACCTACCCAAGCCACGCCACGCTGATGACCGGCGTATCGCCGGGCAAGCATGGCATCGGTGGCAACCTCACCTTCGATCCGTACGACAAGAATCAGCGGGGTTGGGACTGGTACGCCACCGATATCAAGGTGCCTACCCTGTGGGATGCCGCTCACGACGCAGGCCTGAGCACGGCCAGCGTGCACTGGCCGGTGAGCGTGGGTGCGCAGGTGGACTGGAACCTGCCGCAAATATGGCGCACCGGTACGGCCGATGACCGCAAGCTGCTGGCTGCGCTGGCTACGCCAGGTCTGCTGTCATCGCTGGAAAATCAACTCGGTGCCTACGCTGACGGTATCGATGAAAGCCTTGCCGCCGATCAGACGCGTGCGCGCTTCGCCATCGCGCTGCTGGAATCACGCAAGCCTTATTTCATGACCACCTACCTCACGGCGCTGGATCATGAGCAGCACGCGAGCGGGCCAGATACACCGCAAGCGCGCGCGGTACTGGAACAAATCGATGTCCTGGTCGGCGATCTGATCAAGGCATCCCGGCGCGTGCATCCCGACGGCGTGATTGCGGTGGTGTCCGATCACGGCTTTGCGCCCGTGCAGAGCGACGTGAATCTGTACACGCCCTTCGTGCAGGCCGGGCTGATCACGCTAAAGAATGGCGCCATCGCCGACTGGCAGGTCATGCCATGGAACGATGGTGGCAGTGCGGCGATTGTGTTGCGTGATCCCGCCAATGCCACGGTGCACGGAAAGGTTGCCACGCTGCTTGCCCAGCTTGGCAGTGACCCGGCCTTCGGCATCGATCACGTGATCGACAAGGCTGACGTGGTCAAGCAGGGCGGCACGCCGCAGGCCGAGTGGTTTGTGCTGTTCAAGCCGGGCTACGAGATGGCATCGAAGCTCGACGCACCGGTATTGTCGCCAGCCCCCTACCGCGGCGAGCATGGTTACGATCCTGCCCTTCCTCAGATGCGCGCCACCTTCCTGATCGAAGGCAAAGGCATCAAGGCGGGCAAGGATCTCGGGGAGATCGATATGCGCGATGTCGCCCCGACGATTGCCCACGTGCTTGGTGTGAAACTGCCGCAGGCGGAAGGCAAGTCGCTGCTGCCCTAAAGTTCGTTCAGAACCTCGATAACGGCTCATGCGCATGCTTCATTCCGGCGAACGCAGGGATGAGGCGTTGGAAGGCGTGCGGAAACGTGTCTGTCACGGAGATCTTCAACAGGCTCTAAGATCGCGGCTCCACCCAGGCACAGGGGCCGTGCATGTCCTATCCGTCCATCGCCGACAAGGCGACTTCGTTCCGCCTGACTGGTCTTGCCGTGGTGTTGCTGGCGCTCGGAGCCATTCTCGGCGCTGTGCAGACTGGACCACCTCCTACCGACGGCTGGCAATGGCTGCACTGGATCTGCAAGCCGTTGACCACGGTGCTGATCGTGTGGACGGCGTGGCGCATCGCACCGCCGTTGTCGGCGCGCTACCGGCGCTGGATCGCCATCGGCATGGTGTGCTCTTTGGCGGGCGATATTTTCCTCATGCTGCCGCAGGACGCCTTCGTCCCCGGCCTGGTGGCGTTTCTTATCGCGCATGTCTGCTTTATCCGGGCCATGCTGGACGATGCGCGCTTTGCGGCGCGGCCGTTGGCCCTGTTGGCCTGCCTGGCTTATGCGGCGCTCAACCTGTGGCTGCTGTGGCCGTCGCTGCCGGCGGCGCTGTACGCCCCGGTGGTCGTCTATGTGGTGGTGCTGGCTTGCATGGCCGGCCAGGCAGCGTCTCGCGCCTGGTGGCACGCCGGGGATGCGCTGGCCAACCCGGCCCGGTGGGCGGCGGCCGGCGCGCTGCTGTTCATGCTCAGCGATACACTGATCGCCTGGAACCGGTTCCGCGTTGCCCTGCCGTGGGCAGCATTGTGGATACTGGCCACTTACTATGCGGCGCTGTGGTGTCTGGCGCGTTCGATTCAACGGGTGAGCGGGACGGGTAAGCACGCGTGAACATGCAGGAAATCATCATTACCTGGGCCACCCCCGTGTTCTTCGCGCTGATCGCGCTGGAGCTGCTGGTGGCTAAGCTGCGTGGGCGCGTGGTCTATCACAGCAGTGATGCCATCAACAGCCTCGGCCTGGGCGTGATCTCGCAGATCGTGGCGGTCTTCAGCAAGCTGCTGACGCTGGGCATCTATGCGTGGTGCGTGCAGCGCTTTGCGCTGTTCGCGTTGCCGGCCAACAGCCTCTGGGTATGGATCAGTGCGCTGCTGCTCTACGACCTTTGTTACTACTGGCTGCATCGGTGCGGCCATGAGGTGAACATCCTCTGGGCCGCACACGTGGTGCATCACCAGAGCGAGGACTACAACCTGAGCACGGCGCTGCGCCAGACCGGCAGCGGGGTCTTGCTGGGTTGGCTGTTCTACCTGCCGATGGCGGTCATTGGTTACCCGCTGGAAGTGTTCGTGGTGGTGGCGCTGATCGACCTGCTGTACCAGTTCTGGGTGCACACCGAACTGGTGGGGCGGCTGGGCTGGTTCGATCGCGTGTTCTGCTCGCCATCCAACCATCGCGCGCATCATGCGGTGAACGATCGCTACCTCGATCGCAACTACGGCGGCATCCTCATCATCTGGGATCGCCTGTTCGGCACCTTTGTCGAAGAAGACGACACCGATCCGCCGATCTATGGCACGCGCTCGCCGCTGCGCAGCTGGAATCCGCTGTGGGCCAACGCCGAGGTGTACTGGGCCACCTTGAAGGACGCCTGGCATGCACTTCGCTGGCGCGACAAGCTGTTGATCTGGCTCAAGCCACCAGGCTGGCGACCGGCCGATGTGGCCGAGCGATTCCCCAAACCAGTGTTCGACCTTGAACGTGAACGCTATGCGCCGCGGCTATCGCGCGGGCTGGTCAACTACAGCCTGGTGCAGTTCGCGCTGCTGCTGGGAATGGGTGTGCAGTTTCTTGATCTGGCCAAGCACTTGCCGGCCGTGTCGCTGATCGGCTACGCCGTATTCCTGCTGCTGAGCCTGTACGCACTGGGGGCGCTGACCGAGGGGCATCGCGGCGGCGTGGGGCTGGAGCTGGTGCGTTTGCTCGCCACGGCGGCCATCCCGTTGTTGACCGGCGGCTGGTTTGGCGTCGCACATCTGGACATCCGCATCGTCGGTGCGCTCGTGGCCATTCCCGCGGTGAGCGCGCTGGTCCTGGGCTGGCTGAGCCTGGGCATGCGCGGGCAGGCAGGCAGCGGCAAGACCATCCCTGGGTGAGCTTTGGCGGGGCCTCGCGCAGCTGCAGCATGGCAGCGGGTGGGGCATTCGCTATGATCGCGGCTCGCTTCCCGGGGATGACTAGATGAGTTTCTTGAGCAAGTTGATACGCCACAAGCCTGTGGAGATGTTGCAGGCGGAGGCGGGCAAGCGCGGCGACTTCAGGCGCGTGCTGGGTCTTTGGCAACTTACCGCGATCGGCATCGGCGGCATCATCGGCGTAGGCGTGTTTGTACTGGCGGGCCAGCAGGCGGCGATCAACGCCGGTCCGGCGGTGGCCTTGTCGTTCCTTATCGCAGGCATCGCCAGCGCGGCGGCAGCACTGTGTTACGCCGAGTTCGCCGGCATGATTCCGGTCACCGGTAGCGCCTATACCTATGGTTATGCCGTGCTCGGCGAGCTGGCGGCGTGGCTGATCGGCTGGGATCTTCTGCTCGAATACGCGCTGATCGTGGCGGTGGTGGCGATCGGCTGGTCCGGCTATGTGCAATCGGCACTGACCAGCATGGGCTTCCATCTGCCGATCTGGGCGCAAGGCGCCATCGGCACCGGCGAAGGGCACGTGTTCAACCTCGTCGCCGCCCTGGTGACCCTGGGTGTGTCGGCGCTGCTGATCTTCCGCACTGAATGGGGTGCGCGCTTCAACACGCTGGTCGTGGCGATCAAGGTGGCAGCCGTAGCGCTGGTGATCGGCGTCGGCGCGTTCTACGTCAATCCGGCCAATTGGGTGCCCTTCATTCCCGAGCGCGTGATCGGTCCCGATGGCGTGGGTCATTTCGGTTTCCAGGGCGTGGCCTCTGCGGCTGCGGTGGTGTTCTTTGCGGTATTCGGCTACGACACGCTCACCACGGCCGCCGAGGAATCGAAGAATCCCCAGCGTGATTTGCCGCGCGCGGTGCTGCTGTCGCTGGGCATCTCGATGACGATGTACCTGGCGGTGTCGATGGTGCTTACCGGCATTGCCCACTACACGACGCTCAAGACCGACGCGCCGGTGGCCGACGCGTTCAAGGGATTGGGTCTGCACTGGGTGGCGCTGACCGTTTCGATCTCGGCGGTGTTTGGCCTGATCAGCGTGCTGTTCGCCTTCATGCTCGGCGCCACGCGCATCTGGTTCGCACTCGCCCGCGATGGCCTGCTTCCCGGTTGGTTTGCCAAGGTGCATCCGCGCTATGGCACGCCGCACCGGCCAACCATCGTGCTGGGCGTATTCACCGCGCTGGTGGCAGGCTTGCTGCCCATCGAGGAGGTGGCCAAGCTGGTGAACATCGGCGTACTGTCGGCCTTCATCGTGATCTGTTCCTCGGTGATCCTTCTGCGCATACGCAAGCCGGACCTGCACCGAAGCTTCCGCACGCCGCTGGTGCCACTGATTCCGCTGATCGGTATCGCCTTCTCGATCTGGCTGCTGTCGGAGCTGCCGGCGATCACCTGGAAGGTCTTTCTGATCTGGGTGAGCCTGGGCCTGGTGGTCTATTTCACCTATGGCATTCGTCACAGCAAGCTGGAAAAGCTCTCGAACTGACGCGCTCTCGATCATCCATAAAAAAACGGCCGCGAAAGCGGCCGTTTTTCTTTCTGCGATGTCAGCAAGACTCAGAAGCGATATTCGACCGATGCCGAGTAGGCAGCTACGTTGGTGTTGACCTGCGCCTGGCTGGCGCCAGCGCGGCCGTACTTCACGTGGTAGTTGTCGTAGTTCAGGGCGAGGCTGACGTTCCTGGTCACGTCGTAGCCCACGCCTGCACCGGCGTACCAGCCGTTGTTCCAGCTGCGCTGCGAAGCGGACACGTCGCCTACGGTGAGGCCGGCGGTGGTGCGCGAGCGCAGGTAGCCGCCATGACCGGTGACGTACCAGTTGTTGTAGAAGTTGTACTTGGCGGTCACGCCGAGCTGACCCACGCGCGGCTTGGCGTAGGCCGTGGCGTTGTCAACGGTGTTCTTGGCCTGGCCGAGGTAGGCGTAGCCGATTTCGGCGCCGACGAGGCCGTTCCAGCGCCAGCCGAAGCGCACGTTCTGGAACACGTCGGACTTATCGGAAATACCACCGATGCGGTAGTTGCTCTGGCCCAGGTTGCCGGCCACGAAGAAGTTGTCGAGCTGGTTGCTTTCGTCGGCCTTGGCGGCAAACGGCGACACAGCGGCGACGGCCAAGACGGCCGCAAGAAGAGGCTTGTTCATGGAATGCTCCATTCTTTTTGTGATGCCGCCACGACGGCTAAGGGGGAGCGTCGTGACGGTCCGCGTGGGGATCGCGGTGTGAAAAGCATACGGGTTTTTAACGCGCGGGTAGCGTCTTTGACGCCTGGCGGGATGGGCATGGTTCAGGCATCGCCATGACCTCTGGCAGGGGTTGTGATGCGCCATCGCCCACTAGCATCGATTGTTTATGTCCCGTGCGGCTGCAGCCGCGGGGCACGGATTAGGTCAGGAGAAAACTTTGAAAGCCTCGCGTCTCGCTTCCGCCATCCTTGCTTCAGCCCTTGGCCTGGGCAGCTTTGTCGCTCTCGCCGATGTGGCTGCGCCGCAGGACGTTCCGTTCAATGGCACGCTCAAGATCAACGTCGATGCCACGGACATCGTGCATCGCGTATTCCGCGTGCACGAATCCGTACCGGCGCAGCCGGGTCCGCTGACCCTGCTGTATCCGCAGTGGTTGCCGGGCAATCATTCGCCGACGGGTCCGATCGACAAGCTCGCGGGCCTGGTGGTGACAGCGAACGGCAAGACGCTGCCGTGGAAGCGCGATCCGCTCAATGTGTATGCGTTCCATGTCGACGTGCCGGAAGGTGCGAGCAGCGTGGACGTCGAGTTCCAGTTCCTCTCGCCGCAGGAGACGCGCCAGGGCCGCGTGGTGATGACACCGGAAATGCTCAACGTGCAGTGGAACGTGGTGTCGCTGTATCCGGCGGGCTACTACGCCAACCGCATCAAGGCCGAGACCAGCGTGAAGTTTCCCACCGGCTGGCAGTATGGCAGCGCGCTGGAGCTGGCCTCGCGCGATGGCGACACGGTGCATTTCAAGCCGATCGACTATGCCAACCTGGTCGATTCGCCGATCTACGCAGGCAAGTATTTCAAGCGCGTGGACCTGGATCCGGGTTCAAAGACGCCGGTGTTCCTCAACATCGTTGCCGACGATGCGAAATTCCTGGAGATCAAGCCCGAGCAGCTGAAGGTGCACCAGAACCTGGTGCAGCAGATGTACAAGCTGTACGGCGCGCATCACTACGATCATTACGACTTCCTGTTCTCGCTCAGCGACAAGATGTCGGGCAATGGCCTGGAGCATCACCGCTCCAGTGAGAATGGCGTCGGCACCGGCTACTTCACCGAGTGGGACAAGAGCGCCGTCATGCGCGACCTGCTCTCGCACGAGTTCAACCACTCGTGGGATGGCAAGTATCGCCGCGGCGCCGATCTGGCCACGCCGAGTTTCAACGTGCCAATGCAGGACAGCCTGCTGTGGGTGTACGAAGGCCAGACGCAGTTCTGGGGTTATGTGATGGCAGCTCGTTCGGGCCTGTGGAAGGAAGACGAGGCACGCGACATGCTCGCCCTGGTTGCCGCCACCTACGACAAGGGCCGCCCGGGCCTGCAGCAGTGGCGCACTATCCAGGACACCACCAACGATCCGATCATTGCAATGCGTCGTCCGCTGCCTTACCGCAACTACCAGATGAGCGAGGACTACTACTCTGGTGGTCAGATGATCTGGCTGGACGTGGACGGCAAGTTGCGTGACCTCACCGGCGACAAGCGCTCCATCGACGATTTCGCGAAGGCATTCTTCGGCATGGACAACGGCAAGTGGGAGGTCAACACCTACACCTTCGAAAACGTGGTGAAGACGCTCAACGACATCGCGCCGTATGACTGGACCAGCTACCTGCGTGAGCGCCTGGATGGTCACGGCCCGCTGATCGGCGGCTTCGAAGCGAACGGCTGGAAGCTGGTCTACAACGACAAGCCATCGGCTTCGGCAAAGGCCGTGGAGACGCGCTTCGGTGGCGCCAACCTCACCTATTCGCTGGGCGTGTCGTTCGGCAAAGGCGGTGACACTCTCGACGTGCTGTGGGACGGCCCCGCCTTCAAGGCTGGCTTGTCGCCGGGCATGAAGGTGATCGCGGTGAACGGCAAGGAGTTCTCCAACGACGCCATCAAGGACGCGGTCGACGCGTCGGCGAAGGACAAGAGCCAGCCGATCGAACTGCTGGTGAAGAACTTCGACGAGTACAAGACGCTGCGCATCGACTACCACGATGGCCAGAAGTATCCGCACCTCGAGCGTATCGAGGGCAAGACGGATCGGTTGAGCGAATTGCTCAAGGCACGTTGATCCACCGCGCCTTTCCCTCTCCCCTTTGGGGAGAGGGCAGGGTGAGGGGTCAATCTAGCGAGAGACTGGATGAGAGCGGTCTTTGTAGCGAGCTTTTCGCGAGCACCCGCCCTTTACCCCCTTTTCGGGGCTCATCCCGGCCTTCTCCCCAGAGGGGAGAAGGAGAAGTGCGAGCCAGCCCCCAACTCCGCTATACTGCGCCTCCGCCGTGCTACGTGGGTCTATCCCCTGCACGTGCCGACGCTTATGCGCCCGTAGCTCAGCCGGATAGAGTAGTGGCTTCCGAAGCCATTGGTCGGGGGTTCGAATCCCTCCGGGCGCGCCACTTTCCACGCCTCAAGACGCCACCCGCGACGGTCGCCGGCGTTTTGCTTCAACGACGGTGGAAAACGCTGAGTACCAGAACCTCAAAGCTTCATCGGGACAGCCGGTGGAGCTTTTTTGTTGCGGCATGCCTGGCTACGGGTATGTCGCGCGGGCCAGCTTCGGTCACAAGAGCCTTCCGCGACGGCGAGGTTGGCACGGTGGACCGATCTGCATAATCTCCATGGCAGGCACCCGGAGATAGGGACGAGAGGCGTGAGGACGCTGCTCACGCTCGACACGCGGTCACGCCTTGCGCTACTTGTCGTACCAAGCCACTGCCGCGCGCCGATGCCGAGGAGCTCTACCCCATGCACCCAGCCGTAAGGTTCGTGATCCTTGCCTTGAGCATCGGTGCATTGGCATGGGGCAGCGATCGAGCATGCGCCGAGCCGGCGACAGCTCCCCAGGACACGGATACACGCTACTTCGACTTGCTCGATCTCCATGGCACACCCCGGTCCGCTGCGGATCGAAGCTTCAATATCTTTTTCGATGCCGGATCCTGGCACGGTTACAGCCTGCCTCCCGTCGACGATCCGGCCACGGGCTTCACTGGGCCGTTCGTGCACAGCTTGCGCGCCGGCCAGTGGGTCGGGCTGCGCATGGCCGAACTACAACTACAGGATGCGGCGACTCATCGGAGCATCGCGCTCGTGCCGCTGGAAAGTCATGCCGCACCCGGCTATCTGGTGCGCAGCTTTCATGCCCCGGCATTGGCGGTGAACCAGACCCTATTCTTTGCCGATTCCTGGCATGCGCTGGTGCGTATCGAACTCACCTCGTCGACGGTGCAAGACGTCGACCTGGGTATCGCAGGGCATGTGATGCCATCACTGGCAGCAGGGCTTGCCAGGGAAGGCAATAGCGTGGTGCAGACTTTTCCCGGCTCCCGATCAAAATTGACGACAAGACTTCATCTCGACGACGTGGCTGCCCAGCGCGTCATGCTTTCTGGCGCCAGTTACCGCATCGACGCGAATCAAGCGATGCATCTGCAGCCGAACCAGACCGTCGTCGTATTCGTCGATCAAACCCTGGTCTACGACTCGCAGGCCGAAACACCGCTGCCCGTCGATTACGCTAATGCCTGGTCGCGGAACCGCACACGCTGGACGGATTACCTCAAGTCCCTCGCAGCCAGCGAACGTCCCGACCTTGCCGAAGACGTGACTCGACGTGTCGCCGTCAAGGCGGCGATGACGCTGTTGGGCAACTGGCGAGCCGCGCGGGGCGATCTGCACCATGACGGCGTCATACCGTCCTATGCCAACCCCGACTTCAACGGGTTCTGGGCCTGGGATTCATGGAAGCATGCCGCCGCGCTGGCGCAGTTCGCACCCGAGCTTGCGCGCGACCAGATGCGCGCCATGTTCGACTACCAGGCGGCCGACGGCATGGTTCCCGACTGCGTCTTTCTCGAACAGGCCGGCAACAACTGGCGCGATAGCAAGCCACCACTGGCCGCGTGGGCAACCCTGGAAATCTTTCGCGCTACCGGCGACACGGCGTTTCTGGCCGAGATGTACGACAAGCTGGTGCGCTATCACCGATGGTGGTTCCAAGCGCGCGACCACGATCACAACGGCCTGGCCGAATATGGATCGACCGACGGCACGCGCAAGGCGGCGGCCTGGGAAAGCGGCATGGACAATGCCGTTCGCTTTGATGGCATCCACATGTTGCAGAACGTCAAGAACGCCTGGTCGATCGACCAGGAGTCAGTCGATCTCAATGCCTATCTGTACGAGGAAAAGCGCGATCTCGCGCAGATGGCGGAGCAGCTCGGTCGTAGCCAGGATCAAAAGCAATGGCTGGAGGAAGCCGCGGCCATGCGGCGCGCCATCCAGGCGCGCATGTTTGACCCGACGAGCGGTTACTTCTTCGATGCGAAGCTCGGGCGCGATGAACGCGTGCGTGTCTATGGTTCGGAAGGCTGGGCGCCGCTCTGGGCCGGCGTGGCCGATACCGCGCAGGCCGCGGCCGTGGTGCGGGTGATGCTCGACCCGGGCAAGTTCGCCACCTTCCTGCCGTTCCCCACGTTGGCGAAGGACGATCCGAAATTCTCACCGATCAAGGGTTACTGGCGCGGGCCGGTATGGCTGGATCAGGCTTATTTCGCGGTCGAGGCGCTTCGGCGTTATGGCTACGAGCAGCAGGCAAACGAGATGACTCGCCGGTTGGTGCTCAATGCAAGAGGCCTGACCGAACAGGCGCCGTTGTATGAAAACTACGATCCACTGACCGGTCAGGGCTACCAGTCACGCAATTTCAGCTGGGCCGCCGCAAGCTATCTGTTGTTACTGCGCCAGAGTGCGAGTGGCGCGCACGACCATGGTCAGATCGAGTAGCGAAGCGCTTCGCTCGGTGGATGCGCCGCCAGTCGGCAAAGACCAGAGAAACCCGATCAACGCCGGGTCTTCTTCTTCGACGACGAGGCCAAGCGTTCGACCTGGCTTGCCATGCTCGCGGCTACCACTTGCATGACGGCCGTGGGATCAAGCGTCGGATCGTCGAACAGCATTTCCAGGGCGGCATAGGCCATGCTGTCGGCCACCCGGCTAAACAGTTTCACCTGGTCCGGATCGGCGCCAGGGAACGCTTCGGTCAGTTGTGCCGCTACTTGTGCGACCACCTCGCGTGCCGAGGCAAGGCGCACTTCCTGCAGCACGGGTATGGCGCGTAGCGCGCGCATGATCCAGATACCGCCCGTGGTCTCGCCCGTGACCTGGAAGGTTGCCAGCAGCAGCGTCGTCAGCGCCTCGTTCAGTTGCTCGGCCGTGCCGCGAAAGGCGTCGGGCGTAAGCGACTCCGCTATCAGCGCATTCTGCCGCTCCATCAAGCGTCGGCCCAGTTCGTGGAGCAGGGCGTACTTGTTCGGAAAGTAGCGATACAGCGCTGGTGGCGACAGCTTGGCCCGCTCGCACACCAGGTTGGTGGTGAGCTTCTCGAAGCCCACCTCCGCGAGGACCTGGGCCGCCACGTGCAGCAGGTGTTCGTAGGTTTCCGACGAACGCGCCTGCGCCGGCATCAGCTTCGGCGCTAGTTTGACTTTGGGGCGCTTGACGGCCCCGGAGCGGGACGAAGGCACGGGGTGTGGGTCTTTGAAAGGGGATTGCGCAAATTATAGCAAAAACTATATCGTAGCTAAAACTACCATTTAGACATCGGATCGATCATGGCAAGCCGGCCGCCAGCAGACGCGCCTTCAGAGAACGAACGCCTGGTGCTGGCGGTCGACCTGGGCACGTCCGGGTGCAAGTGCGCCCTGGTCGGGCTGAGTGGCCGCGTGCACGCCTGGGCGTTTCGGCCGGTGCCGCTGTACCTGGTCGGTGAATTTGGCGTGGAGCAGGACGCCGACGACTGGTGGCGCGCGTTTCTTGGCGCCGCCCAGGAAGTGCTCGAAGGTGATGCGGAGCGTCGCCGGCGCGTGGTGGCGGTTTGCTGTTCCGCCTTCGGCGAATGCACGGTACCGGTGGATCAGGCTGGGCGTGCGCTGGCGCGCGCGATGCTGTGGCTGGACATGCGCGGTGCCGAATCGATCCGTCGGCGCGCGCGCAGCGGCAAGCTCAATGTGCAGGGCTACGGACCGCTGAAGCTGGCGCGCTGGCTGCGGCTCACCGGTGGCGCGCCGTCGCTGTCGGGCAAGGACCCTGCCGGCCACATCGCCTGGCTGCACGACCATCACCAGCCGCTGGTCGAACGCACGCACAAGTTTCTCAACGCGCTGGATTTCATGAATCTGCGCCTCACCGGGCGCTACTGCGCGACGCACGATTCGGCGCTTACCACCTGGGCCACCGACAATCGGGATCTGTCCCGCGTGCGCTATGACGGCAAGCTGTTGCGCTTGCTGGAAATGGATCAGCAGCAGCTGCCGGAACTGGTGTCGTCGACCGAGGTCATCGGCCACCTGATGCCGGCAGTGGCCAGTGCACTCGGCCTGGCACCGACGACCAAGGTGGTGGCCGGTGCGGTGGACAATTCCGCGGCGGCCATCGGTGCGGGAACTGTGCGCGACGGCGATTTGCATCTATACCTAGGTACATCCTCATGGCTCGGCGCGCACATACCCAGGAAGCGCACGCACCTGAGCGCGTTCATTGCGTCGGTGCCGTGCGCGCAGAAGGATCGCTACCTGGCCATGGCGATGCAGTCGGCCGCCTGCAGCAACCTGACCATGCTGCGCGACCGCATCCTGTTCCATGCGGATGAACTTTCTGGCAACGACGAGCGGCCGGACGACTATGCGCTACTCGATCGCATTGCCGACCGTGTCCAACCCGGCGCGCGTGGACTGATCTATCTGCCCTGGCTGCAGGGTGAGCGTACGCCGGTGGATGATCGGCACCTGCGTGCCGGCTTGCTGAACCTGTCGCTCGAGCACACGCGGGAAGACATCATTCGTGCGTTCCTCGAAGGCGTGGCGTTGAATACCCGCTGGATGCTGGAGCCCATGCTGCGTTTCGTCGGCAGCGAGAAGGGCAGCGCAATGACCATCGTCGGCGGTGGCGCCCAGTCGCAGGTGTGGTGCCAGATCATGGCCGACGTCACCGGCATGGTGATCCGGCAACCGCACATGCCGATCCAGGCCAATGCGATGGGTGCTGCCTTCATTGCCGGCGTCGGCCTGGGCGAATTGTCGTTCTCCGACGTGCCGTCGCTGTGCGGCATCGCCCGTACGTTCGAACCGCGCGACACCGTACGCGGTCTTTACGATGATCGCTTCGGCACCTTCAAGGAGCTTCACCGAAGACTCGCGCCTGTCTATCGCAAAATCCGCCGGCAACTGGAGGCGACCGCATGAAGTTTCCGGAGATCCGCGAACAGGTGGTCAGGATGAGCGTGATGCTCGCCGACCACGGTTTCTTCGCCGCGACGGGCGGCAACCTCGCCCTGAAGGTCGACGCCGAGCATATCGCCGTCACGCCTTCGGCCGTGGACTATTACCAGATGGGTCCCGAAGACGTGTGCATCCTGCGCTTGCGGGATCTGGCCAAGGTGGACGGCGAGCGCAAGCCGTCGGTGGAAACCGGCATGCATGCCAAGGTCTTGCAGGCACGCCCGGACTGCGCCGCCAGCATCCACACGCATCAACCGATTGCAAGCGCCTGCACGCTGATTGGCAAGCCGCTGCGCGTGACAGGAGCCGGACCGCGGGAGCTGCTTGGCGACAACGTGCCGATCGTGGGATACGCGCCGTCCGGCACGTCCTGGTTGTCGAAGAAGCTGGCCAAGGCACTGCGGCCGGATGCGAACGCCTACCTGCTGCGTACGCACGGCGCAATCTGTTGTGGCACCAGTGCCGAACGCGCCTTGCAGGCGATCGTCGCGCTCGAGGCGGTGGCCCTGGATTACCTGCGTGGCCGTATTGCCGCGCGTGCCGCCCTGCTGCCGCAAGAGGCCGCCTTGCAGCGCCTGCTGACAACGCTCAACACCGAACTCGTCCGGGATATGGTCCTATGAATTTCCACGATACCTCCAGCGTGCCGACTCAAAGCGGCATCTCCCAGTGGCCCGACACGGATGCGCTGTACCCGCGCTTTGAAGCGTTGGTGAAACAGCCGCTGCGGCCGATCCGGCGCGCCGCCATGACGGATGTGTTGAACTACTTTGAGCAGCGCTGCCAAGGGTCCGCGCGCCTGGCGGAGCAGGCCAAGGCGGTGATTCCCGGTGGCGTGCAGCACAACCTCGCGTTCAATTATCCGTTCCCGCTGGCCATCAAGGAGGCGCGCGGGGCGCATATGACGGATGTGGACGGCAATCGCTACATCGACTTCCTGCAAGCCGGTGGGCCGACCTTGCTAGGGTCCAACCATCCCGTGGTGCTGGAACGGGTCAAGGGCCTGCTCGACGAATGCGGCCCCACCACCGGCCTCTTGCACGAGTACGAGGTCAAGCTGGCCGAGCTGGTTTGCCAGGTCATGCCTGGCGTGGACATGCTGCGCATGATGGGCTCCGGCACCGAGGCGGTGATGGGCGCCATCCGCCTTGCGCGCGCCTACTCGGGCAAGAAGCGCGTGATCAAGATCGGCGGTGGCTATCACGGCTGGAGCGACCAGATGGTCTACGGCATGCGCTTGCCCAAGACCGGGCGCATGGAGGCGATCGGCATCCCGCGCGGCGCCACCGCGGCCACGCAGGAGAGCCTGCCGAATGACCTTGAGGCGATCCGCCGCAAGCTGAAGTGGAACCGCCTGCGCGGCGGTACCGCGGCGGTGATCGTCGAGCCGTTCGGGCCGGAAAGCGGCACGCGGCCGGTCACGCGGCACTTCAATGCGGCATTGCGCAAGCTGTGCGACGAGTTCGACACCTTGCTCATCTTCGACGAAGTCGTCACCGGATTTCGCGCGGGTATGGGCGGCGCGCAGGGGTACTTCGGCGTCACGCCGGACCTCACCGTGCTTGGCAAGTGCCTCACCGGCGGCTACCCGATGGCCGGCGCCATCGGCGGCCGACGCGACATCATGATGATGCTGGTGGGCGGTATCGGCACCACCACCAAGCGCGCGTTCGTCGGCGGCACGCTGACAGCGAATCCGCTTTCGTGTGCGGCCGGCTATTTCGCCCTGCAGGAAATGCAGCGCACCGATGCGGCCTTCAAGGCCGGCCAGGCGGGCGATCGCATGCGCAAAGGCCTCGAGCAAATCATCGAGCGCCTGGGGCTGCCCTATGTCGCCTACAACATGGGTTCCATCGTGCACCTGCAGACCTCGGGCGTGATGCTGCTGGACACCAGCAGCCTGCTGAAACTCGCGCGCGTGAAGAACGAGGCCAAGGAGCGCAAGCACATGATGGAGGAGATGGGCGCCGCCTACACCGCGCATGGCGTGATCACCCTCGCCGGCAGTCGCATCTACACCAGCCTGGCCGACCCCGACGAGGTTATCGACGATGCGCTCAACCGCTTTGAAGATGTGCTGAAGCTGGTATGACGACCATGCCGATCGCCGCTGAGCTGCAGGACGCGATACGTCGATTGGACGGCAAGCATCTGCTTGGCGATGGCGCCAGCGTTTCCGTGCGCCTGCCCGGCAGCGGGGCCATGCTGCTTGGCGTGCCAAGAGGCGAGCCGCTGCGCATGTCGCTCGCGGACGATACGGATGCTGCGCATCGACGGCACGCCGAGGTCTATCGCGCGCGTCCCGATGTCGGGGCCATCGCGCTGGGGGCTGGCACCTATGGGCATCTGCTCCCCGACGTCGCCGGGGTGCTGCCACAAGTGTTCGATGAACAAGCCAGGCATCTCGGGCGCACCGCACGCACGGCTGGCGGCCAGCCGGTCGACATCAAGCGGAGCCTGGTCGACGGTGGCAACGCCTGGGTGGATGGATCGAACCTGCTGGTATTCGGCACGACCCTGCATCGTCTGGTGTTGAATGCCGAACTGCTGGAGAAATGCGCGAAGGCCTATGTGCTGGCCGCCGGCACCGCCGAGCCCTTGCACACCTTGCCGTGGTGGGTATGCCGCATTGCCAATGGGCGCTTGAAGAAGGACCAGAAGCGCGCGGCGGAGCGATTTGCACAAGGCTTGTTGCCGGAAGAAGTGAAGGGCTACTGACACTCTGCCGCAACTGGGTGCCGGTGTTCGCCGGCTCGACGATCAACAGCGCTGAACCGGAGTGCCCGTGACGACATCCGCTTCGATCGATTTTCGACTCTCGGAAATAACTGCCGCGCTGGTGGTGGGCTGCGTCGCGCTGATGGTGCTTGGACTGCAGCCGGCGCTGCTCGGCGATTTGATCGAGCAGCAGCGGATTTCCCTGGAGGGCGTGGGCCTGGTGGCGATGGGCGAAATCTTCGCCCTAGGCGTGGGCGTCGTGCTGGCCGAGAAGTGGCTGCCCTTGCACAGGATTCGCCTGGTAGCCGTGTTGAGCAGCCTTTACCTGGTGGCCGTCAACCTACTGACCTTGCGCGTGCACGGGGATCTCGCGTGCACGGCGATGCGCGTGGCCGCCGGGCTGGGCGAGGCCAGCCTGTTCTGGATCACCACCGTCGTCCTCGTCCGCTCCCGCCAACCCGATCGTCTCTCGGGCATCTTCCTGACCATGCAGACGATGGCACAGGCGCTGGTTGCCCTAATGCTGGCGAGGCTGACGATGCCGTTCCTTGGCGGACAGAAGGGCTTTGTGGCGCTCGCCGTCATATCGGCGCTGCCGCTGCTGCTGGCAACGCGCCTGCCGGCCAAGGTGCCACCGCACGAGGAGGCAACCAAGCCGGCGGTCGCCACCCTTCGAGGCTTTTTCAGCCTGCTGGTGCCCTTCGCGCATCTGTCGGCCGTGGGCACCATCTGGGCCTATTTCGAGCCGCTGGAAAAAGCGGCCGGCGTGGCCGCCAGCCAGGCGAACCTGCTGGTGGCGCTGGTGTTGGTGATGCAGATTGCCGGCGGCGGCATGGCAGCGGTGGCGGTGCGCCATTGGCGCGCGCCACGCGTGGTCGCCGCAAGCGCGGTCGCCTTTGCGGCGATTGGCGTGCTGATGCATCTGCTTGCCGGACACAGTGTGCTGGCCTTCACCGCCCTGTGCGTGGCGTTCGGCTTTCTGTGGCTGTTCCAGATGCCGTTCCACTACCGCCTGGCCTTCGATGTCGATCCCCAGGGGCGCATCGCGATGCTGGTGCCGGCCGCGCAGCTGCTCGGCTCGGGCTTCGGGCCGCTGGCGGCTTCGTTCTTCGTGCGTGGCGAAAACGTGCAAGTTATTCCGCTGATTGCGTCCGGGTTTGCTTCCTGCGCGCTGATTGCCGTGATCCTGGTGGCATCCCGTGTGTTTCAGGGGACAGGGCGGGGCAGGACTTCGCCTTGCGAACAGAGCTCGCCCTGAGCGAGCGCCCCGGGCTGCACCCGCGATGGCGCCTGACGCAGGCGACATAGCCGCGCCGATGTCCGCGGTGCGCTTGAAGTCGATGTCACGCTCTCGGCGCGCGCGCGATGGGCGCAAGTCCGCTTCGATGGTCTGGCATGGCGGGTCGGCTACAAGCGCGACCCCGCCATGATCGGTTCGGGCAGCCACCTGACGCTACCGTGGGCAAGCGCGTGGCGAAGTGTGGTCCGCACCCGATCAGCGATGCGGTCCACTCGACTCACGCTTACGGCGAACCTGGCGCCGCATCAGCCGCCAATATCGCGCAGACGCTTGCCGTGCATCAGGTTGCGTTCGATCTGTTCCAGCGTCGCCCCCTTGGTTTCCGGCACCAGCCAGAACGTCACCACGATGAAGAGCAGGTTGAGCCCGGCGTAGATCAGGAAGGTGGACGAGTTGCCGATGCCGTTGAGCAGGCTCAGGAAGGTCGCGCCTACGACCATGTTCGCGATCCAGTTGGTGAAAGTGGAGCAGCCGATGCCGAAGTCGCGGCCCTTGAGCGGCTGGATCTCCGAGCACAAGGTCCACACCAGCGGTCCCGCGGACATGGCAAAGCCCACGATGAACACCAGCAGCATGGTGACGGTGAAGATCTGCGCGGCATGGCCGGCGATGCCGCCGTGCATCATCACGCCGACGACGCCAAGTCCCGTGGCCATGACCGCGAAGCCGGTGTAGAGAATGGGCTTGCGGCCCCAGCGATCGATCAGCGCAATGGCGATGAAGGTGGCCAGCATGTTGGTGATGCCGACCAGGGCGGTAAACCACATTTGCGCGCTGGTGTCGTAGCCCATCTCCTGGAAGATGCGCGGGGCGTAGTACATCACCACGTTCATGCCGGTGAACTGCTGCATCAGCTGCAGCAGCACGCCCAGGCCCACGGAGCGGCGAAAGTTCGCGTTCTCGAGAAACAGATGCCAGCCACGCTGCGGCGTCTTGAGCTGCTCTTCGATGTCGGCCGCTTCGCGCGCGACGACGGCGGGATCGTTGCGCAGGCGATGCAGGATGCGCATGGCCTCGTCGCGCCGGCCGCGCATGAACAGCCAGCGCGGGCTGTCCGGCAGCACCAGCACGCCAAGCAGGAACAGCACGCCGGGCACCGCAATGATGCCGAGCATCCAGCGCCATGCGCCGGAATAGCTGAGCACGGTATCGGACAGAAACGCCACCAGGATGCCGACGGTGATCATCAGCTGGTAGGTGGAGATCATCGCGCCGCGGATGCGCTCCGGCGCCACTTCCGCCAGATACAGCGGGGCGGCGAAGGTGGCCACGCCAATGGCCAGGCCCAGCACGACGCGCGCCGCGATCAGCGAGGCGGGCGACCAGGCATAGCCGGAGAGCAGTGAGCCGAGCACGAACAGCGTGGCGCCCAGCACGAGCGAGCGCTTGCGCCCCAGGGCTGCCGACAGCCACCCCGCCGCGAGGGCGCCGACTGCGGCGCCGAGCATCATGGCGCTGACGATCCATTCGATGGTGTGATCGCTGACCTTGAACTCGGCCTGGATGAACTGGGTGGCCCCGGAGATGACGCCGATGTCGAGGCCGAACATCAGGCCTGCGAGAGCGGCAAGCAGACAGGTGAAGACTACGGTGGCCCTGGTTTGGAACGTAGGTGACGCGATGACTTCGGCGTTCATGAACGATGCTCCCCCGCTTGCAATGAAGATTGTTCTTTCGAGTGGTGCGTCCGCGTCCGTCAACTGGATGCGGTGGCGATGACGTGCTCGGGTGGTCCCGCAAAGCGCGGCTCGGGCAGGCCGGCGACGTCGACCTGCGCCGCAAACAACGAGCCGGCCAGCGGCTGGGCCGCGAGCGACCTGGCGTCGAGGCCAAGGCGCGCACTGGTGATATAGAGCGTGGAGCGATCGACGCCACCGAGGGCCATGCGGGTGGGTTGCGATGCCGGCACGTCGATGCAGCGATCGAGGCGGCCCTCCGGCGTGTAGCGAGCGACACGTCCAAGCCCCCACTGCGCATTCCACAGTCCACCTTCGCTATCGACGATGGAGCCATCCGGTTCGCCATGCGGATCGTCGATCCGGGCAAAGTCTCGTGGCGCACCGCAGTCGTCGCCGTAGTCGCAGACCCGGATCACCGGCGTGGTGGAATCGCAGAAATACATGCGCTCGCCGCCGGGACTGAAGGCGATGCTGTTGCTGATCGCCACCCCGGGCAGGGACAGGCGCTCGAGCGAGAGATTGCGGTTGAGGCGATAAAACGACCCGACCGGCAGCCTGGGGCCACCATCGGCCGGCTCATGGAACGTACCGAACACGAAGCGACCGCTGCGATCGCAGGCACCATCGTTGATCCGCGTCGGCTGTTGCGCTTCCACCTCGGTGATGGGCGTCAGGGTCTGGCTGGCCGGATGGAAGAACGCCAGCCGGGATGCCAGGCCCAGCAGCAGCCAGCCGTCCTCCTCGCATAGCGCAAAGCAGCCCAGCTGTTCCGGCAGCAGCCAGTGGTCGAGCGCGCCTTCGTCGATGCGATAGCGCCATAGCGTCGACGCGTGGATGTCGGTCCAGTACAGCGCCTGCTCACGCTCGCACCAGACGATGCCTTCGCCCAACTCGTTCTGCAGCAGGACAGCGACGCCAGCGACGCCGTTCATGCCCAACCGCCGTCCACGATGAACTGTTGGCCGGTACACATGCGGCTATCGTCGGCGGCCAGGAACAGCGCGGCGCGCGCGATGTCATCCGCCATCAGGTGGCCCGGCAGGCATTGCAGCCGGGCGATGTCCGCCTCGCCTGCGGCATCGAGCCATAGTTCGCGCTGCTTCGGGGTGATCACCCAGCCGGGCACCAGGGCGTTGATGCGGATGCGCTCTTTGCCAAGCTCGCGGGCGAGTCCGTTGACGAGGCCGAGCACGGCGGCCTTGGCCGCGGCATAGATCGGGTAGCCGGCGTTCTTCTTCATCCACCCGGTGGAGCCCAGGCAGATCACCGAGCCGGCGCCAAGTTCGCGCATGTCGTCGCGCACCGCCTTCGTGGCGAAGTAGTGGTGCCGCAGGTTGACGGCGATACTGCGATCGAAATCCTGTGGCGTGGTCGCGTCGAACGCATGGCGTACATCATTGGCGGCGTTGTTGATCAGCACGCCGATGGGGCCGTGCACGGCGCGGGCGGCGTCGATGGCGGCCTTGAGGGCGTCAAGATCGGTGACGTCGCCGGTGAGGAATCGTGGTCGATGGCGCACATGGCCGAGCGCATCGACGAGGACCTTGCCGTTTGCCTCGTCGATATCGACAAAGCTCACCCGGCTGCCCTGGTCGGCGAAATGTTCCACGAGTGCAGCGCCGATTCCGCTGGCGCCGCCCGAGATGAAGACGTGCCGGTCGACGAGGCTGGGGTAAGTCGCAAAGTGGCTCATGCTCACCACTCCGCCACGCTGCCGTCGGCATGACGCCAGACGGGGTTGCGCCAGCGATGTCCCACGGCGGCGCGCTCGGCGACGTAGGCCTCATTCACCGTGATGCCAAGTCCCGGCCCGCCCGGAATCGCCACGCAACCGTCCTGGTAGGCGAACACGCTGCGGTCCTCGACGTAGTCAAGCAAATCGTTCGCCGCGTTGTAATGGATGCCCAGGCTCTGCTCCTGGATGAAAGCGTTGTGGCACAAGGCATCGAGCTGCAGATTGGCCGCCAGCGCGATCGGGCCGAGCGGGCAGTGAAACGCGACGGCCACGTCATAGGCTTCGGCCATCGCGGCGATCTTGCGCGTTTCGGTGATGCCGCCGGCGTGTGACGGATCGGGCTGCAGGATGTCGACGCCGCCCATGGCCAGCACGCGCTTGAAGTCGGCGCGGTGGTACAGGCGCTCGCCCAGCGCGATCGGCGCCGGCGAGAGCGCTGCCAGTTCAGGCAATGCCTCCAGATGTTCGGACAGCACCGGCTCTTCGATGAACATGAGCTTGAATGGTGCCAGTTCGCGCATCAGCACCTTGGCCATCGGTTTGTGCACGCGACCGTGGAAGTCCAGCCCGATGCCTACCTGCGGTCCCACCGCATCGCGAACCGCCTGCACGTTGGCCAGCACCTGTTCGACCTTGGCGTAGGTGTCGACATACTGCAGTTCTTCCGTGGCATTCATCTTCACCGCGGTGAAGCCACCGGCGACGGCCTGCTGCGCGGCGCGCGCCGTGTCGGCCGGGCGGTCCCCGCCGATCCAGGAATACACGCGGATGCGCTCGCGCACCGGACCACCAAGCAGGGCGTGCACGGGCTGGCCCAGGTCCTTGCCCTTGATGTCCCACAACGCCTGGTCGATGCCGGCGATGGCGCTCATCAGCACCGGGCCGCCGCGGTAGAAGCCGGAGCGATACATCACGCTCCACAGGTCCTCGATATGGCGGGGGTCCTTGCCGATCAGGTAATCCGACAATTCGTCCACCGCGGCAGCGACGGTGTGGGCGCGTCCTTCGACGATGGGTTCGCCCCATCCGCATAGGCCTTGGTCGGTATCGATGCGCAGGAACAGCCAGCGCGGCGGGACGACGAAGGTGGTGAGGCCTGTGATCTTCATGCGGCATCGCCCTTGGCAGCGAGGTGGGACTGCCAGGCATCGGCGAAGGCGCGCGCGCGCAAGGCGACGTCGCTGGCTTGGCGGCCTGGCGCGTAGAGTGAGGACCCGATGCCGAAGCCGGCGGCGCCCGCGGCCAGCCATGGCGCCATGGCTTCGGGGGTCACGCCTCCGACGGGCAATACCGCTGTTCCAGGCGGCAGTACGGCTAACCATGCCTTGAGCGCGGCGGGGCCGATCTGTTCGGCGGGAAACAATTTGAGTGCATCGGCACCCGCGGCCAGCGCGGCGAACGCTTCGGTAGGTGTCGCCACGCCGGGCACGCAGTACAGGCCGGCCCGCTTGCTTGCGCGGATCACCTCGCCATCGGCGTGCGGCATCACGATCAGGCGCCCACCCACGGCGGCGACGTCATCCACCCGGACAGGATCGATCACCGTGCCCGCGCCGATCAGCGCGCGATCACCGAAGGCGTCGACCAGGCGGCGAATGCTTTCCACCGGCTCCGGCGAGTTGAGCGGCACTTCAAGCACGCGAAAGCAGGCTTCGATCAGCACGGCGCCGATGTCCACGGCTTCCGCGGGACGAAGTCCGCGCAGGATGGCGACCAGGGGAAAGGATGTCAGCCAGGCGTTCATCAGGTCATCGCGTGATTTGGAAGCAGTGAGGCCACGCTGGCAAGGCGCCACAGGCCTGCCGCCGCCGTGTCCCCGGCGGCCTTGAGCAGATGCAGGTCGAACGATTCCGCAGCGCGCTGGTAACGCGTGACGAGCGCTTCGTCGCCCACGATGTGCAAGGTGGCCTGCGGTTTCGTCCAGCCGGCAGCCAGCGCAGCGCGGAACTCTTCGCCAATCAACAGGCCGGAGAGATAGTCGGCGACGGAGGTGGGGGCGAGTTCGCCATCGAGCATCAGCGTGCGGGCAAGAAAAATGCGCGACAACACGCCCGCCGCACCACTCTCCCGCGCCGTCAGCACGCCTTGCCGAAATGCCTGCTCATCGATCGTGGGCGCCGGCAGCGACGCACCAAGTACCGAGTGCTGATACAACAAGTGAAACAATTCGCCGGTCATCGCGGTGGCCAGGCGCGCGACCTTGCCATGGCGCACGCGCACCCATTTGCTGTGCGTGCCGGGAAGCAGGATGTCCGACTCGCGCGCAGCGCCCGGCTCGCGCACGAGTAGCCCGGCGACCTGGGTTTCCTCGCCGCGCATCACGTCGGGGCGCGAAGGGTCGCGCAGGCCTGGGACGATGTAAAACAGGCGTCCTTGCGCGGTAGACAGTCGCAGCAGTGACGCTGCCAGCGCGTCGGTGCTGGCCGGCGCGTCCAGGTACGGTGCTTCGCGCCAGCCGTTGCGACTACCGACCATGCCGCAGGCGATCACCGGCGTTGGCGGCCAGCCATCCACCGCCTCGGCGAAGGCACCTTCGAAACCGGTGTCGGGCAAGTGAGCGACGCCCCAGGGCAGGGCGCGCGCCTCCAGCACCTCGCCGCGCACACCGAGCCGATACGCTCGCAAATGCGTGCTGCCCCAGTCGAGCGCGATGAGCGCGGTGGTCACGGCTAGGCCTTTTTGCGCTTGCGCTTGCGGTCGCGCTGCAGGCTCGCGTGCGAGTCGGCAATCATGGTCAGCATGGCCTTGCGCGCGGCTTCGGGCTGTTTGCGGCGGATGGCGTCCAGGACTTTCTGGTGGTGCGGCAGCGAATACTTGAAGTCGCTCACGTTGCGGGCCGACAGCGTGAAGAACGTGCCGAGCGAAGACTCCACCACGGAGAACAGCGATTGCAGCAATTCGTTGCAGGTCGCGCGCAGCACGGCATCGTGGAACTGCAGGTCGGCCTCGGTCCATGCCTCGAGTGTCTGCGCCGCCGCCATGGCCCGAAACGACTGCTCGATCTGGGCCAGCTGGGCGCTGGTGCGCCGACGCGCAGCCGCGGCGGCCGCCGCCGGTTCGATGATTTCGCGCATCTCGACCAGCTTGTCGACGAAATCGTCGGTGGGCATGGAAGCGCAACGCCAGGCGAGCACGTCGGCGTCAAGCTGGTTCCAGTGCTGCTCTTCGAGCACGCGGGCACCCACCCCCGTGCGCGATTCGATCAGGCCCTTGGCGGACAGCACCTTGAGCGCTTCACGCAAGGCCGTGCGGCTCACATCGAGGCTTTCAGCCAGCGTCTCTTCGCGCGGCAGCACGTCACCCGGCTTTACCTTGCCACTGACGATGCGCTGGCCGAGCTCGTGCATCACGTGTCCGTAAAGGCTGCGGACGGCGTTCGACTTCCTCATGAGATACCCCGGCTCCCCTGTTCCGACCATGCTCGATGTGCTGCGCAGCGCACCGCTCGAAGCAATTGTCATACAAATTGACTATAAGCATCTGCAGGCGATCTGCCAAGCAATGTTGCGCGATGCCTTCCATGACGCGATCGGCCCGCTGCAAGTGCGACGCGATCCCCGATGACGCGCTGCGGTAAGCGACATCCATTTCATGGATCCCTCGCGCCGCCACCACACTGCTCACAGCATGCCCTGCGGCGCCGGATCGCTCCGCGCGAGCGCCGTGTCATGCCCGTGCCGCATCGCACAAGCCGGCTCGATCCTGTCGAAAGTTGCTTGCATGATAATCATACAATGTGATTGCATGCCCCCGTCAGTCATGCGTCAGGGGGCTCATGATGGATGCGCTGCGCAGGGTCGCAGCGTGCGATGCCAGCCTGGTTGCGTCGTCATGCGGGCGCTCGACTGGCGGGCAGCTAGGTCTCCACGACGGAGGCCTGCTGCAGAACGTGAGTGCGGACAACGCCAGCCCGGGGAGGGGCACGCTGGCGATGTTCGGGGAGGCGTCCCTCGTATCAGAACAGGGACCTGTCAACCCCGCTTTTTGAGGGGGGCGAACAAGCCGTGGGTAGTGGAAGGTGCGCCGTTGGATGGGGGCGAGGGGGACGTATGCGCCAAACATCGCTTCATCCGCAACAAGCCGCCGTCGTTCCAATCATGCGAACTGGCAAGTCAAAGGGGAGATTCTTGCTCATGCGTCAACGACTACTACCGGGATATCTGCGCAGCGTGCTGTATGGCGGCGTGGCGATCGCGCTTTGCGCACCGTTCACCGCCAGGGCGGACGACACGGGGCAGCAGGCCAAGGGCGACGCCGCCACCAGCGCCGCGCCGTCCTCCACGGCGCCTGATGCGAGCAAGGCCAAGCAGCTTGGCAAGATTGTCGTGACGGCGCAGACGCGCAGCCAGGAAATGCAGGAGGTGCCGATTCCGCTGCAGATCATCACCGCGCAGCAGATCCAGACGCTGGCTGCCACCGACCTGAGCAAGATTGCGATCTTCGTGCCCGGCCTCGGCGTGGACGGCAGCCAGCCGACCCAGCCTTCGTATTCCTTGCGCGGCATCAGCACCAGCAACTTCGGCGTGGGCACCGAATCGGCCGTCGGCGTGTACGTCGATGGCGTCTATGCCGCCCGCTCCGGCGGCGCCTTGCTGGCCTTCAACGATATCCAGCGCATCGAAGTGCTGAAGGGGCCGCAGGGCACCTTGTTCGGCCGCAACGCCGCCGGCGGCGCGATCTCGATCGTCACCAACGAGCCGTCCGACAAGTGGGAAGGCAATGCCGTGGTACGCGTGGGCAACGAAGGCCAGCGCTACGGCAGTGCGCTGCTCAACATCCCGCTCAACAACGACATGGCGCTGCGCGTCAGCGTGGTGGACAACCAGAGCGACGGCTGGATCAAGAACCAGGCCAACGGCCAGCGTTACGGCGGCAATGACGATTGGGGTAGCCGCATCGTCTATCGATGGAACATCACGCCGGATACGCGCGTGCTGCTGTCGTGGGACCACGAGCGGCTCGACCAGCTGCCGCGTCCGCAGATCGGCATCGTGCCGCTGTCGAATAACGTCTACCAGCGACCGCCGTTTCCAGCCGATCCGTCGACGTTTCTCAACCCGCTGCATGCGCCGCTTTACAACGACGCGATCAACGCCGCCGAGACGCGCACGTTCAACGGCGCCAACCTGGTCGTCGACCACTCGTTCTCGTGGGGCAGCCTGACCTCGACCACCGCGTGGCGCGGGTTCGACACCTACAACGACATGGATAACGACGGTACCAACCACGTCGTCAGCTATCTCGACACGGCGAACATCGAACACAACAACAGCTGGTACCAGGAATTCAAGCTGGCCGGAAACAACGACCTGATGGACTGGGTCAGCGGCGTGAGCTTCTATTCCGAGCAGGCGCGCCAGGGCAGCCAGGTCAATACCAACACCGACAGCCTGGATACGCTCGCACAAAACGTGCAGGGGGTCGGCCTGCCGCTGACCGAGATCACCCAGGGTCTGCAGGCCATGGGCCTGCCGTTCTCCTTCCTCGGTGACTCCTGGCGGGAGCAGATCAACAACGACGGCAGGTTCAAGGCCTACGCCGCGTTCGGCGACGTGATCTGGCACCTCAATGACAAGTGGGACCTCACTACCGGTCTTCGTTACACGCAGGACCAGAAGTCCTTCACCTGGTACAACGTGCCGCGCCAGGCGCCCGCCTACGACCAGACCCTGGCCGCATTGCAGGCCAGCGGCATCTACGACCTGCTGCCGCCGAGCGCGCAGCAGGCGCTGGGGGTGTTCAGCAGCAATATCGTGTTCCCGAATGCCGTTGGCCAATGGGTGCAGAGCAACCGTACCTGGCATGACCTGAGCCCGCGCGTGGTGCTCAGCTACAAGTTCACGCCTGACGTCATGGGCTACGCCTCGGTCACCAAGGGCTACAAGGCAGGCGGCTACAACAGCCTCGAGATCGGCTCGGTCTACCAGCCGGAAAAGGTCTGGAACTACGAAATCGGCCTGAAGACGGTGCTGCCCGACTACAACCTGCTGTTGAACGCGTCTGCGTACTACTACCGCTACTCGAACCTGCAGTCGAACGTGCTCAATCCGAACTACAACGGGTCGGGCGTGCCGTTCTACATGGTCAACACGAGTGACCAGCACGCGCACGGCCTGGAGTTCGACGCGCAGTGGGTGCCGATCGATGCCTTGCGCTTCAACCTCACCGGCGCGTACATCAATGCCACCTACCTGAAGGGTCTGTCGAGCTCGGGCGTGGACCTGTCCGGCCAGCCCACGGGCGAGCCGTACTTCTCCGCCACCACGGGCTTCGATTACACCGTGCATGGCGTCGCCCATGGCGACCTGGAACTCAGCATGCAGTACGCCTACCGCGGACCCACGCGCTGCAACGCGGACTCGGGTATTCAAGGCAACTGCTATTCGACCCCGGCCTTCACCATCGGGCAGTCGACTCAGCGCACCGATGCGCGCCTGGACTGGCATACGCCGGACCAGCGCTGGGGTGTGGGCCTGTACGGCAACAACATCTTCAACAAGCGCTATGTGCTCGGCGTGGGCAACGAAACGACCAGCGTATTTGGCACGCCCTACGCCACGGTCACGCCACCGCGCACTTACGGCATCGAGTTCCGTGCGCGCTTCTGAGCGGATGTGCCTGGCCAGAGCGGAAGCCGCTGCGGCGGCTTCCACCTTTACAACATCTACCAGCCCTCGATAGGGAACGGCTCCCATGACTTCTGATCTGCGCTCACCGAGCGTTCCCCCGCGACTGCCCAAGGTGGCCGCTATCGCGTCAGCCTTGCTTGCCCTGTTCGTACTGACGACGGCCTGCGTGGCCAAGGTCGGCTCGCCACCCATGCCCAGCATGGAGAAGAAGGGCGACCAGGCGCGTCTCATCGTGGATGGCGCGCCGTATCTGATCCTCGGCGGTCAGGTGCACAACTCCGATACGTCCAATCCCGAGGACCTCAACAAGGCCATGGACGTGCTGGCGAGCTGGCAAGCCAATACCGTCGAGGTGCCGATTTATTGGGAAGCGCTCGAGCCGACGCGGGGAAACTATGACTTCAGTTCCGTCGACCTGGCAGTCAATGCGGCGCGCAAGCACGGCCTGCGCCTGGTCGTGCTGTGGTTCGGCACCTGGAAAAACGGCGAGAGCCAGTATGTGCCGGACTGGATGAAGGAAGACCAGGCCACCTATCCCCATGCCAAGGGACCGCGCGGTGAGGTGACGACGACCATCTCGCCGTTCAGCCAGGCCGCCATGGACGCGGATGCGCGCGCGTTCGCGGCGCTGATGCGGCATATCAAGAGCATCGACGAGTCCCAGCGCACCGTGCTGATGATGCAGGTGGAGAACGAGGCGGGCATCGTCAACACCGACCGCGACTATTCGGAAGCGGGCAACCAGCAATTCGCGGCAGCGGTGCCCACGGCGCTGCTGGGATACCTGGACCGTCATCGCCAGCAGCTCTCCGCGCCGCTGGCACAGGCCTTGAGCCACGCGCCGAAGTCCGGCAACTGGACCCACGTATTCGGCGAGAAGGCACCGGAGGCCATCAGCGCCTGGGCCATCTCCAACTACGTCAACACGGTGGCCGCGGCCGGCAAGCGCGAATATGCGCTGCCCATGTACGTCAACGTCTGGCTGATCGAGGGCGTGGAGCGTCCGGGTCGCTGGCCGAGCGGCGGCGCCACGGTGAACATGCTCGATGTGTGGAAGGCGGGTGCGCCGGCCATCGACATGCTGTCGCCGGATATCTATTACCCGAAGTTCTATGACGTCGCGGCGCAGTACACCCGGCCGGACAACCCGCTGTATGTGCCGGAAACGAACTTCAACCCGTACTTCGCCGCCTTTGCCTACACCACGTTCGGCTACTTCAACGGCATGGGCTTCAACCCGTTCGGCATCGACGACGTCGTGACCAAGGGCGACATCGGCACGGCCATCGGCATGCGCTTTCAGGATACCTATAGCGTGCTGCGCCCCTTGCTGCCGCTGATTGCCAGCAAGCAGTACACCGGCAAGCTGCATCCGGTGCTGCAGGGCCTGGCCAACGGCGAGGACTGGAAGCAGTCGATCCGTCTCACCGATCGGCTCGCCGCGAACATCGAGTTCACCGCGACCTTCGATCCGGTCAAGGGCCGCGCGGCGGGCATGATCATCGAGCTGGCCCCGAACGATTTCATCGTCGTGGGTTCGGGCTTTGACGTGGCGTTCCGCGAAATGCAGGGTCCGCTGCGCGACGCCGAGCTGATCTCGATCGAGGAAGGGACGTTCCAGGGCGACCAGTGGGTTCGCGCACGACGCCTGAACGGCGACGAGCGCCATGTGTCGCTGCCCGACCATTCAACCATCCTGCGCGTGCACATCGCGAAGTGAGTTGGCCGCCCGTTTCGATGCACTCGAAACGGGCGTTGCCGCCGTGGGGCCGACACCGCCATCCAGCAAGTCCATCAACCGACTATCGGCGCGTGAACAGGTTCGCCTGCCGATGAAGAGAGGAATAGCCATGCGTCTTTCGTATACCGCCTTGTTCGCAGCTACCCTTTGCCTGGCCCAGGGCGTCGCGCAGGCGACGGCGCCGATCGCGGCGACGCCACCCATGGGCTGGAACAGCTGGAACTACTTCGCCGACAAGGTGACCGACGCGGACGTGCGTGCGGCCGCCGACGCCATGGTGAGCAGCGGCATGCGCGATGCCGGCTATGTCTACGTGAACATCGACGACGCCTGGCAGGGGCAGCGCGATGCGAGCGGGGAGATCCATGCCAATGCGCGCTTCCCCGATATGAAGGCGCTGGCTGACTACGTGCATGCACGCGGGCTCAAGCTGGGCATCTACAGCTCGCCGGGCGAGAAAACCTGCGCCGGCTATGCCGGCTCGCTGGGGCACGAGCAGCAGGACGCCAGGACCTACGCCGCCTGGGGCGTCGATTACCTCAAGTACGACCTGTGCAGTTTTGGCGAGCTGATGAAGCAGCGCGCGCCGAACGATTCCGCGCAGCAGATGCGCATGATGCACGAGGCCTACGCCACCATGCGTACGGCGCTCAACCAGGCGGGGCGTCCGATCGTCTACTCGCTGTGCCAGTACGGCATGGATGCGGTGTGGGAATGGGCCGCCGACCCGAAGGTGGGCGCCAACCTGTGGCGCACCACGGGCGATATCGCGCCGCATGGTGAGTTCGTGTACGCGATTGCCACCATGCAGGCGGGCCTGGCCCACTACGCCGGTCCGGGCCACTGGAACGACCCGGACATGCTGGAAGTAGGTAATGGCGACCTCACCGAGGCCGAGAACCGCACGCACTTCAGCTGGTGGGCCATGCTGGCGGCGCCGCTGCTGGCGGGCAACGACCTGTCGCATATGAAGCCGGAGGTGAGGGACATCCTCACTCGCCGCGAGGTGATTGCGATCGACCAGGATCCCCTCGGCAAGCAGGGCACGCGCGCCTATACCGATGGTGAGGTCGAGGTGTGGACCAGGCCCCTGAGCCATGGCGCACTGGCCGTCGCGGTGTTCAACGTGGGTGACACGCGCGTCGCCGGCACGCATCCCTTCCACCTCGATCTCACGCGCCTTGGCCTGCACGGCAAGCAGCAGGGGACGGATCTGTGGAGCGGCAAGACGGTGAGCATCGATGACCACCAGGCGATCGGGCTGGCGTCGCACGATGTGTGGCTGGTGCGCATCGACGCACCGCAGGCTTCGCGCTGACGCGCGGCGCGATCAGCGGATGGGCCGGCCGAAAGAGGCCGGGCCCTGCACGGACGGCGCGCACGACGCGTGCCGTCAAGGCCACCATGAGGCGAGGTATAACCAAGTGACATATGCCTTACTGAAGTCGATCATGCTGGCGCGGCCTCGCTTGGGTGCGGGCATCGAGCGGATGTCCCTCGGTCTCTGCGGCACCCTGGCCCTCTGCCTGGTAGCAGCGTTCGCTTGCCCAGCAGAGCCCATGCATGCGGCGACGTCGGCCACCATCACCATCGACGGTGACCACTTCGTCCGCGCGGGCCGGCCGCACCAGATCATCTCCGGCTCGATGGACTTCCAGCGCATTCCACGCGGGTACTGGCAGGACCGGCTACGCAAGGCGCGCGCCATGGGTCTGAACACGATCACCACCTACGTCTACTGGAACGCGCTCGAAGCACAACGCGGCAGCTTCGATTTCAGCGGTGACAACGATGTGGCCACGTTCGTGCGCATGGCGCAGCGCGAGGGTCTCGACGTCATCGTTCGCCCTGGCCCCTATGTATGTGCCGAGTGGGAGGCGGGTGGTCTGCCGGCCTGGCTGTACGCCGATCCGCATCTGCGCGTGCGCACGCGGGATCCGAAATTCCTGCAGCGCGTCGAGCAATATTTCGGGCGCCTTGGCCAGGAACTCGCGCCGCTGATGGCCGCGCATGGCGGGCCGATCATCGCGGTGCAGGTGGAGAACGAGTACGGCTCCTACGGCGATGACCGCGGCTACATGGAAGATATCCACCAGGCGCTGATTCGCGCCGGCCTCGGCACCAATCTGATGTTCACCTCCGACGGCGCCGACGGCTTGCAACACGACGCCTTGCCGGGCGTGCTCGCCGTGGTCAACTTCGGTACCGGCGACGCCAGCAAGGCGTTCGCCAAGCTCAAGGACTTCCGCCCAGGCCAGCCGATGATGGCCGGCGAGTACTGGGACGGCTGGTTCGACCAATGGGGCGTGCCGCATGTGCACACCGACGCCGACGCGCAAGCCAGGGAGTTGGCATGGATGCTTGCCCAGGGCTACTCGGTGAACATCTACATGTTCGAAGGGGGCACCACGTTCGGATTCATGAACGGCGCGAACTTCCACGATGATGCGACCGATCACTACGCACCCGAGACCACCAGTTACGACTACGACGCGGTGCTCGACGAGGCAGGTCGGCCAACGCCGAAGTTCGCCCAGTTCCGCGAGGTGATTACCAAGGCGACCGGCGCCACCCCGCCGCCCCTGCCAGCGCCTACGCCGTTCATGGCACCGCCCGCATTCGCGCTGACCGAGCACGCATCGCTGTGGGACAACCTGCCTGCCCCGATTGTCGTCGATGCGCCGCAGTCGATGGAGCAGTTTGGCCAGAATTACGGCTACATCCTTTATCGCACGGAGCTGGACGGGCCGGCCGCCGGGAAACTCTACCTGGGCGAGGTGCGCGATTACGCCGCCGTCTACGTCGACCAGAAGTTGATCGGCACGGTGGATCGCCGCCTGAAGCAGGTCGACGTGCCCATCGCTCTTGATGCCGGCCGACACCGCATCGACGTGCTGGTGGAGAACACCGGCCGCATCAACTATGGGCCACGCCTCGCCGATGGCCGTGCAGGCCTGGTCGATCCCGTGCTGCTCAACGGCAGCGAGCTGCACGGCTGGCAGGTCTATCCCCTGCCGATGTCATCGGTGGCGGCGATTCGTGGCTGGACCACGCAGCCGGTGAACGGTCCCGCCTTCCATCGGGGCAGCTTTCATGAGGCGAAGCCGGCCGACACGTTCCTGGACGTCAGCGGACTGGGCAAGGGCTTGCTATGGGTCAACGGCCACCATCTTGGACGCGTCTGGGACATCGGTCCGCAGCAATCGCTCTATCTGCCGGGGACTTGGGTGAAGCAGGGCGACAACGCGGTGGTGGCTTTCGACCTGCAGACCCCGAACCAGGCTTCGTTGCGCGGACTTACTCACGCGCTGTGGTCCAACCCGGCGGCGCAAACCTCCGAATAACGGCGGATACCGCGCCGATGAGCGTCCGCTAAAGGCGCGCCAGCATCCTTGCGACACAACGAAAGCAACCGCTTGGGGAGAATGCAGCATGGTGTCTCGTCGTCAGTTTCTGCAAGGCCTGGGGGCACTCGGCGTGCTCGGCACGCCGCTGTCCGCGCTGGCCGAGGGCGTGCGGCTGGGCGCAACGCAGACGCCGCGAGTCGGTGCGCCGTCGCAGGCCGCAGGCCTGTCGCAGTACGTCGACGTCTTTGTGGGCACGGCGGGCCACGGCCATACCTTCCCGGGCGCATCGATGCCCTTTGGCATGGTGCAGCTCAGCCCGGACACCAACGACGCCAACTGGGATGCGTGCTCGGGATACCACCAGCTCGATGGTTCCATCATGGGCTTTTCCCATACGCATCTCAGCGGTACCGGTGATGGCGACCTGCTCGACGTGCTGGTGATGCCGGCGCAAGGCGCCGTCATGCTGCAGCCGGGCAGTCGCGGCCTGCCTGACACGAACCATCATTCGCGCTACGACGGCACGGTGGGTCCCACGGCCTTGCTGCCGCCGGATGCAACGCCGCATCCCGGCCCGGGCTATCGCTCGCGTTACGACCGCGCCTCGGAGCATGGGCGTCCGGGCTATTACTGCGTTCAACTGACCGATCACGCCATACGCGCCGAATTGACCGCCACGCTGCGCGCCGGCATGCATCGGTATACGTTCAAGCACAAGGGCGACGGCCACTTGCTGATCGACCTGGCGCACGGCTTCCACGATCATGCCGAGGTGCCGGCCGTCGTCAGCGACGCGCAGTTGCGCCTGATCGGCAATGACACCCTGGTCGGTGCGCGGCGCGTGCATCAATGGGCCAAGGGCCGTTACCTCTACTTCGCCATGAAGATCTCGAGGCCGCTGTCCCATGCCACGCTCTATGCGGGTGACGTCGCCTTGCCGGCGGGTAGCACCGAAGCGAACGGCGCGCACCTGAAGGCCGCGCTGCATGTCAATAACATCGCCAGTGCGCCCTTGCTGGTGAAGGTCGGTATTTCGGCTGTCGATATCGAGGGCGCGCTGCGCAACCTGGACAGCGAAATGCCTGACTGGGATTTCGAACGCATCCAGCAGGCCGCAGCGGACGCATGGGAGCGCGAGCTTGGCCGCATCCGCGTGCAGTCGCCGTCGGCGTCCATCATGCGCAATTTCTACAGCTCGCTTTATCACACCATGCTGGCGCCGACGCTGTTCAGCGATGTCGACGGCCGCTACCGCGGCATGGATGCCGTGGTGCATCAGCTTCCCACGGGGCAGCACAACTACAGCACGTATTCCTTGTGGGATACCTACCGCGCCTTGCATCCACTGTTCACGCTGTACCAGCCCGAGCGCATGCCCGACCTGGTCAATTGCCTCGTGCGCATGGCGGTGGAAAGCCCCGATGGCCCACCGATCTGGCCACTTCAGGGCGTGGAGACCGGCTGCATGATCGGCTATCACTCCGCCGTGGTGATCGCGGAAGCGCTGGCCAAGGACTTCAAGGGCATCGACTTCGCGAGCGCGTGGCCGGTGTTCCGCCGGCGCGCGATGGAGGACGACTATCGCGGCCTCTACCACTACCGCAAGCTTGGCTACCTGCCCAGCGACAAGGAAGTGGAGGGCGTCAGCAAGACCCTGGAATACGCCTACGACGACTGGGCGATGGCGCAGCTGGCCGACGCCGTCGGCGCGAAGGATGACGCGACGCAGCTCAGGCAGCGCTCGCGCAACTATCGGCAGCTGTTCGACAAGAGCCTTCAGTTCATGCGCCCGCGGGCCGAGGACGGTCGCTGGCTGGAGCCGTTCGATCCACGCGCGATGGGGCATGCATCATCGTGGCGCGACTTTTGCGAATCCAACGCATGGCAGGCCACCTTCCTCAATCAGCACGATCTGTACGCCTACATGGCTCTGTTTGGCGGACCACAGGCGTTCGAAAACAAGCTGGATGGCTTGTTCACCGCCAGCTCCGACTTGCCGGCGGACGCGCCGCCGGATATTGCCGGCATGGTGGGGCAGTACGCGCATGGCAATGAACCCAGCCATCACATGGCCTATCTCTACGCCTATACCGGCGCGCACCACAAAACCCAGCAGCGCGCGCGCATGCTGATGGAAACGATGTACGCGCCCGAGCCTGATGGTCTTGCCGGCGACGAAGACTGCGGCCAGATGAGCGCCTGGTATGTCATGAGCGCGCTCGGCCTCTACGCCGTGGACCCGGTCAGCACGCATTACGTCTTCGGCAGTCCGCTGCTCGATGAGGCCGAGGTCGAGCTCGCTGGCGGGCGCAAGCTGGTGATTCGGGCCACCGGCAATGGGCCTGGCCGGCCCTATATCCAGTCGGTGAGCTGGAATGGCAAGCCGTGGACGCGCAGCTGGATCGGCCATGCCGAGCTGGCACTAGGCGGCGTGCTCGCATTCCAGATGTCGGCCACGCCGAACCAGGCGTTTGGCTCCTCGTTGGCCGACCGGCCACCGTCCTTTGGCGCACCGGCCAGTGAGCAGTTGGCTCTCAATCGTTGATTGAGCGACCTGGCCGCCGCGGCAGGCTGGTTGGGCCTGCACGATGTCGACCTCCGACCCGGCGCGGAGGCAAGGTCATCGGCGCGGTCGCCGATGCTTGTCCGCCGCGTCGTGGCTTGCCCGGATATCGGCCTTGCGCGCCGCTTCCTGCACACCGCGCACGGCGGCGGCAATCACCAGTCCGGTCATCAACATGCCGAGCAGGCCGAGCAGTGTCGCGTCGAGGCGGCCAAACATCGTCGTGGGTACCACATCGCCATAGCCGATGGTGAGCGCGGTGATGGTGCAGAAGTACACCGTCTCGCCGAACGGCGAAGGCGACCGGTCCGATGTTTCGACCGGACCGCCGAAGTAGTACATCCCGGCGGTCAGCAGGACGTACAGCAGCAGTAGCCCGGCCAGGATCGATTGCAGGTACCACAACGTTGCCGAGAACTCCGCGAGCACGTCGCGGGCCTTCAGCTGGGCGCTTCGCGATTTCCACCTCTTGAACATGCGGGACCTCACGATGTTGCATGGCTGGCCATGCGGCGTTGTCGCCAACGACTATGCGCTTCAGCGCAGGCGGCGGCGTGTATCGAGCAACTCGACCATCAGGCAGGCATACAAGGTGACGGCGACAAACAGCCCCATGCGCACGGCGAATGCCGTATAGACGTCCTTGCCAGCCACGCTGTCCTGCACCGACTGGCCCAGCAGGATGATCAGCGTGACCAGGGTGTTGAGCCAGAAGCTGGGTGTGTAGCGGGTTGGGCTGAGCGAATACAGCTTGCGTGCCACCAACAAGGCGAACAGCAGCATCCACAGGAAGAACATCCACAGGTGTACAAACCACTTGAGCGCAAACCAGAACAGGATCGCCAGCACGCCGCCGAGCAGGGTGGACCCCAGCAGCTCGCGGGCAGCGCCGCGCGCCGAGGTGGTGCAGCTCTGCCTGCCCAGGCTGACCGACTTCATGATCACCGGCATGTAGCTGGCCGGGTCGGCCAGCGCGAGCAGGAAGGCCGGCAACACCACCAGGGCGGCACGCAGCGCCAGACGCATGATGTCGTCGTTCGACAAAGCCGGCGTGGCAGGACGCGCGGGCGCGCGGGCGGACTCCGGCAACAGCCGGTGGCAGAGCGCCAGCACCAGCACCGCGAGCAGCAGGCCCTTGACCAGCGCGCCGACGACCGTCATGGCGAGATCGATACTCGCCGTGCCGGCGGCGGAAATCATGGTGAGGCCGACCACCAGGAAGGTGGCGAGCAGGTTGTTGCCCCCGCGCAGGCCATAGCGAAAGGCCAGGAACAGACACAGGCCGATCAGCAACACGCCGGTGCTCGGGTAATAGCGCAGCAAGGGCACCAGCAGCAGGCCGCTGCCCGTGGCCAGCGCAACCACCATGACCAGGCGCAAGCCGTCCTTCAACGAAAGCGGCCGGTTGACCGTCACCAGCAGAAAGGCGGCGAATACCGGCGCCACGATGGGAATCGGCAGATCCACGGCGAAACTGATGGCGAGGCACAGCGCCGTGCCCGTGGCCAGGCGTAGCGCGCGCTGACCTCGTAGCCATCGTTGGTCGGCTGCCGTCGTCATCAGTAGAGATAGGAAAGCCAGCTCATCACACGGAGAAAAAGGCGGCCCAGCGGATTGAGTGGGTTGCCCTGGGTGGGAAACGCCATCACTTCGGCCTGCCCGCCGACGCGAATGTCGCGAGGCGGCACGGCATCTCCCGGTGTGAACTCCACCACCACCGGAAAGCGCTGCGCCGGGCGCAGCCAGTCGCGACTGTTCTGTATGGTGGGCAGGCTGCCGGGCGGCGTGCCCTGGCCCACGCTGACGCCGTAGCCGATGCTGCGGATGCGGCCGTGGAACAGCTCTCCCGGGCGGGCGTCCAGTGCAATGGAAACCGGTGTGCCGGGCACGAGATGGCCCAGGTTGTTTTCGGTCATGTCCGCGCTCACCCAGACATCGTGGATCGCGATCAAGGTCATCACCGGGTTGCCCGCCGCGGCGAACTGGCCGACCTCGGTGCGCAGATCGGTGATCAGTCCGCCCGTGCGCGCACGCACGCGGGTATTGGCGAGGTCCAACTGCGCCTTCTCCACCGCGGCGGCGGCGCTGCGCAACTGCGCGTTCTCCGCTTCGTTGCCGCCTTGCGTCTCCTTCGCGCGCTCCACCTCGGCACGCGCGCCGTTGACCTGGCTGACTGCCTGGTCGTGCGTGGCGCGCGCCACCTCCAGGCGACGCAGCGAAACGGTGCCCTGGTCCTCGCGATAAAGTCGTTCCAGGCGATCGCTGTCCTGGCGCGCCTTGATCTCGTTCGCGATGGCGGCACTCACGGCCGCCTGGGCCGAATCGATGCCGGCGGTGCTCGCGCCAATCTGTCGGCGTGTCGATTCAAGGTCGGCGCGCGCACGCACGAGGGCAATCCGATAGGGCTCCGCGTCCACTTCGAACAGGATGTCACCGGCCTTGACCTCCTGGTTGTTGTGCACGAACACCCCGGTCACACGCGCCGAAACCTCGGCAGCCACCGGGATCACGTAGGCCTGCACCCGCGCCTGCTGCGTATAAGGCGTGAAGCGGTCGGCCAACAGATACCATGCGAAGCTCACGCCGATCAGCACGAGCACCCAGCGCACGCCCTTGCTCGAAGGCTCGGCAGCTGGCGGCTGTGCTGGCGGCGCGGTGGGAGCGGGCGACGGCGTATCACTCATCGCGGCGGGCCTCCGGTCGGCGGCGCGGCGGCGGGCGTATTCGTCTCGTCGATCAGGTGGCCCCAATGGGTGCGCTGTTGCATCTGCTCGCGGGTGGCGGGATCAACCAGCGGTTGCTCGGTGTGCCAGCCACCGCCGACGGCCTTGTAGAGCGCGATCAGGCTGCCGACCGCATTGCTGCGGTTGACGATGTAGGCATCCTGCTGGGCTGCCAGCGCGCGCTGCGCATCGAGCACGCGCTGGAAGTCCGAGTAGCCTTCGCGATAAATCGTGTTGGCCAGCGTCAGTGAGCGACCCGCCGCCTGCTCCGCATCGTGCAGGATGTCATCGCGCTGTAGCGCTGCCAGAAACGCGGTGGCGGCATCGTCGGCTTCGCGCGCCGCCTGGCGCACGGTGTCCTGGTAGGCCACCACCAGCTGCTGCAGGCGCGCATCCTGCACGCGCACGTTGTTGACGATGCGGCCATGGTCGAACACGTTCCAGGTGACGCTGGGGCCGACGGCAAGGGCAAGCTTGCTCGGTGATCCGGCCACCTCGCTGGCACTCAGCAGCGAGCTGGGCGTTCCCGACGATGAACTCGCGCTCCAGGCAAGCGTGCCCAATAGCGTCACCGTCGGGTAGAGGTCGGCCTTCGCCACGCCGATCAGCGCAGACTGCGAGGCCATGTGCAGCTCGGCGGCGCGCACATCGGGGCGACGCAGCAGCAGGTTCGCCGGCACATCCTGCAGCAAGGCGCGATCGACGATCGGGATCACTCCTTCCTTGCCCGGCTGTTGATCCAGCTCGGGCAGTGGACCGGGAGGGCGCCCGATCAGCGTGGACAATGCATGCTGCGCCAGCGTGATCTGGCTTTCGAAGCTGGGGATGCTGCTCAAGGTGCTGAGGTATTGGGTCTTGGCCTGCTGCAGATCCAGTTCATCGGTTTCGCCGCTTTTGAACAGCTTCTCGGTGATCTCGTAGCTGCGCTTCTGCAACGCGGCGTTCTCACGTGCGATGCGCAGGCGTGCCTCGGCCGTGCGCATGGTGTAGTAGGTATCGGCCACCTGGGCGTGCAGCAGCACCAGCACGGTTTCCCGGTTCGCCTGCGAGGCAAAGTACGCGGCATCCGCCGCCTCGATGGCGCGCCTGAAGCGGCCCCAGAAGTCCAGCTCCCAGCCGATGTCGAAGCCAAGGCCGTATTGCCACGAGCCACTCGAATTGCCCTCACTGCTCCCGGAACGCCGGCTCTTGGTGTAAAGCGCATCGCCGCCGATCTGCTGCACTTGCGGGTAACGTCCGCTCTGCGCAATGCCCAGCTGGGCGCGTGCCTCGAGCACACGCAGCCCGGCGATCTTCAAGTCGGCGTTATGCGCATCGGCTTCCGCCATCAGGCGCTCGAGATTCTGGTCGGCGAACACTTGCCACCACTGGCCTGCATCCGGTTGCGCTTGCTGCGCGGTGGCCTGCTCGACGGCCGGGCTGCTCCAGTGTTCGGCCCATGCTTCGTGTTGTGGATGAAAGTCAGGGCCCACGGTCACGCAGCCACCGAGGCAGGCGGCGCAGGCCAGCCACAGTCGGATGGGACCAGTGCGGCGCGACACGGCAGGATTCCGGCAGCATCAAGGCTGCTTCGGCTCGACCGGAGTTGCGGCCGGTACTGCCACCGGCACTTCGGGGTCGTGCTGGTCATCGACCCAACGCCAGAACAGTTGATAGCCGACGGCGAGCACTACCGGGCCGATAAACAGGCCGATCACGCCACCGGTCACCATGCCACCGAGTGCGCCAATCAGCACCACCGGCATCGGCACGTCGACGCCGCGCCCCAGCAGCAGGGGCTTGAGTACGTTGTCCGCCAGTCCCGCGACGAAGACATAGATGGCGAACACGATCCCGGCCACGCTGAAGCCTTCGGTGGCGAAGACGTAGATGATCACCGGGATGGTGATCAGCGTGGCGGGTAGCTGCATGATGCCGAGCAGCAGGATCGCCAGCGCGAGCAGGCCAGCGCCAGGGATGCCCTTCACCAGGAAGCCGACCCCGACCAGCAGCATCTGGATAAAGGCGATGCCGACGACGCCCTGGGCTACGGCGCGGATGGTGGCGGCACACAGTTCGGTGATCTTCGGGCCGGCCTCGGCGCCGAAGATGCGCGATGCAATGCGTACGGCGGCGTGCCTGGATTCCTCGCCGAAGGCCATGAAGATGCCCGAGATGATCAGCGCGAAGATGAAGACCAGCAGCCCCGTGCCGACGCCGGCGGCGGCCTCCAGCAAGGCAGCACCCGCGCCCTTGAGTTGCGGTGTCACCCTCTGGATCAGGCCTGTCAGGTCGGTGGACGCTTGCAGCCAGAACGCATAGACACGCCCACCCACCAGCGGCCAGCCAGCCACCGATTCGGCGGGTCGCGGAATACGGACGCCGCCGCTCTTGGCCATCTCCATGGCGCGGTCGACCGAGTCGACCAAGGCGACACCCAGCAGATACATAGGTATCGCGAGGATGACGAGTGCGAACAGCACGATCAGCGTCGCCGTCAAACCGTCCTTGTTGGACAGGCGCTTGCGTAGCCGCAAGTGGAGTGGGTAGAGCGTGACGGCAAGAATCAGGGACCACACCAGCAGACTGCCGAACGGATAGAAGATCCGAAAACAGACTACGGCGAGGATGGCGATCAGGCCCGCCCGAATCAGCACATCGAGCATGCCCCGGGAAAGCGTCCTCTCGGAAATCGGTGTCGTCAGCATCGTTAATCTCCTTGCAAGTTGCAGCAGGGATATCCGAGCAGTTGGCCAGGCTTTCGAAGTGCTCGGGAGGCCGGCCCCCGCAGCACGGCGCTCCGATGGTCGGTTACTTGGCGTGTTTGCCGTGAGAAGGTCGGGATCGCCAGTGGCTTCGGATCGCCGCCAGCGTGCGGCGCGTAAGTAGATTTACTTAGCGCCATGCGCAGGCGCCCACCATCCTTCAACAGACGGAGGCGTTAAAGTAAGGCTGCTCCCGAAGATGCGCCTGTCCGCTCACGTGGAACGTGCGCATGACCTGAAGCGTTACTGCCACGCAACGCCTTTTGCTGCGCAAGTCGTCCGTTCGAGCCGACAATGAGCCGATACCTGACATACCCGGCCATGCTGCTGGCCGGCGTCTTCGGATTCCTGCTTCATGCGGGCATGGCGTCTGCGCAGGAACTGGAGCCGCGAACCTATTCGGCGTCGCCGATCGGCACGAACTTCATCGACGTCGGCTATACCCGCCTGACCGGCGACGTGCTGACTGACCCGTCGCTGCCCATTACCAACGTCGAGGCGACGATCAACACCTATGCGCTCAGCTATGTGCGCAGCTTCGGGCTGGCCGGCCACTCCGCATCGCTGGCCGTCGGGCTGCCCTATGTCGACGGCAACCTGCGCGGCAGCGTGATCGACGCCCCGACCGAACTGCATCGCTCCGGCATGGGCGACCTGAGGATGCGCTTCGGCTTCAATATCATTGGCAGTCCCGCCTTGACGCCGGAGGAGTTTGCACGCCGGACACCCACCGCCTCGCTTGGCGTGAGCCTGACCATAGCGGCGCCGACGGGCCAGTACTCGCCGGACCGACTCGTCAACATCAGCACCCATCGATGGGCGTTCAAGCCGGAGATCGGCATCTCCAAGCCGATGGGAAAGTGGTTCCTCGAGGCGTCTGCCGGCGTGTACTTCTTTACCACCAACCACGACTTCTACGGCGGCAACGCGCGCAGCCAGGACCCCCTGGCGACGGTGCAACTGCATGGCGGCTACACCTTCCATCCCGGGTTCTGGATCGCTGGCGACGTCGGCTACGTGGACGGCGGCGGCTCCAGCGTCAATGGCGTGTCCAAGGCGGACCGGCAGTCGAACGCGCGTTATGGCCTCACGCTCTCGGCGCCGCTCGGTCGTGGCTGGCAGGCCAAGCTTGCGTTGTCGAACGGACTGGTGACGCGCATTGGCGGCGACTACAAGTCGATCACGTTTGCGGTGCAATACCGCTGGTTCGATCGCCGCAGTAACGGCATTTGATTTCCTGGTGGTTCGGTCATATATTAGAAATAGCGAATATATGAATATACGTGGGTGAGCCTATGCATCCCTGGATTCTCTCGGCGCTTGGTGGCGTGTTGATCGGCTTGTCGGCGGTGATGCTGATGGTCACGCTCGGCCGTATCGCCGGCATCAGCGGTATCGCCAGCGGCTTGTTGACCGGGGCCAGTGATCGCGGCTGGCGCGTGGCTTTCGTGCTGGGGCTGGTCGCAGCGCCGCTATTGTTGCTGCTGTTGCGAGGCGATGCCGGTATCGGCGCGCCGCAAGTCGGCTGGCCTCTGATGGCCGTGGCGGGCTTGCTGGTCGGCTTCGGCACGCGCCTGGGCAGCGGTTGTACCAGCGGCCATGGCGTATGCGGCATGGCCCGGCTGTCGCCGCGCTCCTTGCTGGCGACCCTCGTTTTCGTCCTGTCTGGCGTGGTCACGGTCTTCGTGATGCGTCACCTGCTGGGGAGTGGCGGCGCATGAAACTCGCGATGGCATGGCTGGCAGGACTATTGTTCGGGCTCGGCCTGAGCCTGGGGGGCATGACACAACCCGCCGTGGTGCTGGGCTTCCTGGATCTGTTCGGCGCGTGGAATCCGCGCCTGCTCTTTGTGATGGGCGGTGCCGTGCTGACCACTGCCATCGGTTATCGATGGGTGCTGCGTCGTAACAAGCCGCTGCTGGAAGCCACCTTCAAACTGCCGACGGCGCGCCAGATCGACCGTCGCCTGGTCACCGGCGCGGCCTTGTTTGGCATCGGCTGGGGCCTGGCAGGCTATTGTCCGGGCCCTGCCTTGGCCTCGATCGGCGGTGGCGTCGCATCGATGTTGTTGCTGGTGGCGACCATGGCCCTGGGTTGGTGGCTGGCGGCGAAATGGCCGGCGCAAGCCCGCTCCACAGATACAAAATGAGATCGATAACATGAAGCGTCCCGAGGTGAAGGCTTTCTTTGACGAGCCGACCAACACGTTCAGCTATGTGACCTGGGATCCCGTCACGCGCGTGGCGGCCGTGATCGACAGCGTGCTCGATTACGACGCGGCATCGGGCCGAACGCGCCACGATTCGGCTGACGCGATCGTCGATTTCGTGAAGGCGCAGGACCTCAGCGTGGCATGGGTCATTGATACCCACGTACATGCTGACCACCTTTCGGCCTCGCCTTACGTGCAGTCCTGTCTCGGCGGCAGGCTGGGCATCGGTGAACATGTCCGCACGGTGCAGGACACGTTTGGACGACTGTTCAACGCAGGGTCCGGGTTCCCGCGTGACGGCAGCCAGTTCGATCACCTGTTCAAGGACGGTGAAACGTATCGGCTGGGCGATATCGAGGCGGTGGCGCTGCATACGCCGGGCCATACATCAGCCTGCATGACCCATGTGATCGGCGATGCGGCCTTTGTCGGCGACACGCTGTTCATGCCCGACTTCGGCACCGCGCGCTGCGACTTCCCCGGTGGTGATGCACGCATGCTCTACCGCTCGATTCAACGCATCTTCGCCTTGCCGCACGAGACGCGCATCTTCCTTTGCCATGATTACAAGGCGCCGGGGCGCGATGCCTTTGTCCACGAGACGACCGTTGGTGACGAACGGCGCGCGAATATCCATGTGCACGACGGTATCGGCGAGGATGACTTCGTCAGCATGCGTACTGCGCGCGACGCGACGCTGGCCGTGCCCAAGCTGCTGCTCCCGTCGGTGCAGGTGAATATGTGCGCCGGCAAGCTGCCGCCCGCCGAGGACAACGGCATCAGCTATCTGAAGATTCCGCTCAATGCGTTTTGACCTCACCAGCGCGCGCTTGCCGCCGGCCCATTGCATGGCAGGCCTTTGGTCATGAGTCGCTCAAGCAAGTCGATGCCTGCGCCGGCGCGTCGCCGCAAGCCCGTGATGGGCATGGACGCGATGGCGCGGCATGCCGACGAGGCCGTGGCCGTGCTGAAGGCGATGGGCAGCCAGCATCGCTTGATGCTGCTGTGCCAGCTGTTGGAGGGTGAGCGCTCGGTCAACCAACTGGCCGATGCGCTGGAGCTGGCGCAAAGCGTGGTGTCGCAGCATCTATCGCTGCTTCGACGCGATGGACTCGTGCTGGGCCGTCGTGAAGGGCAGTCCATCTACTACGACATCCGCGACGAGCGCGTACGGACCCTGATGGCGACCCTGTTCGAACTGTTTTGCGTAGATGATTGACGCCCATGAATGCGCTTGCCCCGGACCCTCTCCCCAAGGGGGAGAGGGTAGAGGGACGTGCAAGCGTCAGTGATGGCGCAACTTTTTCTCGAATTCCTTGACCTGCTTTTCGGCTTCGTCGCGCGCCATGCCATAGCGCTCTTGCAGCCGGCCCGATAGATATTCCGAGTTGCCTTCGGCCACTTTCAGGTCGTCGTCAGTGAGCTTGCCCCAGTGCTGCTTGATCTGGCCGCTGAGTTGCTTCCACTGGCCCTGAATGGTGTCTTGATTCATGACAATACCTCGTTGGGTTTCGTAGGGATGCAATGCGCATTGCGGGGCCGATTCGAACAGCGCCGAGGTTAAGGATGCGTGCCATTTCCGTAGCCTGGGGTCGGGGCGATTCATCGGCGTATGATCCCAACTGATACGACATTCGCATTACGTCGACATCGATGATGCGTGGATGAACAGGCGGAAGGGGGAACTGGGGTCCTGCGGGAGCGTGGCAACCCCAAAGCCGATGCTGTCTACTGCAGCGGGCCGACACCGGCTCGCCTCTCAACGTCACGGAGGGTCGCGATATGGCTTCAGTACTGCAGCAAGGGGTCGGCCGCGCGGGCTGGCTGTTGGTGATCTACGGCATCATCTCGGTGCTGTTTGGACTCAGCACCCTGGTCTGGCCAGGCAAGACGGTCATCGCGTTGGCGTGGGCGTTCGGCATCATGGCCCTGGCCGAGGGCATTGCCAGCCTGTTTCAGTTGTTCAAGCGCAGTACGACGATTTCACGTGGCTGGGTCGCGCTATACGCGCTGGCTTCGATCGTGTTCGGCTTGCTTGCCATCGTGCATCCGCTCGCCGTGGTCAGTGTCTTGCTGTTGTTCCTGGCCGCCTGGCTGATCGTGGCCGGCATCTATCGCATCATCTTCGCCATCCGCGTGCGCAAGGAGATCAAGGGCGAATGGTTGATCGCCTTGAGCGGCGTGTTCGCGATCGTGCTTGGCTTCATGTTCATGGCGTATCCGGCGGCCGCCTTGCTGACGGTGGCGGTGTGGATTGGCGCTGCAGCGCTGGTCTACGGTGTCTTGCAGATCATGGCCGGATGGCGCATGCGTCGCTGGAAGTCGCCGATGTGAGTGGGTCCCGCAGAACAGGGCGGGCATGAAAAAGGCGCCCTTGGGCGCCTTTTTCTCATGCTTGGCAGTGGGCGTGGCAGCGTCAGCTGCGCACTTCGAAATTCTCGCTGGCGACGGCTTTGCCGTTGAGCGAGATCACCACCTTGTACTGGCCTACCGGCCACGCATTCGGGTTCTGTACCTTGAACGTGGTCGTCGCCGGCCCATCGGTTGCAACCGATTCGGTGGTGCTGCTGAACGGCTGGTCCTTGCCATCCACATAGCTCCAGTTGGCGCTGAGCGATGCGCGGTCGGTGCTACCCAGGGTTGTCACGCTGGCGTAGATCGCCTTGTCGGTCGGCGCAAAGCGGCGCTGCACCTTGCTGATGATGTGCGAGGCATCGACCGCACTACCGAGGGTAACCGCGGCGACCTTGATGTCATTGGCAGGTTGGATGCTCGCCGATTTGCCGCTGGTGCTGGCGGGAGCCGGCGTCGTGTTGGCCGGAGCTGGCGTGGTGGCCGCTGGTGTTGGCGTGGTGGCGGCCGGCGTCGGTGCGGCCGGTGCAGGAGCCGTGGCCGCCGGTGCGGCTGGCGTTGGGCTGGCTGCTTGCTCGTTCTTGCCGCACGCGCTGAGCATCAGCAGGCCGGCAAGGGTCGTGCAGTACAAGGCAGTGGTGCGTGACTGAACGTTCATGACTGACCCCGTGGCTGGTGGGCGGAACAGGGTTCGAGGCTAGTCCCGCGGAACTGAAGCGTTGATTACTGCACGCGGCCGCCTCGACGTAATTTTCACGTGTTGAAGCGGGGCGCCCAGCCTTTATTGGCGTGCGCCGCGCGGATTGCCGGGCATCTGTGCGGTGGTGCTGCGGTAGGGGTTGATGTCCAGCCCGCCGCGACGCGTGTAGCGTGCGTAGACGCTCAGCTGTTCGGGGCGGCAACGCGCCATCACGTCGACGAAGATGCGCTCCACGCATTGCTCGTGAAACTCATTGTGATTGCGGAAAGACACCAGATAGCGCAGCAGGCCAGCCGGGTCGATGGCGGCGCCGCGATAACGGATCTGCACGCTGCCCCAGTCCGGCTGGCCGGTCACCGGACAGTTGGAGCGCAGCAGGTTTGATACCAGTGCTTCCTCGACGATGGTTCCGCTGGGGTCGGCGTGCAGGTAGTCGGCACGCGGCGGGCCATAGTCGTCGATGTCCAGCGCCTGCTCGTCGATCAATTGGCCTTCCAGGTCGATGACCGCATGGCCACGTGCGCGCGCGTCGCTGAGTATGACTTCGACGGGCGCACCCGCTGCTGCGGAAAGGTCACGCGCCAGCGTCGCTATCAAGCTGTCGACGTCGGCCACGCGTTCCTGCGAAAAGCCATTGAGGTAGAGCTTGAACGACTTCGATTCGATGATGTTGGGCGAGTCGGCCGGCACGCGGAATTCCGCCAGCGCCACCACGGGCTTGCCGCGGGCATCCAGCCAGGACAGCTCATAGGCGTTCCAGATATCCACGCCATGGAACGGCAGCGGCATGGACACGCCGATTTCCTCGCGCTTGGCCGTGCGCGGTATCGGAAACAGCTGGCTCGGGTCGTAACGGTCGGGGTAAGCCGTGCTTTTGCCCAGGGGGGAGTGTTCGGGAGTGCTCATGCGGCCATTCTACCGGCCCCGCGTCTCGGCCACCGCATGAAACTGCGGGCGGCGGGGGTCAACCATGACGACTTACCTAGGTCGCACGGGCCCGGCCATCCCTATAGTGTCGATTGAGCCTCACACGTGGTCCCAAGGAATACTCCCGCATGAAGAACCCCGCCCTGGCCTGCCGTTTCGCGGCCGGCCTGCTCGTGGCCGGCACGCTCAGCGCGCCGGTCTTTGCCGACAGTCCGTCCGGTGGCTTCGACCCGCAGGCGCTGTTCGCGCCGCTCTCGCTGCCAGATGCGGCCAATGCATTCCGCGGCGGTGCCGGCAAGCAGGGTCCATTGTTCTGGCAGAACCGCGCTGACTACGCGATCCAGGCCGAGATCGACCCGGCCACGCATGCGCTGCGCGGCGAGGAGACCATTACCTATACGAATCGCAGCCCCGACGCGCTCGACGTGCTGTGGTTGCAGCTGGACCAGAATATCTATCGGCGTGATTCGCGTGCCGCGTTGGGTTCGCCCCGCCCGCGCACGGAGGCCACCGACGGTTACCAGATCGATGCGGTGGAACTGGATGGCAAGCCCGTCCACTTCCTGGTCGACGACACGCGCATGCGCGTGGATCTGCCGCAGGCGCTGGCGAGTGGTGGTAAACAGCTGAAGCTGCATGTTCGCTACCACTACACCGTGCCGGGACCGTGGGGCGGCCGTACCGCCGTCACGCCGACCAAGAACGGCGACATCTACGAGATTGCGCAGTGGTTCCCGCGCATGGCGGTGTACGACGATCTGCGCGGGTGGGACACGCTGCCTTACCTGGGTTCGGAGTTCTATCTCGAATACGGTGACATCGATTACGCGATCACGGTGCCGTGGAACTACCTGGTGGCCGGCTCCGGCGAGCTGACCAATCCCAACGAGGTGCTTACGGCCACGCAGCGCCAGCGGCTGGCGCAGGCCGCGCAGAGTGACCACACGGTGCTGATCCGCACGCCGCAGGAAGTGATCGACCCGGCCAGCCGTCCCAAGCAGAGCGGCACGCAGACCTGGCGCTTCCATATGGAGCACACGCGTGACGTAGCGTTCGCGGCGTCACCTGCCTTCGTGTGGGATGCCGCGCGCATCAACCTGCCGGAAGGCAAGCATGCGCTGGCCATGTCGGTGTATCCGGTGGAGGCCGTCGGCAAGGACAAGTGGGATCGTTCCACTGAATACCTCAAGGGCGCGGTCGAGCACTTCTCCGCCAAGTGGTATCCGTATCCCTGGCCGGTGGCGGTGAACCTGGCCGGCCATGGCGCGGGCATGGAGTATCCCGGCATCGTCTTTGACGGCATCGAGGACAGCGGCCCGATGCTGTTCTGGATCAGCGCGCACGAAATCGGCCACACCTGGTTCCCGATGATCGTGGGCTCCAACGAGCGCCGCAACGCGTTCATGGATGAAGGATTCAATACCTTCATCGACATCTATGCCTCCGACGCGTTCAACCACGGCGAATACGCACCAAAGCGCGACAGCGAATACGCGCCCAAGGGCGGCAATCCGGTGGACGAGATCCTGCCGCTGCTGGCCGACGCGCAGGCGCCCACGCTGATGGCGCCGGCCGATTCGGTTTCCGAGAAGTACCGCCACTCGCTGAGCTACTTCAAGGGCGCGCTGGGCCTGGTCCTGCTGCGCGAGCAGATCCTCGGCCCCGAGCGCTTCGATCCGGCGTTCCGCAAGTACATCGCCACCTGGGCCTACCATCACCCGACGCCGTCGGATTTCTTCCGCTTCATGAGCAGCGAGACGGGTGAGGACCTGGCCTGGTGGTGGCGTGGCTGGTACCTCAACAACTGGCAGCTCGACATGGGCGTGAGTAGTGCCTCTTACGTCGACAAGGATCCGGCGAAGGGCGTGACCATCACGTTTGCCAGCAAGCAGAAGCTGGTGATGCCGGCGACCTTGCGCATCGATTTTGCCGACGGCACTCACCGCGACGTGCGCGTGCCGGTGGAAATCTGGCGACAGAGCGCTACGCCGAGCCTGACCTTGAACACCAGTGCGCGCATCAAGCAGCTGACGCTGGATCCGGACCACAAACTGCCGGATGCGGATCGCAGCAACAACGGTTTTGTGATGCCGTGAGGATGCCTCGTTCATTGCAGGGGATGCACCAAACACATCCCTCACCCTGACACTCACCCTCACCGTCATCCCAGCTTTCGCTGGGATGACGGGTACTTTGAAGGGTAGGCAGCCCCCCAACGCCGGCTCCGCACCAACTCGATAAAGAACAACGTGATGACCAACACCTCCAACCTCCGCCCCCGCCTCCGCGCGCTGTCAGTCGCCACCCTGCTTGCCTTGGGCCTGGTCTCCACGGCACAGGCCAGCACACCCGACGAATCGCGCTGGCAGACCCAGGCGAAGGCCATCACGATCACCCGCGACGACTGGGGCATCGCCCACGTGCACGGCAAGACCGATGCCGACGCGGTGTTCGGCATGGCCTATGCGCAGGCCGAGGATGACTTCAATCGCATCGAGACCAACTATCTCAACGCACTGGGCTGGCTCGCCCAGGCCCAGGGCGAGGGTGAGTCGGCGATCTGGTCCGACCTGCGCCAACGGCTGTTCGTAGACCAGGCGGAACTCAAGCAGCTCTACGCCAAGAGTCCCGCCTGGCTGCAGAGCTTGATGACCGCCTGGGCCGATGGCCTCAACTATTACCTGGCCACGCACCCCGACGTGCATCCGCGCGTGATCAAGCATTTCGAACCGTGGATGGCGCTGAGCTTCAGCGAAGGCAGCATCGGCGGTGATATCGAACGCGTATCGCTGAAGGAGCTGCAGGCGTTCTATGGCCAGACTGGCGAGCCGGTGGCGAGCATCGACACGCCGTCGAGCTGGGTGGAACCCACCGGTTCGAACGGCATCGCCATTGCGCCCAAGCTCAGTGCCAGCGGCCACGCGTTGCTATGGATCAATCCGCACACCTCGTTCTTCTTCCGCTCCGAGCTGCAGATGACCAGCGATGCAGGCCTCGACGTGTATGGCGCGGCGACCTGGGGGCAGTTCTTCATCTACCAGGGCTTCAACCATCACATCGGCTGGATGCATACCTCGACCACGGCCGACGTAGTCGACGAATTCGCCGAGACGATCGCGCACAAGGATGGCCAGCTGTTCTATCAGTACGGCAAGGAACAGCGTCCACTAGCCACGCGCAAGATCAGCGTGCCTTTCCGCAAGCCGGATGGTTCGATGGCCGAGCGGACGTTCACCACGTATGCCACGCATCACGGTCCGGTCGTGCGCGAACAGGACGGCAAGTGGATCGCCACGGCCTTGATGAACAAGCCCCTGGAAGCGCTGGAGCAGAGTTGGCTGCGCACCAAGGCCAGCGACTTCGCCAGCTTCATGAAGGTGGCCGAGCTGAAGGCGAACTCGTCGAACAACACGATCTTTGCCGACGACAAGGGCGAGATCGCTTATCTACATCCGCAATTCATCCCGAAGCGCGACAACCGCTTCGATTACACCAAGCCGGTGGATGGCAGTGATCCGGCCACCGACTGGCAGGGGCTGCATGCGCTCAACGAGGCGCCGCACCTGCTCAACCCGGCGAACGGCTGGATCATGAATACGAACAACTGGCCGTATTCCGCGGCGGGTCTCGATAGCCCGAAACGCGAGAACTATCCGCGCTATATGGACAGCGTGGGCGAGAATCCGCGCGGCATCCACGCCACCATGGTGCTGAGCGACCGCAAGGATTTCACCATGGCCTCGCTGACCAGCGCGGCGTTCGATTCGTATCTGCCGGCGTTCGCACGACAGATTCCGATCCTGGTGGCCGATTACGATGCGCTACCGGCCAGCGATCCGCTGAAGCAGAAGCTGGCAGGCCAGATCGCCTTGCTGCGCCACTGGGACTACCGCTGGGGCATCACCTCGATGCCGACCACGCTGGCCGTGTTCTGGGGCGACGTCCTGTGGGACAAGGTCGACAAGTCCGATGTTTCCGAAGGCCTTTCCGTCTACGACATCATGGCGCAGCGGGCCGGCGCGAAAGCGCGCCTGGAAGCCCTGGTCGAAGCCTCCGATCGCCTGGAGAAGGACTTCGGCAGCTGGGGCGTGCCGTGGGGTGAAGTGAACCGTTACCAGCGCATCAACGGCGATATCGTGCAAGCCTTCAACGACGGCAAGCCCAGCATCCCGGTGCCGTTCACCTCGTCGCGTTGGGGCTCGCTGGCGTCCTTTGGCGCGCATCGCTGGCCCGGCACCAAGCGCTATTACGGCACCAGCGGCAACAGCTTTGTGGCCGTGGTCGAGTTTGGCGACAAGGTGCACGCCCGCGCGATTTCCGTCGGCGGTGAAAGCGGCCATCCGGACTCGCCGCATTTCGACGACCAGGCCGAACGCTATACCACCGGCAACCTGCGCGCGGTCTACTTCTGGCCGGAGGATCTCAAGGGACATACCGAGCGCGTTTATCACCCGGGCTCGTAGCGCATCGCTCGTGCGCGTGGCCGCTCGCCTGGCGAGCGGCTACGCGAGCGATCAGTTGGCGGCCGTGCGCACCAGCTTGAGCACATCGCTCCACGGCGTCGGGCCTTCGTGCATCGCGTAGACGGTGTCGACCTGGAGATGTTCGCGTTCGACGGCTTGTACGACTTCATGCATGAGTTGCGGGTCGTACAGGCTGTGATCGGCGTTGAGCGCAAGGGTGTCACTGGCGTAGAGCAAATGATGCTGCGGGAAATAGACCATGTACTGGCGCTCGGTCGAAGCGCCGCGCAGGGGATACAGTACGACGCGATTGGCACCGTGGCCGATCTCCGTCTTGTTCGCCACGTCCATCCAACGTGGCGCTTTGGGCTGGGTCTGCAGGGCGTCGGGACGGAGACTATGCGGTGAAGACACAAGCCGCTCCAGCAGCGGCCGGTTCAGGTCGAGCGCATACACCGGCAGGCCCTCGGCGACCGCTTCGCGAATGCCGGCCATATGCGGCCAGGAATCGGAAGAGGTGAGGACGCCCTTGATGGGTGTATCCGGATACTCGCTGCGGGCTTTGGCAAAGATTCCTTGCGCAAACGTGGATGAGATCGGCGCCTCTAGGACGAGCACGCCGTCGTCCTGTTTAATCAGGGTCGTGCTCCACGAGCCCCGGTAGAGCTCGATGCCCGGTGCAAGTTCGATGCGGGCCTTGTCGCTGAACGATCTGTCCCAGCCCTTGGATTGCGCGCTCTTCGAGGCAACGGCCGCATCCATGGCAAGCGTCTTGTCGTCGAGCTTGTCGTTGAAGCGCGCATCGAGAATCTGGGTCGACTGCCACGGCACGTCGTTACGCACCTCAACCAGGTTGGTCGGAAGCACGAGGCCCTGGAAAAGATGCCAGTTGTCAAAATAGACGCGCTGCCTGACATCGCCCCAGGCGTACCAGAAGTCGTGGAAGGTGCGCGTGCTTTCCATCGCATCGGGCAGATGGTTGCTGGCATTGAGCAACACGCGAATCGGCGCACCTTCCCAGGTGAACTCGACCACGCTGTGCGCTGTGCCACGCAACCATTGCGACGGCGCATAGTGCAGGTCCGATACCGCGGAAGCATTGAGCAGAAGGCGTTCAGGGCCCAGCGCCAAGGCGTCGCGGGTGGTATCGAGGTCGGCCAGCGAGCAGGGGCTGTCGGCCTTTTCGCCGCGATAAACACCCGAATGTGGCGTGGCGACCAGCGTCTGGGTAACTTCGGACTGATGCGGGTCCGATTCCGGCCAGGTGACATGCGCGACCCGAACGAGTCGGCCTTTGTCGAAATCCAGCGTAAGGTCGTCGCGCTCATACGCGGTGATGAAAGGCTGCTGGCGGTAGGACTGCTCGGTGAGCGCAGCGTGGCCTGTGGTCTGGTAATGCACGTTGCCGATGGCGCTGAGCTTTTGTCGTCCGCCCATGGCCGTCATGGCCTGGTCGACGCAGGCGCGGGCATCCACGCCATCGCAACCCTTGTGCGCTTTACCGGGCACGGCGTCACCGTCATGCGGAACCTCGGTGGCGTTCGCCGGTGCGGCGAGCGCCAGGGCCACGGCGCTGGCCAGGTAAAGAGGAGCGTTGCTGCGACTGCGTTTGCGACAATCCATGACACATCACCCGATCGCACCCGGGAGTGGGTGACGCGCAGCCTACGAGCTTCACCCGTGGGCGCCGCCTGCGGGAAGTCATGGCTGACTTTCGACCTAGACCAGCGTCTTGGCGGTAACTGGCTTGCCCGCGAACGCTACGAGATGGCTCGTCTTCAGCCGCGACGCATGCTCGCCACCAGGTCGGCCAGCTGTTTCACCGCGGCTTCCGACGCCGCGCGATTCGGCGTGACGTCGCTATTGTTGAAGTTGCCGGTTTCGCCAAAGGACTGAACCATCAGGCCATCGCTACGGGGCACCATGCTGAGGTTCTTGGTGGACAGGCCGTAGGTGACTTCGGGTTGGGGAATCAGTCGCGCGGTCTGGCCGCGCACGGGTATCACCGAGTCGTCATTGAACAAAGCGCGGGCACCATAACCGGTCGCATTGATCAGGGTCGTTTCGGGCAGCGCCAGCAGTTCGTGCGGTTGGTGGAATTCGCGTACCTCGATCTTGCCGCCGGCGGCGAGAAAGTCAGCCATCAACATGCGCGCATACGTGCTGATGTTGAACATCATGGTCGTGTAGCGACGCACATAAGGCTGCGGGAAAGGGTGGCTGCCGGGCGGCAAGTCCACCGAGCGCGGCGTCAGGTCCAGCACGCGCTCGTGGAAATCGCCGTACTCGGGCTCGTCGGCAACGTCGGTGTGGGACTGGCCCGCCGGCGTGTCCGACAGCGCGTAACCCTCGATCCACTCGATCGGCTTGCCCGGCACCCCAAGCAGACTCTGGTACATGGCATGCGAGATGCGCGTCATCTCCTCCCAGCGCTCGGCGAACGCCGCTGCATGCTGTGCGTCGCAAATGCGCGAGTCGGGCGTCCACAGCCCGGACGCGCGCATCGAGTACACATCGGGTGGCAGCGCCTTGGCATAGATGCGCACCGACATGCCGGCCCGCTGCGCAACCAGGGCCGATGTGAGGCCCAGCGCGCCACAGCCGATTACACCCAACTCGCGCACGTGGGTGGCCTGCGCCATGCGCACGGCCAAGGTGCTCGAGCCCCAGGACAACGACCAGCCGCTGCCGCCATGCCCATAGTTGTGCACGATGGCCTTGTGGCCGAGCCGTTCCAGCTCGATGCGAGGCCCCGCCGCGCGAAATGGCCGCGTACAGACATAGACGCCAGTGATCCGGTCCACCTTCGCCTTGATGGGCGCAAGCTCCAGGCCATCCGCAAGAAGACGGATGGCGCCCGGTGCGAGACTGCCAGCCGAAGGCGTCGGGGCGACCGCTTGTTTCGCACAGGCCGCCAATCCGGCCGTGGAAGCCACGGCCAGCGTGGCGCTAGCCTGGCGCAGAAATTGACGTCGCTGCACGAAGATTCCCCGACCAAGGATGAGTGGATTGAGCTCCCATCCCGGAGGAATCGGAGGCGCTAGCGGCTACTTCTTATCGGACCCACCTTCCAAAATCAAATGAACACGCGAGACACATCACGAAGTGGACAGAACTCGCCCGGCTCTTCGTCGCGTTTTGGCTTTGACGCGCCGCTTTCGCGTCAAGGCGGATAATCCGCGTGGATTGGATATGATTCGCCGCAGCCAACGCCGAGATCCGCCCATGACCCCCTCCGACCACGACTTCGATGCCGAACATGACTTGGACGAGGGCGAGGAAGACGACAACTCGGTCGAGGCCTGCGTCTGGCAGCTGCTGCAGCTGATCAATCCGGGCGACGAGGAGCTGGCGCTGCAGCAGTTCGCGGACTATCGCGATGCCGTCGCCCACCAGGACGAGGAAGAGGTTGACCCGGTCGAGATCATTTCCCAGGTCATCGACTGGCGCTCGGGCTTTGTCGTCGACGGCCAGGATACGCGGGCGCTGGTACAGGCGATCGATGAGCTGGCCGCGCGCTGGAATCTCTCCATCGACTGGAATGGCGATCCGGACGACGACGACTTTCATGCCGATATCGATGCCGCTTCGCTGTTCGCTACGGCCTACGATCGCCTCAACGAGCATGGTTATACGTTGTGGGCGCGCGAAACCGACAACGACAGCTACGCCGGCTGGATCACCCTGACCCGCGATAACGAACCGTTTCGCGAGCTGGCGACCGTGCTGGGTATCAATATGCGGCTAGGTAGTGAAGTGACCTGACAGCGCAACTGTGGCTGAGCAAGGTCCGAAGGTGTAGATAGCTAGGTCGAAGAGATCGTCCCCCTGCTGACCGGAACGGTGCCTTGTGATACCTCACTTCACTGACCATGCGGCCAACGAGCGTACCTATCTGGCATGGGTGCGCACGGCGATATCGGTGATGGCGTTTGGCTTTCTGCTGGAGCGCTTCGATATCTTCCTGACGTATGCGACGAGGTCGGCCGAGCGCGCGGTGTTCGGCTTGCATACGCGAGCTTCGGAATGGCTGGGCCTGGGGCTGTTGTTCGTCGGTGCACTCATCATCTTGGGCGCCACCCAGCGCTTCTACCGCAACCGCCGCACCATCGAGGCCGCCGAGAGCTCACCCTATGGCGACTACTGGATAGCCCGCGTCATGTCCGCGCTGCTGATCGTCATGGCGTTGTTCCTGATGCTCTATGTCGCCAAGCAAATTGCCGCGCTGGGTTAGGCGCAGCAGAGGCAGCTCAGAGGCTTTCGCGAGTCGGCTTGAAGATGATGGCCACACGCGCTGACATGGCCGTAACAAACGTTGGTGTTGAATGCGCGCAACTAATGGAGGGATGCTCATGAAGAAGCGCATTGGCGGCATGACAACGATCGGTGTGGCAATCGCCCTCAGCCTCGCTTGCGGAGCGAGTGGTGCCCAGGACCTGGGCAAGCTCGGCGGCATGATTCCCGGCGGTTCCATGACCTCGGGCAGCATGGGCAATGTGGCGGGCCTGTTGGAGTACTGCGTCAAGAACAACTACCTCGGTGGCAATTCGGGCGCCTCCGGCATCAAGGATCAGTTGCTCGGAAAAATGGGTGGATCGAGCAATGCGGCGGCGAGCAGCGGTCAAAAATCCTCCGGCGCCAGCGACATGCTCGGTCAGCTGACCGGCAGTAAGGAGAAGCAGACTCCCAGCAGTGCGACCGGGGGGAGTCCGACCAGCGACGCGGGCTACCTGAGCGGCGCGAAGGGTCTTCTGCAAGGCAGTGACGGCAAGACCATGGACCTGGCCAGTGTCGGTGGCGGCTCGAGCGATCTGAAGTCGCAGATCACCACCAAGGTCTGCGATACCGTACTCAAACAGGGCAAGTCGTTTCTTGGCCACTGACCGAGGGTAGTGGGACCTTGCCTTCGGCATCCATGCATCCACGCATCGGCGCGTTGCGCGCCGATGCCGTGCGCGAGACCGCGGTGGCTACCGCGCATCAATGATGGTGTTCGTGTAGTGGCCCCGGGATGCCCGCCTGTTCCAGGCCGCCACCCTCCAGCCAGCGCTCGGTGCATGTTTTTGACTTCGCGATGAGCGCGCGAGCCGATGAGTAATCGTAAGGTGACGTATCCAGCGGGCACAGGCTGGGCACGATGCGAAGCTCCACGTGGCTGTTCGCGAAGCGCTCCGCATCATGTACCAGTTGGCGCGACACCAGCAGACTGAGTGCATGCAAGGCCCGCGCGATCGCGCCCGTCGGAATCTGGCCGATGGAGCAGGCAAATCCGGTAGGCAAAACGACAACGCGGGTAGCGCCCAGCTTGATCGCCGTCGAGATCGGCGTGTTGTTGGCAACGCCTCCGTCGACCAGCAGTCGCGTATTGATCCGCACTGGTGGAAAGACGCCCGGGATGGCTGCACTCGCCAACACGGCGTCCACGACCGATCCGGATGACAGCAATACTTCTTCGCCCGTCAGCATGTCCGAGGCGACGATGTGCAGAGGCAATCGTGCGTCTTCCAGGCGTTCATACGCGACATGCTTTTCGAGCAGGGATCGCAACCCGTGCGAATTGACCAGATAATCGCGGCGACGCAACAGGCCGATCACACTGCCCAGGTTGAGCGGGAAGACATCGCGGCGTCGGATCACGCACCACAGCCGCTCCAGCTTGTCGGCGCCATCGCGGGTCGGGTCCGCAGCAAAGTAGGCCGCATTGATGGCGCCCGCCGAGGCGCCCACCATGAACGAAGGCGCCACGCCCCAGTCCAGCAGCGCCTGCAGCATACCTACCTCGACGGCACCAAGACTGCCGCCGCCGGCCAACACGAAGGCGGTCCGCGGTGGTGCGTTGCTGCTGCTGTCGGTCGCGCTCATGTCGGTCACCTGCGTGCTGCCGTGTGCGCTCGAAACGTCAGGTCAAAATGACGTGGTCAACCTGGCCAGCCAATCCGGGCTGATGGACAAGATGGCGGCTTCGAGTTTTCGATCCAGTCCGGTCAGGATAAGCGCGCCGACCAGCACGAAGCAGCCACCCAGCACCGACTTGGCAATGCCGCCAACCGACGCCAGTGAACCGCGCATGCGCGTCATCGTTGCGCCAGACACCAAGCTCAGAGCCAGCAGCGGAAGCCCTGCACCCAGGCCGAACAGCATCATCAGGAGCGCGATGTGGCCCAGGTTTTTACCCTGCGCCGCCAGCGTGGTCGCGGCACCGAGCGTGGGGCCTACGCACGGGCTCCACACCACGCCAAGCAACAGCCCAATCAGGAACTGGCTCAACAAACCCTCGCCCTTGATCAAGCCAAGCGCACGCTGACCGCTTGAACCGACGCCCGAGCTGACCCTGGAGAAGACCACCTGCAAGCGCGACGACAGCATCACGATGCCAAACAGCACCATGAGCGCCGCCGCCACTTGACGGAAGGTGCCGGCGCCAAGCCCGATCGATGCACCCAGCGTGGCGATAAAAATACCCACGAGCGCAAACGAGAGGCTGAGCCCGAACGCGAGCATCGTGCTTCCAAACCGGTGCTTGGACAGCGCGGACGCGATGAGGATCGGCAGGATGGGCAACACGCACGGCGACAACAAGGTGGCCGCGCCAGCCAGAAAACCCAACACATAGGTGCCCAGGCCGAAGTCCATCAGAGTGCCTGTTCCAACGTCTCGCGTATCGCCTTTTCCTGGGTTTGCCCGGTCGAGCGAGTGACTTCATGTCCTTGCTTGAACACCACGAAGGTCGACTGCTGGTTCACCTTGAGCGCCTTCTCGAGCGCAGTCTCCTTGTCGAAATCCGCCACGAAGATGGTCACATCCTTTAGATGCGGCTCCTTCGACAGCTTGTCGACGATGGGTTGCTGCGCACGGCAGGTCGGGCACCAGTCCGCATGCAGATAGACCACCACGGGCTTGCCCGCGGCCACGCTCTGTTCGTACTTTGCCTGGTTGAATGGCACTTCGTCCGCCAACGCCGAACCTGCCAGCAGCAGGAACAGGAAGCCTCCTAGATAGCTGCGTTTGTTTGCTTTCATGTGGCGTCTTGCTCCGAGGTGAGGTGGGTGAGGCGCGGCGTGCGTTGTCGCCTCGCACAGCTGTTCTTCGCCACGCGGGGCGCGCGCGTTACGTGCGCCGTGTGCGTCTCAGGCGGCGGTGCGAATGCCGAGCATGCGCGCCACCAGGGTGTCCAGGCTTGCCTTGCCCGGGCCGGCGATCAGCAGCCAGAAGAAGATCAGGCTGTACACCACCTCATCGGCTTCAACGTAGTCGTCCAGCCCCATCAGGTTGGTCGACACGACCAGGGTCACCGCGACGGCCATATTGATCAGCATCGGGATGCACACCAGTCGCGTAAACAAGCCGAGCATCAGCAGCAGGCCACCCAGCAGCTCCGTCCAGGCGGATAGCCCCGCACTGAAAGCCGGGTAGGGTATGCCCCAGTCCATGAAGCGCATGGTGAAACCCTTGAGGTTGTGAACCTTGGCGATGCCTGTCTCAAGCCAGAAATAGCCGAATACCACACGAACCGTGAGTGGCCCTAGCCATTCGATGGTGTGGAGCATCTGAAGCAGGCGCGAAGCCGTGGTGGCGATGAACTGACGCATGGGTGCAGGTCCCGGGGAGGCGAAGTGCAAACATCATGGGTATCTCGATGGCCCCTCGCCATGTTCGGGCGTCCGCGCTTTCTAGCCCGCCGTCCGATCCTTGGTCAGGCCGGCGCTGGGCCGTGCCATGCCGGACGATCGGGCACAAGAACCGGATGCGCGGGAACAGTCACCGACCCTCGGGCTGTTGAGAATGCCGATGTCGGATCCATCGGCGAGATCGATGTGCCGTATCCGGCAAAGCGCTTCCCACCGCCGCGAACCATGGCGGCTCTCATGACTTATCAGGAGTGATCCATGAAGACCCACAAACTCAACGGCGCGGCCATGGCGATGATGGTTGCCGGTCTGTTCGCCGTCACTTCGATGTCCGCTTCCGCGGGCGACAAGACACCCACCGGCGACTCCGCCACGGTCAAGTGCATGAACTCGTCATCGTGCAAGGGCCATGGCTCGTGCAAGCAGGCAACCAACTCCTGCAAGGGCCAGAACTCCTGCAAGGGCCAAGGCTTCACCATGCAGAAGTCCCAGCAGGACTGTGCGACCGCTCAAGCCGCTGCGAAGCAGGCCTGATGTGGACGGCGGGGCTTCCCGGCTCGCCTGGGAGGCTCCGCCACTTCCGCCATGATCATCGAATCGCACACCAACCAGCTTCCTTATCTCGGCTATGGCCTGGGCCTGCGCGTCGATCACTACGAGGCGCTGCTTGAACACCCGGGCAACGTGGAGTGGCTGGAGATCGTCTCCGAGAATTACCTGATACCCGGCGGACGGCCGCTTGTATGGCTGGAGAAGTTCCGCGAGCGCTTTCCACTCGTCATGCACGGCGTATCCATGTCGATCGGCAGCACCGACCCGCTGGACCATGGCTATCTTGCGCGCCTGGCCGGGCTGGCGCGCCATCTCGAGCCCATGTGGGTTTCCGACCACCTGTGCTGGACCGGCGTGCAAGGCGTCAACCTGCATGACCTGATGCCGCTGCCCTATACCGAGGAAGCGTTGTCGCACGTGGTGGACCGCGTGCGCCGCGTGCAGGACATCCTCGGGCGCCGCATCCTGCTCGAGAACGTGTCGAGCTACATCAGCTTCGCCCAATCGCAATTGACGGAATGGCAGTTCCTCGCCGCCGTGGCCGAACGTGCGGACTGCCTGATCCTGCTCGATATCAACAATGTCTATGTCAGCGCACACAACCACGGGTTCTCTGCGTTGGACTATCTGGACGGTATTCCGGCGACGCGAGTGCAGCAGTTTCATCTTGCCGGGCATGAGCATGGCGAGCGACTGCTGATTGACACGCACGACGCGCCGATCATCGACTCCGTGTGGGATCTCTACGTGGAAGCGGTGCGCCGCTATGGACGCGTTTCCACCATGATCGAGCGCGACGATCACATTCCGCCGCTCGCCGAGCTGCAAGCCGAGCTTGATCATGCGCGCATGCTGGCGGCGCCGTTGCTGAGGGAAGCGGCATGACCGATCTGCAGACTCTCCAGCAGCATGTGTTGCAGGCGATGCTTGCGAATGCTCCGCCACGACTGCGCGAGTTGCGCGGTGATGACTCCGCCGATATTGCCAGCCGACTGGCGGTCTACCGCAACGGCTACCGCATCCGCCTACGCGATGCGCTGGCGACGGAATACGCGGGGCTCGGGTTGATGGCGGGGCCTCGCTTCACCCATCTGCTGGATGGCTATGTGGCCGCGCACCCATCCGAGCACTACAACATCCGCTGGCATGGCGCGGGCCTGCCGGCCTATCTGGAACATGCCTTGCCCTGGCGCGATAAGCCCGAGCTGGCCGATATGGCACGCCTGGACTGGGCCATTTCCACGGTCTTCGATGCGACCGATGAGCCCGTCTTGAACGCAACGGATCTCGCCGCCGTGCCGGCGGAGGCCTGGGCCGATTTGCGGCTCACCCCGCAGAGCCATCTGCAGATGTTGACCAGCGCCTACAACGTCGATGCATTCCGCCGCGCGGCCGACCGCGGCCTGAAACGGCCACGCCTGCGGCGTCTCGGCAAGCCCCGTCACATGCTCGTCTGGCGCCAGTCGCTGGAAGTGCGCTACCGACTGATCCAGGCCGATGAATGCGCGGCGTTGGCCGGCGCCATGCGCGGGGAGGCGTTTTCACAGCTTTGTGAACATTTGGGGGAGCACAATGGTCAGTTGGCGGCATTGCCGCGCATGGCGGCACTGCTTTCGCAATGGCTGGATGAAGGGCTGATTGGCGGGTTGCGGGCCTCAGACTGGCTCGCCATGGCGGGCGAGGGTGCCATGTAACCGCGGGAACCCATCCGGCGAAGTTCAGGTATCGAGCGAACCGTCGGAAGGAACTCCCGTGTACATCGAACCGAATCCCGTCCTGTCCGCTGGCTCACGTCCCGTGCTCATCGAGCCGGCGCTTGAGTCTCTGCTCAACCACTCCATGTTGCGCGTCGAGGTGATCGCTGAATTGCATCGCTGTGGCACGTGGTTCCTCGACGAACCCCGTTATTCGCGTGGGCTTTTTCATCTGGTGGGCATCGGTCAGTGCAGGGTCGAAAGTCCCGCGCTCGATCAGAGGATCGATCTGGAGACAGGCGACCTCGTGGTTTTCCCGCATGGTGACCCGCATCGCCTGAGCGCAGGTGGCCACGCGGGCGCGGAATCCCCGGACCAGACCAGCCTCATCTGTGGCGAGCTCCATTTCATGGGCACGTCGCAACATCCACTCAGTCAGGCGCTGCCTGCGTGTGTGGTGATCCGCTCGAAGGAGGCCCATCGCACGTTTCAGCAGTTGTCGGCCATGATGGTCGAGGTGGTGCATGCCGGCCTCGCCGGTCGGCAGGTGTTGCTCAACAAACTCGCGGATGCGCTGTTCACGCTTGCCGTTTGTGATTTTGCACAACGCGCTGATGAACGCCGCGGGCTCTTCGCCTCGCTGGCGGATCCGCGTATCGCCAGGGTCATGCAAGCGGTCTATGAGAACCCCGGCCTCACCTGGACCATGCAGTCGATGGCGTCGTTGGCCTGCATGTCACGCTCCGCGTTCGCGGAACGCTTCACCCAGCTCATGAAGGTTCCGCCCGTGCAGTACGTCACGCAGTGGCGCGTAAGCGTTGCGGAGCAGCTACTGCGAGATCGGCAGCAATCCGTGGCGGGCATCGCCCAGCAGCTCGGCTACAGCAGCGAAGCGGCCTTCCGCCGCCTGTTCAAACGGGTCAGCGGCATCTGCCCAGGGCGCGTTCGCGCGGACAGTTGCCGTGCGTCCGCGTTGAACTGAAGGCGCCTGGCGGCGCCAAAACCGTGGTGTGCCGGGCCTGGCCGAACGTCATGGAGCGTCTTGCATGCACGCCAGCAACCGTCGGTAAGCCTCGTCCATGCAGCCCATCAGTCCTGGGCATGCGTCGATGTCGACGCAAGGCCGGTCGAGGAAACCCCTCGGCCGTCGGAGGGCGGGGCATGAAATCCAGGCGTCCCGGTAGTTTTACGTAATTTCCCCATGTTAAGACTACGGGGCCTGCGCGGGCTCGCCGGTGCGAATTGACGATCGAAAGTGGGTCCCATTTTGACGCGGGGCTGACATCGCAATCACTACCTTGGTGGCGCAGGGCCCTGTTGATCGCCTGAATAGCGGACGCTTGAATGCCCCTCCCGATCCATTGCGGGGGTTTCGAGCGGGCAAAAGGAGTCGCTAGGCGGGAGTGCGAGGCCTTGGAGCGTCCGACGGGGTGCAGCCGCTGCCCTCGCACGCACGTCACCTTATCCACTGGGGATGCGCAATGAGCTCTCGATCGAAACGCCTGGGTATGAGTCTGCTGGCGGGCTTGGCGTTGGCAGGCGTGGCCGTCACGGCGATGGCGGACGACACGCTGGAGTTGTCAAACAGCATCTATGCACTTTCCAAGCCCCCCGAACCCCAGGGAGGTGAGTGGGACTTTTGGCGCTTCGCGGTGGGTGCTGGCGTGGTCAGCATGCCCACGTTCCCTGGCGCCAGGGACACCAAGGTCGAAGGTCTACCGATACTCAGTGCGGGCTATGGTCGCTGGTTCGTCGGTGCGAATCCTGATGCGGGCTCGCTGGTGTCGGCTGGCGCGTATCTGTATCACGACGACCACTGGCGGGCTGGCGTTGCGGTGAGTTACGACTTCTTCGAACCGCGACAGGAATCCGACGATGCGCATTTGCGCGGCCTGGGCGATGTCAAACGCACGACCCACGGCGAAGCGTTTGGCGTCTTCACCTATGACTGGTTCACGGCGCGCAGCAGCGTGATATCGGATATCGGGGGGAACCAGCGCGGGACCGTGGTGACCTTGGACACGATGGGCACCTACGAGCCGACCGAGCAGTGGTCCTTCTCTGCGGGGCCGGGAGTCACCTGGGGCAGCAGTCAATACAACCGAACCTTTTTCGGCGTAGACGCAACGCAGAGTGCCCGCTCCGGCCTGGCGCCCTACTCACTGGGCTCGGGCGTCAACGAGGTACGCGTTTCTGTCGGCGCCGCCTATCGGCCTACCAACCACTGGGTTCTAGGGGCCGACATAACGGCGGCCTGGCTTGAGAACGATGCGGGCGACAGCCCAATCGTGCAGAAAAAGAATCAGATGAGTTATGGCTTGATCGCGACCTATCTGTTCTTCTGAACAGGCGAGCGGCGTTCCGCCTCAACGCCTGTGCCTGGCCGTTCCCAAGCCCCTCATGATGAGGGGCTTGGCGTATGGGAAACGCTCAGCCTTTGCCTACCACGGTATCTGGGCGCCGTTGCTATCGATATCGCTGGATTCCTCGAACTCTTTTTCCATGGCTTCGCGCTCGGCATCGGACGGCGGCTTTTCGCTGGCGGTTTCCCCGTGCGATGGCGGCGGCGCCGGGTTGGCGATCAGCTCGCGCACGCGGTCAAGCACATAAGCGAAGAACGGGTTCGATGCCATGCGCATCATCGCGTCGATATTCAGTACGAGCGCACCGCGTTCGCCGCGTGGCGCCTGCGTGCCCAGATGCGTGCCATAGAACTCATCGGGGTTGGGCGTGGTTCCATAGAGCGAGTCGTCAAGTGGAAATGGTAGCGATACGTGCGACATGGAAAACACGCCCGGTGGATAGTGCAGCGACAAGGGGCGCGTGTGCGATTCGGTGGAATGCGCCTCGATGGTGGTCTCCACGATGGCATCGTCCGGCGGCACGCTTCCCAGTACGGTGATGCGGAAGCGCTGCGGCCCCGTGGGCAGTACGCGGCTGAGCGCCCTTGATGACGCGGGACGCATGAGTACATCGAACGCATGGTCGCGATTCACATCGAACAACACGATCTCACTGCCGTTGTCCGGCAGTAGCGCGTAGAGGGAGCGCATCACCGCGGCCGTGCTTACGGTGAAATCGACCACCGACTGAAAGGTCAGGACGGGCGCGATGTCGCCAAGCTGATTGCTCTGCCCGAGACGCTGGAGCTGGCTTTGCAGCACATCGGTGAGCAGGTAGGCCTGGCGCGCACCGTTGACCGGGAAGGAGTTGTATTTGAAGGGATTGAATTCGGGCACCACGTCCAGCCACGAAGCGCGTGCAAAGGCCGGCAACAAGGCGGGTAGTCCGGCAATCCCGGCAAAGCGCGCAAAGCGCGTAATTCCGATCATCGGTGAGATGAGGATCAGACGATCGGGGCGGGCCAGCTTCGGATCCTCGATGGCATCGAGCGCATATTTCATCGCCAGCGCACCGCCATTGGAGAAGCCGACAAGGTGCAACGGTGCATGTGGGTCCGCGTGGCTGCGCGCCTCGCGTACCGCCAGCCGTGTCGCTGCCATCCAATCGGCCCACTTCACGTGACTGAGGCCGGCGGGCACGGTGCCATGCCCAGGCAGGCGGATAGCAACGACAAAGAAGCCCTGACTCCGATAAACACGCGCGATGTGACGAAGGCTGTAGGGCGAATCGGTCAGTCCGTGCAGCAGCACCACGGTGCCCACCGGTGGCCCCTCGGGCGCCATCTGGTAGGAGCGATTCCAGTCCGTGGCAAAGCGACCCGGGTAGATGGGCGCGCCGGCGTAGAAACGATTGGTGGCGACCTGGTCGGCAGGCGGAAGCTTGTCCGTGACGTTGCGCTTCACCTCGTCAAAGAGCGCATTCTCGGCGGCCAGGTAGCCTTTCCAGTCGGTGGCGTCGATCTGTGCCGCCGTCAGCTCATGCGGCTCGAAGGTATGCCATGCGTGCAGCGGAGCGCCACGCCATGCGTCCCAGGCGCGCATGCCGAGCACGCTGAGGAGGACCACCAGCACCAGGATCACCAGACGCTTGAGTGCCGTAAGTATCGATCGATACATCGAACCACCCCACCGGTTTTGGCGCTGAGCCACGCGCTGTCCGAGCGTATCTCAGCGGCATGCGGCGGACAATCGCGCCTTGCTTCGGAACACCTTTGCGAGGCCTTGCAGCAGCTGGCCTATTTCACAGCCTCCCCACGGATGCATGCCTACGCTCCCTCTGGGACGCGTCATCGGTTGTCATGCGCCTTGGAAAAACCGCTGGCCTAGCGCGCGATGCAAAGTTGGCGAACGCGGCTTGCGCTGGCATGCATAGCCCGTCATTGCGTGCGCAGCTTGCCGTCGCCGATACCCAGGCACAGACGCGCCGACCATGCGCGCAACCTCCTGCCGGGTGAAAGCTTGCGACGGTCGCGTTCAACGTCGCGCCGCCGCTTCACCTGTGCCAATCGACGTGTCAACTTTGCATCGGTGATATAGCCATGCAGGACCAGCAGGTCGGTCCAGAGCGAGCTCATGTGAGCCTCCAGTGCAAGGAAGGGGATGGAAGACGGCTTGCAGCGTGTCGATGCAGTCAATCGACGGTTTCACCTGCCAACGGCGTTGCCAGCATGGACGGGCGTTGTAGGAAGGCGCGATACCACGCCGACAGATGCGGCCGTCCGCTTTCGAATGCCGGCAGGTCACGAAACGCGAGCCAACTCAGCGCCGTGGCTATGGCGATCGCCCCGATATCAACGATGCTGGTTTCCGCAGCCGAGCGGCTGGCGTACTCCTGCTCAAGGAAATCGTACGAGGCGACCAGCTTCTCGATCTGCCCGTCGCGCATCGCCGGGTAGCGATAACGCGCCGGTCTGCGCACGGTTTCATGGCGCACGCTGATGCCCGCCTCGCACAGGCCTTGCGCCAATGCCTGCAGTTGCAGGCTCCGCCACCGTTGCGTCGGCGCGGCAGGAATCATCTTCGGCCCGTCATGCGGGCTGTCGAGGTATTCGCAGATGACGCTCGAGTCGAACAGCGAGGTGCCGTCGTCGCGTACCAGCACGGGAACCTTGCCCAACGGGTTCAGCTGAAACACTTCTTCATTTCGCAGGGTTGGGCTGGTCTCGTGGGGAATCACCTCGAGACGATCGGCCAGGCCCACTTCATGGGCCATGACCAGCACCTTGCGCGCGTACGGGGAGTGCGTCTGATAGAGAAGTTTCATGGGGCCTGGTCGTTGGTGGCTGAGACGTCGATCGGCGGCGCCCGAGGGCGAGCGATGGACAAGCATTTTGTCGAGCTGCCGCGCGGGGAGGCTGCGTATTCGCCTGCCTTGCCGTTGCCTGGGCGCATTTTTTGGCTTATCTATGCAGCATGACGGCAAACTATGTGCTGGACGATTTCGATCGCGAGATCCTTCGACGCGTACAGCGGGATGCGCGGGTCACCGGCGAGGACATTGGAGCGGACATCGGTCTGTCCGCCGCGGCGGTGCAGCGTCGACTCAAGCATCTGCGCAAGCTGGGTGTGATCACGGCCGAAGTCGCGCTGGTGAACCCGGCGGCCGTCGGCCAGGCGATGAGCTTCATCGTTGGCGTGGAGCTGGAGCGCGAGCGGGTGGACATGCTCGATGCCTTCCGCGTGGCCGCGCGCGCCGACCCCAATGTGCAGCAGTGCTACTACGTCACCGGCGAAGCCGACTTCGTGTTGATCGTCACCGCCAGGGACATGGACGACTTCGAGGTATTTACGCGTCGCCTGTTGTTCGACAACGCGAATATCCGCCGATTCACCACCCACGTGGTGATGGCGCGCGACAAGGTAGGGAGCGTGGTGCCCGTCTAGCCTCACGCGGAACTCAGCAGCTATCCAGCGGCAGGCATGGCCGTCAGTCCTCAGGGCGTGCGCGGCTTTGCCTTGGCGCGCTTCCTGGTGCTTGCGGCGCGAGGCGCATCCTTGGCTGACCATGCGCGGGCGTCGTTCAACCGCTCTATCCACGACAAGTCATCGACGTACGACAAGAAGTGCTGCAGATACCCGGGTGACAGTTCGCGCATGAGCGCGATCGAGCGGTGTGCGAGGGCGCCCGAGTTGAGCGGGCCTGCATTCGCGGGTACCGGCTTTAGCGACTGCCGCAGGTGGCCGTCCGTACGCAGCTTGGACCAGATTTTTCGAAACGCGTCGAGCGCCGCCAATTCCGGATACGAAGCGGCCAGGGGCGTCCCGCCGCCCGCGGGCAGTTCATCGCCCCGCGTCGCCGAGCAACTGGCCAGGTAATCGACGAGTGCGCCAAGCGCTCCAGCAGCGGGCACACAGGACGTGGCCGTGTTGCTCGTCACCGCGTTGGCGAGATCGGCGGCATAGCTGTCCAGCAGCTTGGACAGTCGGTCGTCCAGCAGGCGTCGCACCTCGCCATCGTGGCTGGCCGCACGCCGCTCCAGCGCCACCATGAAATGGAAGCGTACGGGATCAAGGCGATCGGCATGCTGTTCGCGCCACATGTCCAATAGCGTCCCGGCGCGCGCTCCACTATGGCTCATGGGCCGTCACGGTGGTCGTCGATGGCTTCGGAATGGGCGCTATCTCCACGCGGCGGTTCTTGGCCCTGCCCTCGTCATTGGCATTCGAGCCGACCGGCTGTTCGGCACCGAAGGCTGCAGCGAATACCGAGGACGAGGAGACGCCGTCCGCGATCAAGGCGCGAGTCACGGTCAGCGCGCGCTCGGCCGAAAGCTCCCAGTTGTCGGCGAACTGGCGGTTGCCATCGCGCACTTGCTGGTCGTCGGTGAAGCCGCTCACCATCAGGATCTCATCGCGCGACTGCAGATAGTTGGAAAGCGGGCCCGCCAGGCTCTTCAGGACCTCACGTCCTTCCGGCTGAAGCTGATCGGAATTCAGCGCGAACAACACGCTGCCGCGAATACCGATGCGTCCGTTGACCAGGGTCACGCGGCCCGCTGCCAGCGGGCCGGCCAAGGCCTGTTCCAGGGTCATGCGACGCTGCGCCTCGGCCTGTCGCTGTTTGACCTCTTCATCCAGTCGGCTGGAGAGTTGCAGTTGTACGCCGATCACACCGACCAGGATCAGCACGAACGCACCGAGCAGCACCGACATCAAGTCGCCGAACGCGGCCCAGATCGGTGCCGTCGACTCCGCTTCGACGTCAATCTCGTCGTTCATGCCGTTTCGATCTCGGCCGCCGCCCGCTGCCCGGCAAGCTGCTGCAGATCCTCGATAATCTGCTGCTGCGAAAGCATGCTGAGGTCGATGACTTCCCTGGCCTGCGCCACGTAGTACGCCAGCTGCTCGTCACTGCGCGCGAGCGAGTTGTCCAGCGCGGTGGCAACTTGCTGCAAGCGCTCCATCAACGCTTCGTTTGACTGGCCGAACAGTTGTACCGCCACGCCGAACGCGTCGCCCAGGCTCGCCACTTCGATGGCACTGCCGGTGACCTGGGCGGCCACCGCGCCAAGCTTGCCGGTTTCGGCTTCGATATGGTCGGTGAAGCGGGTGCTGACGCGATCCAGCAGATCCGCCGAGGTGGTGACCAGCGCATCGACGGCGGTCCGTTGCTCGGTCGACGCATGGTTTACCGCATCGAGCAGGGTTTCCACGGTGGCCAGCAGGCGACTGCGTTCATCCAGCATCGCGGTATCGCGAACCATGCTGTCGGAGAGCTTCTGGCGCAGCTCGGCAATGACCTCGGCCGCCGCCTTGGGCGCTTCGGATGCGGCTTGCACGAGACGGGAAATCTCGCTGATCGTGTCGCTGGCGTGTGCCTTGGTCTGTGCCGAGATGTCGCGCGAGGTTTGCGCGAGCGTGTCGCAAATCACCTGCTGTTGGCTCGCCGCGTGTTCGCCAGCCTGCTGCCACTGCGCGCGCAACGCGTCCGTCACCGAGGCGAATGCCGAGGTCCAGCTCGTCAGGCGGCTTTCATCCCGCGATTCGAGTGCCGACTGCAGGTCCGCATGCGATTGCTGCACGACGCGCACCAGCGATGCCGCATGTTCTTCGAAGGTGCTTGCGGCAACGGCCAGCGCTTGCTGGTTGCGGGATGCCAACGCTTCATTGACACCATCCTGCCGCGACAACGCGTGGTTCCACGCGTCCGCCGCGCTGCTCGCGCTAGTGTCGAGTCGCGCCGCCACGCCATCCAACAGACCGGCCGAGCGTTGCTCGAAGGTCTCGCTGAAGCGCTCCAGCGCGATGCGCAGATCCTGCGCCAGCGCCTCGTTCGATTGCCGCTGCGCGACCAGGGCCTGGTTCCAGATGTCGGCCACCGTCGTGGTGCTCGTCGCGAAGCCAGCCGACAACCCGTCGAGTTGCCGCTGCACGGCCTGCGCGACGCTGTCGTGCAGCGCCGCGGTTTCGCGCGCAAGGCCGGCCATGGTGGACGCCACGACCGGTTGCAGCGCCGCGCTTGCGGCGCGGGCGCTCTCGGCAACGCTGGTCTGCAACGACTGCTCCACCGAGGCGGCGAGGCGCGTGTAGACGGTCTCGGTGTTGGCATGGAAGGCCGCCTGGCTGGCGGACTGCCGCTCGCTCGCGGCCACGCTGTGTTGCTCGATGGTCGCCATCATCGTTTGCAGCCGATCGATCAGCGCAGGCATCGATTCGGTCTGCTGTTGCAGCAGTTTGAACGCCTGCTCGCGCTGATGGCTCTGCGAGAAGCTGCGCAGGGTGGTGGCGATTTTTACGTCCAGCAGCTGCACGACCTGCAGGCGCTCGCGCCGGCATAGGGCCGACAGCAGCCCGAGCATGGCGGAAGTGGCCACGCCCGCGATCGACGTGCCAAACGCAAAGCCCAGTCCCTTGACCGGAGCGGCGAGCGAGCCGCGGATCGCCTGCAGGTCCGTCGCGCTTTCCAGCGCGATGCCGGTGCCTCTGAGCGTCGCCATCATGCCCAGCAAAGTGCCCAGCATGCCCAGCAAGACCAGCAAGCCGACCAGATACGGCGTCAGCGCCGGCGCTGGCAAGGCTACGCGCTCACCCTCGATGCGTAGACGCACCGCGTTGCGCAGGCTGGGATGCAGGCGCTCAAGCCAGTCACCCAGGCCGGTGGGTGCGGCGGACAAGTCCGTCACGGCACGCTGCAGCATGGAGGTGGCTTGTCGATAGCGATACAGCTCGACTGCCCCGGCGACGTAGCAGACGCCGATCAAGCCGGCGACGGCCGCTCCCAGCGGATTGGAGCCGATGTAGCCCGCGCCGATCCAGCACACGGCCGCAAGGCCGACAAAGAACACAGCGAGGTTGAGAAGATTTCTGAACATGACGACCCAGTTAGCGGGTGCGAAGCGCTGCAAGCAGGCCTTCGACCGGTTGAAAACGAACATCCAGTTCGGCGAGCAACACGCTCTGCATATCCTTGCGAAACACGTCCAGCCATGCGCCTGGCATGGCCACAGGGGTGCCTTCCCATGCGGGTGCGTCGGCCAGAGCCAGCTGCTCGGCCTGACGCAGGCGTTCGAAGTGTTCCCCGAGTAAAGCGGGCACGCTGGCCAGCAGCGTCTGCTCGCGCGGACTCAGCGCGAGCTCCATCACGGCATCGACTTCCGCCAAGTGAGCCAGCTCGGTCGATTGTTCGGCGAGCCGGTCCCGCAGACGGCCGCGCAAGCTGCCGGTGGCCGCCTGCATCGCCCGCTGCAGGTGGAGATAGCGCTGGCGAAAGACGGTGTAATCGACGGCCACGTCGGCGCCGTCTTCGGCGGCGGACGCACGCCGAGTCGCGCGCTTGGCTGAGACGGTCGCTTCCGGCTTACTCGCGATCGCCTCCGCCAACGACGCGCGGAGGCGCGCGCACTCGTCTTCCTCCGCGCTGCCAACGGTGGGCACCTCGGAAGGCATCGCCGAGGGCACGCCGTCAAGCGCCGTGGACAGCGCGAGGGCATGCTTCCAGTCGAGCCACTGGCTCAACCGGTCCGACAGCGATGCGTTCGATTGTTGGGCGTCAACGTCGCTGAGACGAGCAAGTAAGCGGATGAACGTTGGGCCGCGGACCGTCGTCCGTCGAGGAGCTTGCACGATTCTGCTGGCTAAAAAACGACCATTTTACACGCGAATGGGTGGAACCCGCTTACGGCCCCCAGGTCAAGCGGCATCGAGCCTGCGCGGGCCCCGCCCATGCTGGCCTCAGACCTCGACGTCCTCTTCGCTGCCGTCTTCGAGGGCAGGCAAGGCATCGCCCAAGAGCTCCTGGGCGGCGTCGCCGGATAGTGTTTCCACGCTGCGCAGCTTGCGTTCGATCGCGCGGGTGCGCTGGCCCGCGCTGTCGATGC